>JAUXFG010000081.1 GCA_030620115.1 Candidatus Fermentibacterota bacterium
CCGCCACCTTCAAGTTGGAGGGAGTCATCGCCGGGGGGACCGAAGGGCTTCAGCTCATGAGTGTCGGCAGCACGTACAGGTTCTTTATTCCCCCGACACTGGCATACGGTCAACCCGGGGCCGGGCGGCTGATTGGTCCCAATGCTACTCTCATCTTTGATGTCGAGCTTCGGGAGATCAGCGAATAGGGCGCATGCATTCAACGCCATTGTCATTCTGAGTGACTACAGGGAGCGAAGAATCTCGCTCGTCATATTCGAGATTACGTGGGTTTGAGATTCTTCGCTTGCACTCAGAATGACAAAGCTGACTTGACGGCGCGCAATGCAACCCGCAACGAACAATCGCGACCTGCTGCGCCCTGCCCCAGAGTTTGTCTAGCCCGCACTTCTCACCCGCTATCGTGGCGAAGCCGCCAAGATAGTTCTGTCTCGCCACGAAAGCCGGTGAGAATTCCGGCCTAACAGTTGCCAAGGCTGTCCTGTGCAGGTCTGTTTGTCAAATTGAGGAGGCGCCAGCCATGTCCACGGGAATTTTCGCCGTTGCCTTTGCTGCTATTCTTGCGAATCAAGCATTCTGCGCGGTATCCAAGCCATTGTCTTTCAATCCTGAGAAGCTATCGGTCATCCAAGCGAGGGGGTTTGGGCAGATCCGAATGGAGGGGTGTTTCTCTTTCGGGAAGCCGGGTGATCCGGCCCTCTTGGCCAAGCCGATATTTATATCTCTGCCCCAAGGCGAGGAGGCGGTTTCCATAGTCGCCACTGTCACGGAAAGCGTGATCGTGGCCACATCTATAGTGCCTCAGCCTCTCCAGCCGCCTGCGATACTGCCCATGCCCGGGAAGTACGTGCCGAAGCCTGCATTCGTGGAACCCAATCCTGCCGTCTATCACGGTTCCGCCGCTTATCCTCCCTCTCTGGTCCAGGGATTGAGAAGCGGATACATAGGCGGCTCGCCGGTGGCTGCAGCTGCCGTTGTTCCAATGCGATGGCGACCCGGCAACAAGACATTGGTGTTCTATACAAGGATTGAACTTCACGTGGCAACTCGAGCTTCCGGCAAACAAGCCGAGAGACCCAGTATCATCTCCCCGGTTGGTCTGGCCTACAGAGACAGTCTCCGCTCCTGGTTGGGACTACCGGCACCGATATGGTTGCCCGAGCTTTCTCGGGACGCATTGGACTATCTGATTGTCTGCGCCAGGGATTGCTCCACAGCCTACGCAGAACTCGCCGAGTGGAAGACCCGCAAGGGTCTCAAGACGCAGATAATCACAATGGAGAAGGTGGAGAGTACGTACCCAGGCCCTGATGAGCAAGCGAAGATCCGCGCCTGTATCCTTGACCACTACGAGAATCAGGGGGTCTGGTGCGTCTTGCTCGGCAATGACTCGGAACACATGCTCACGCGCAAAGTATGGGCCATGGACTGTGAAGCCGGGTTTTATCCTGACGAGAATGAGATAAGAGCGGATCTTTACTTCTCGGATCTCGATGGCTCGCGGGATGCTGACAGCGACGGTACCTATGGAGAGATATCCGATCTCGTGGACATGTTTCCCGATGTCTTGGTAGGCCGCCTTCCGGCTGACAACCCAATACAGGCACAGGGCATGGTGGAGAAATCCCTTGTGTATGAGAGAACCGCTCCTGCCGACTATCACGACAAGACGCTCTTCTTCGCAGAAGTACTGTGGTCAGACCCATACACCGATGGGGGCATCGCAAAAGACATGATCGACAGTCTCTGTTTCCCGTCTTCCTTGGATCCCATAGAGAAGCAGTATCAAAGCCTGGGAAATGAGTCTCCGGCGTCAGTCTTGGCAGCGCTGAACGAAGGACGAAACCTTGCGAACCACGCAGGGCACGCAAACTCGTATATGATGGGCTGTGGGACTGGATATATCTCTGATTCAGATATGGACGATCTGAGCAACACATCCAGATACACGGTCATGTACTCCATTGGCTGCTGGCCCGCGGCTCTGGAATTAGATTGCATCGCCGAGCATTTTCTGCAGAACGGCTCAGGTGGCGGCGTGGCATTCGTGGGAAACTGCAGGTATGGCTGGGGAAGCCCAGGGAATCCCGGGTTTGGATACTCGGATCTATACGACACGGAGTTCTGGAGGAATGCCCTGACTTTCGACGGGTGTACCACAGGCCGTGCGCTTGCTCAGACAAAGATCACGTTCATTCCCTTTTCACAGGAAGAGAACGTCTATCGGTGGGACCAGTACCAAGTCAACCTCCTGGGCGAACCGGATCTCCCCATCTGGAGTGATCAGCCAATTGTCCCAGTAGTTGCGTATCCCGAAGAGCTCTTCATGGGTGAGCAGGTGTGCCGAATCAGCGTTGAGGCAGAAACTGGTCCAATAAAGGATGCGTTGGTTTGTCTTTGTCAAACCGGCGGAATTTACACGCGAGCATTCAGCGATGAGTCGGGAACTGCTTCTTTCTCCCTCGCTCTCGAATCGGCCTCGCCTGTTGATTTGACCGTTTCCGGTCACAATCTGAGGCCCTACCTGACCACGCTGCCGGTGGTCTCGACTGGCGCCTATGTTGATGTCAGCTCCTTCGGCTTTTTGGAGGTTCAAGCGCCGGCCAATGGAGTACCTAATCCGGGGGAGGAGCTCTTTGTTGACGTGGCTCTGCGAAACACCGGGAATTCTGCGAGTGGGCCGATAACCATGACGCTCCGTTCCGTTTCACCTCTAGTCACCATTTCTGATTCCATGGAGAGCTGCGGATCTCTCCTGCCGGGCGACAGCGAAGAGATTACTCAGGCCTTCTGTCTGACACTGTCATCGAGCTGCGGCCCCGGAGATGGTTTCCCGCTGGAACTTGAGATCCACTATCCACCGGAGCCTCGAACAACGATATTGCCGCTGGTAGTGGGCATGCCGCATCCCATATCCACGAGGTTGACTGTGGAAGACGAAGCCAGGGATGGATATCCCGACCCAGGCGAACAAGCGGAACTCGGCACGCGGCTTTTCAATGCGGGCAATGACACTACATATTCGCTCCAGGGCTCGATATACAGTCTGGATGGATGGTTGTCTGTGCTCCAAGGCTCGACTACGTTCGGAACCCTTGCGCCAAATGAGGAGATAGAGGGAGCGCCTCCTTTTACGATTCAACTGGCTGCCGGATCCCCAAGCCCGAGAACGGCTTTGGTCGTGCTCGATCTTCAAGACAGCCGTTGGGTATGGCAAGATACCCTTTGTGTGCCTATAGGCGCCATTGGTTTTCAGGACGAAATGGAGTTCGGCCAAGGCGGCTGGAGCTTTCCGGGCGTTCCCAATCACTGGCATATCTCGTCTTTTTGTTCCCACTCCGGCGGTTCGTCGTGGTACTGTGGCAATGAGAGCAGTCACCACTACGTCAATAGCTCAAGCGACACCCTTCTCTCCCCGGATTTTGTCCTTGATGCAGAATCCGGCTTGAGCTTCTGGCTCTGGTTTGACGTTACCATCTACGGTACCGATGGGCTGTACGTGGAGATTCAAGATGGAGAGAATTGGATCACACTTGGCTATATTGGATCAGGAGGAGCGCTCGAAGAACAACTCATGGGGCATGATTGGGTTCGATACACCTATGACCTCGACTGGCTGGCCGCCAGCGCACAATCGCGGGTACGATTTATCTTCAAGAGTGACGGCTCGGAGGTAGCAGAGGGGTTCTATCTGGATGATGTTGAAGTCTCGGCGACATCGAGGGTGGCTTCGCTGCCGGATGACGTGACGGCCCGGCAGGCAGGCGAAAACCTAGAGCTACACTGGAGCGTGGTACGAAGAGACAATCTGGGCAGGTCACTGCCCAGGCCCGTGCAATTCTACAACGTGTATCGCGACATGGAAACTTGGTTCGTGCCGGGCGCCAGCAACCTCCTCGCTTCGTCGGTAGAGGATGAGGAGCCTGGCCGGCCCGGCGTGCAGTGGACGGATTTTTCCTCTTCAGTCGGTGATCCCTTGTTATGGCAGTTCTATCTTATCAGGCCTGTCTGGGGCGGTGTCGAAGGGGAAAGGAGCGCTCCCATGGGACATGTTGACTATCTGGTAGAGGATGGGGAATAGCCAGGATATTTCATGACCATGGTTTCGCTTCGAAAGCCGGTGAGAAGTCCGGGCTAATCGGCAGCGAAGCGCTGGAAGATGCCATCCACCTCATAGAACGAGAATTCGAAGCCTTCCTGGATCACGTTGAGGACGCCCTGCAAATCGAAGGTGTAGCCCATGATATCGGTATAGGCAGCATTGATCCCCACGAATGAATGGATGGTCATCTGCTTCATGAGATTGATGTAGCCGCCTGAAAACCCACCCTTGTCCCATGAACCAAGAATCGGGTCTACATCCAAGAGCAAGACGGCAGACGGAGGCAATGCAGCATCCCGATCTTCCACCAGGAAATCCATGGCGTCCTTGAGCACGCCGGTGCCATGCTCGATGTCGCTCAGCAGCGTCTCATCTCCATCAAACCAGTTGATGAGGGCATGGGTGAAGGTATCGGGGTTCGATGTGAGGGCATTCATATTGCCCATGGGGATCGGGCGTGTGTCCCGCGGAGCAAGCGTCAGATTCCTCTGACAATACTGGATGGTTGCTTTCTGCCCGAATCGTTCAGAGAGGAGATCCACTGAACGGCCAACATCGAATGGTTCACAAGAAAAGAGATCAGCATTCACGCCACGGCCACCGAAGTGCAGAATGATATGGCTGGTTGAGACAATCTGATAGATCGAGAGCCTTCCTGCCTCCCCCCTGACGATTCTTGGATCGCACTTCCTTTTCATGCAGAGTGTTTCCGAGAGCTCATTAACAAGGTCGATGGCGTAATCAGTGCCAAAATGCCCAGGAGGCCGTTCGATCTGGAAGTCCGCGAGGCAGTGAGGCCCCTGGATAACGGTGAGATCGTGTGCTTTGTTCTTGTTCTTCATGGGCTCAGCTCGGCAGTGGGGAAGAATTTGAAGAAAAGCGAAGTGCTTGAATCCGTGATTGTTTGAACGGGAAGATCCCCGGATTGGGGGATTGAGGAGATGAGAGCGTTCAGCGTACAGCGTAGAGATGATGGAGCAAGGAGCAAGGAGAGATTCTTCGCTCCTGTGAGTCGCTCAGAATGACAGGGGGTGGTGAATGTCATGGATGTGTGGATGTGTGTCATTCTGAGGGAACGGAGCGACCGAAGAATCTGGGGAGAGGAGGGGGAGCTGACGGCTGGGATTGCCAAATGCTGGAATGCGAGAATGGGTGGATGGGGAAGTCCGGGTTGGCGGTGCCAACCGCCATAATCAACGATGTTCCAGGTCATTTGGGGAGTTCTTCGCGGTGATATGTTGATTCTATGAGTTGTTGCCAGCCGTCCTCTGTTTCCATCTCCATGGTCCAGACAAAGGTCTCATGGTCGAGAAGTCTGATAGTCTGCCGGATCGTCGGGCCTTGGGGCTCATCGTTGGGTGAAGTTTGAAATAGGCAGGAATCCTTTTCCATATGCTTGACAACTGCCTGTCCTACAGAACCATCATGGCCGAAGTCATACGAGATAAGCTGCTGTTTTCCCGGATGCCAGGCGATCACGGATTCGTATTGGAGATACTTCTTCTCAGGGGTGGCGTCGTAGGAATACGCCTTGAGAATCTTCTTGTTGATGCCCCATTCATAGACCAGACGGCCGTTGAATTCCTCTCCTGTTGCCCATTGTCCGTGGCTCAGCCACTGGCCGCCTACCAGCATTGCAAGCGGGGCGAGATGGTCTTTGGGAAGATCGCTTTGTGCTGGTTTTTCTTCATGGGCGCCGAGCTGAAAATATAGAATCACTGATATCAGCACCACTGCTGATAGCTTGTGTTTTCCTGGCATGTCTTCGTCAGGAATCCGGTGAAGCGGAGGCGGTAGTCTCTGGAACAGCCCTACGCAAGCCCTCTCGCTTTGATGCTTCTAGAATCCATCTGACTTGTTCATCGCCAGGATGGAGACTGTCATACGCCTGAAGGAGCGTCATGGCTTTGTCGAGTTGATTCACTTTCATGTACTCGCGCGCCTGGAGCTTCAGGAGCTCCGGGTGTGATTCCGCTATTGCCAGATACTCTTGGAGTGCTGAGTCTGCGAAACCTACCGCATCCAAAGCCATGGCCCGATAGTACCGAATGCCGGGGTCATTGGGCAGGATGCGCGCTGCGGTAGTGAAGAGATCATACCCTAGCTGTGAGTCCCCACGAATAAGGAGCTCTCTGCCGGCTCGGGAGAAGGCGGCTGCATAGTTGGACAGGAGCCTCAGGGTATTCCGCGGTTTCCGGACCTTGGGGTCAAACACGCCGTCATACGTGTACGAATTCGTGAGAAGGTCCACGGTTCTGTCAACATCGATCGTCAATGCTTGGGGCTTCTGGTGAAGCCTGAATACTAGGCCTTCCATGACCAGATGTTTGTCGAGACCGACTTTGTTTTGAGTACTCACGGTCACAGCAAAATAGATCGGTCGTTTCCAGTTGTTGCTCTTGATGATATTGAAGACACCGAGATCCTGAACTCTGAGCATCTGACCGGCCTTGAGTCTGAGCTCAAGTTCTCCCGCAAGGAAAAGCTTCTCCTCCCTAAGGATGTGGCCGTACGTCATCCGTTCGATTTCGTCATCTTTCAGCTTCAACGGAACCTTGTGTTCACCATGCTTGATTTGCAGCCAGTACCAGGGCGTATTCAGGAGGCTGAGATTGACCACCGCTACGTCTTTTCGCACGCCTTCGACTTCCTGCAAGAACCAAAGAGGAAAAGTATCATTGTCTCCATTGGTGAAAATGATGGCGTTCTCTTCACAGCTCTTCAGCATATTCTCGCCATAGCCATGGGCGATCCAATCGCCCTCTCTGCTGGCCTTGCGGTAGTTGGTGGCTATGGATGCCACGGGCATGGCTATCACGATGATGACCAAGAGAGCGCGTGTCCAAGAGTGGGAGGCAAGTTTCAGTCTCGTTGCCAGCACTGCAGGGGCTTCTTTCAGCAGGTAGACCGCACCGATGCCGATCCAATACGCAAAGAAGAAATACGCAGGCGTGTAGAAGTACTCTCGTTCACGGACTTCCCGGGCCGCCATACCGACGGGCGTGTCCGGCGGGAATTTATCCAGCAGGAACTTGTGGGGTGGCAGCTTGAAGTTGAGGTAGATGATGAGCCCAAGACTGGATGCCAGAAACACCAAGCCGAGGGCCACGAGAGTTCTCTTATCCTTGAGCCAGTTTACGGCGATTCCCAGAAGCCCGGCTGCCAGGGCTAGCAAGGGAATCTGGGCAGTGAAGTAGTCAAGAAACATCAGTACCTGATAGCCGAAGGGTGACTTGCGCTGGAAGATGGGCAACGGGGCGTACTGGTCTCGTTGGAGCACGGCTCGCAATGCTTTCCATGTCTCAGGGTTCGCCTCGTCGATGGCAGGGTTTAACTGCGATCGTATGGGCAAGTAGAGATGTACTGATACCGCCAACCCGAAGAGCAGCCAGCCCACAAACACGAATTTCCAGTTGGGCGGCCTCATCACCGCCACCACAGCCACCAAGATCAGAAAAAGGACAAGCGTCGTGGTACCGGCACTCTTGATGCCGAGAGATGTGATTATCGCCCAAATGGGCAGGAGCGTGAGTGGCGTCAGGGCAAGGCTCGCTCCCGCGCGCCTGTCGCCAAACCAGACCAGGGCGAGGAGACCGAATCCTACCAGGAAGCTGGCCAAGTGGTTGCCGATGCTCAGCGCAAGCAGATAGAGGATCAAGTAGAGTGGTCGATACCCCTTCTCTGGATTCCTTGCCCACCGAAGACCGAGATAGAAGATGACGGCCATGAAGCAGGATGAGAGGCCGTAGACCTCCGCCTCCACCGCATTGTTCCAGTAAGAGTCGCTGAAGGCGAGCACCAGCGCACCGGCGACGGCGCCTAGATGCACGAGAAGATCGCTCCCCAGATGCAGCCAGTGCCGTGAGATCATGAGCACGGAGAGATAGACGAAAGCCACGGCAAGGGCGGAGAAAAAGGCAGAGAGGAGGTTGACGCGGAGCGCGACGGAGCCAGCTATGGGGAGGAGAGAGAAGATCCTGCCCACCAATACGTAGAGTGGTGTTCCCGGGGGGTGGGGAATGCCAAGGATGAAGCTTGTTGCGATGAACTCACCCGCGTCCCAGAAGGCCACGGTGGGGGACAGGGTCTTTACATAGAATACCATGGAGATGATGAACACCGCCACAAAACATAGAAAGCTTTGCCGAGTTTCTCTTTCCACACTCTCACTCCTTGATACATGGCCACTGCCGGAATCTTTTTTCCGTCGCAGAAAGCAATGGCCGATACTCTTCCGTCTATTTCGTTACGTACGACTAGCCCTGCGCTGGGGGAAAGATGCAGGATTCAATGAACCCGAAGAAGCAAGCAGATTATCGGCAGCAGAACAAGGGGAATGTGGGAATAGGAAGAAGAGAGCGTTCAGCGTTCAGCGTTGAGATGATGGAACAAGGAGAGATTCTTCGCTTCTGTGGGTCGCTCAGAATGACAGGGGTTATTACTCTCGGGCATGTCAATACATGTGTCATTCTGAGGAAGAAGAGCGACCGAAGAATCTAGGAGCTCCGACAGAAGGATTGAACGCCGAACATCCAACATTCAACATTCAACGTCGTCGTGAGGATGATGGAGGGCCATGCTCCGTCATGGCCGCTGATGCTCGATACGACGGACACGATCCGCCAGCTGGCGGACGTCCCTCCAGAGATGCAATATTCCTCCGGTTGACGGCTGATGGCTCTCTCGAGAAACATTGAAAGTCGAACATCGAACATCGAACATCGAATGGGAGAGAGGGGAATGTGGGAGGAATCTATAATCTGTCAATCTGGAATCTGAAATCTGGGGGAGGAAGAAAGGCAACTTCTCAATGAGTCCGGGCATCCGGGCTTATTGAGAAGTTATGTCTCCGATATATGCTATGAGCGTTCCTGGAATAGGTTGGCGAGCGAGGCCCGCAAGGTCTCGCGTGTGAGGTTTCTCTTTAATTTTCCGTTTACCGCTATGGAGATCTTATGTGTTTCTTCGCTTATCACTATGACCGCCGCATCAGTCTCCTCGCTGATGCCCAATGCCGCAAGATGCCTTGTGCCTAGGGGCCGTCTCCCCTTTGCCCTTGTCGCCAAGGGCAGAATGCACGAGGCTGCCGCGATGCGGTTCCCTCTGATGATGACCGCACCATCATGCAGGGGGGAACCAGGCGTGAAGATGGTAGCGAGCAGTTCGGCACTGACCTCTGCGCTGAGTGATGTGCCGCTGGCTTCCCATGTCTTGAGCCCCGTGTTGCGTTCGAGCACGAGGAGACCGCCCTCACCCCGGGCAGAGAGGAGAGAGGCCGCCTCCGCCACCTCATCAAGGGCATGGGATTGCTCCACGCGGAAGAGCGTCCGGATGAGGGGGTTCTGGCCTAGCTGGGTCAGTGCTCGGCGGATCTCAGGCTGGAAGATGATGGCCACCACCAGGACCCATGCCACGCGTACACCAGACATGATCCAGCTCAGGCCTCGTAGATTGATCCACTGGGCGATCATGGAGAACAGAAGGAGCACGGTGATTCCCAGGACCATGCGTGCCGCCCGGGTACCCCTAATTAGAAGGAGAAGCCGGTAGATCAGCCACGAGACTACCAAAATATCGAAGACATCGAGGATCCCGGGGCGCATGAATGAAGGCATAATCAGCAATTCTCCATGTGAAGATAGAGCACTAGAGCAGCCTCTCGAGAATACGAACCGCACGGACGGTGGGAAGCACATCATGGACACGTATGACGCGGGCGCCTCGCATGACGGCAGCGCTGGCCGATGCTAATGATCCTTCAAGCCGCTGCTCCACGGGAAGGTCGAGGATATGACCGATGAATGATTTCCTCGAGACACCCAGAAGCACGGGCCGACCAAGACCCCGCAGGAGCCCAATATTCTTTAGAAGCTCGAGGTTATGCTCTACCGTCTTCCCAAAACCAATTCCCGGATCAACGACGAGACGATGTTCATCTACCCCTGCGCGGGAAAGCCTGTCCAGAGCCCCAGCCAGGAAGAGCGCCACCTCACCTGTCGCCCATGAGTATGTGGGCTTGCGCTGCATGGTTCGAGGCTCTCCTTGCATGTGCATTACAATGCCCCCCGCATCGGATGAGGCCATGACGGAAATCATCTCGTTGGAGCGAAACCCGGTGACATCATTGATTACGCATGCCCCACATTCCAGCGCTGCCTGCGCCACCGTGGCGTGCTGCGTATCAATGCTCACGCGCACGCCACGGTTTGCCAATTCCTCGACCACGGGCAAGACACGGCGCTTTTCTTCTTCCAGAGTCACTGCGCAGGCATTGGGCCGCGTGGACTCCCCGCCCACATCCACAATATCGGCGCCTTCTTCGGCCATCTGCATCCCGCGAGCCACCGCCCTCTCGCGTTGCGCATATCTTCCCCCATCGTAGAAGGAATCCGGTGTCACGTTCAGGATTCCCAGGACCAGAACTCTCTCATTCAGGGTGAAGGTTTCCGCTCCCGCATGCCATAAGAAACCGGAACTATCCGCCTCCAATGCTCGCTGCAATGCCCTGGCGGCTGGATTCCCGGTTGCCTGCCACTCCTCCAAAGTGTCGGCCGCGCAAGAATGGGATAAGATTGTTGGATTCAGGAGCTCATGGGGATCACCATCACTGAAGACTGCATACTCTTCCGTGCTTGTGGGGAGCGCCACCCAGCTCATTGTTTCGGTCTGCTGCGCCGCCCCGCAGGCTGTCTCCCGCGACGAACCCGCCCCAGGGGCTCACCCTTCAATATCTTATCGATGTCATCTCCGTCCAGGATCTCCCGTTCCAGCAATGCCTTGGCAAGTATCTCCAGCTTGTCCCGGTTCTTGATCAGCAACGTCTGCGCTCGGGTGTAGGCTGACTCCACTATTTTCCGAATCTCCTGGTCAATTATTTTTGCCGTCTCCTCGCTGATGGTTTTCTGAGAAACGATGTCGCGTCCCAGGAAGACGGGCTCGCCCTTTTGCCCGAAGGTCAATGGCCCCAGCTCATCACTCATGCCCCACTCGCAGACCATATTGCGTGCGAGCTCAGTGGCACGCTCGATGTCATCACCTGCTCCGGTGGTGGGCTCTCCGCCAATCAGCACATCCGCTGCCCGCCCTCCCAGCATAACGGCCAAAGTCTTTTCGATGTACTCCTTGGAGTACGTATGGCGTTCGTCCACAGGCAGATAGTGGGTAACACCCAGAGCCCGGCCTCGGGGGATAATGGTTGCTTTGTGGATAGGATCGGTCCCCGGAATCAGTTTTGCGACAAGCACGTGACCCGATTCATGATACGCGATAGCGGTTCGTTCTTCGTCGGAGATGATCATGGATCGCCTCTCCATGCCCATCATGATTTTGTCCTTCGCATCTTCGAAGTCTATGGGCGAGACATGATCACGACCCTTCCTTGCAGCCAGGAGAGCGGCCTCATTCACCAGATTCGCCAGATCGGCACCTGAAAGGCCGGGAGTTCCGCGGGCGATGATTGCAAGCTTCACACTCTTGCCAAGCTTCACATTGGCGGCATGGACCTCCAAGATCTGTCGCCGCTCATTCACGTCGGGCATTTCCACCACGATCTGTCTGTCGAATCTCCCAGGGCGGAGAAGTGCCGGATCCAATACATCGGGCCGGTTCGTGGCGGCCAAAAGGATGACCCCTTCATTGGCCTCGAATCCATCCATCTCTACAAGAAGTTGGTTCAGGGTCTGTTCGCGTTCGTCATGGCCGCCGCCCAAGCCGGCACCCCTGTGCCGGCCCACTGCATCGATCTCATCGATGAAAATGATGCACGGCGCGTGGCGTTTCCCCTGATCGAAGAGGTCGCGAACCCTGCTGGCTCCCACACCAACGAACATCTCCACGAAATCCGAACCACTCATGCTGAAAAAGGGCACTTCGGCCTCCCCCGCCACTGCTCGGGCCAGGAGAGTTTTCCCTGTTCCCGGGGGACCCAGCAGAAGAGCTCCCTTGGGGATCTTGCCGCCGAGGCGCTGGAATCGACCCGGGTCTTTCAGGAATTCGACGATTTCCTGCAGTTCCTGTTTTGCTTCCAAAGCGCCGGCCACGTCTTTGAATGTCGTGGTCGGTTGGTCGCCGTCCAGCAGCCGCGCCCTCGACTTGCCGAAATTGAATGCTCTGGAAGTTCCCCCCTGCATCTGGCGCATCAGGAATATGAACGCCCCTGCGAGCACGAGATAGGGGAGACTTCCCACCAAGATGTGGATCCAGCCGAGACGCGGCTCCTTGGCACGAATGGTTATCCCTTTTTGCTCGAGCTCCTGCACCAATGTTGGGTCTTCGAAGGGGATGGCGGTTTGGAGCTTTCTTGCGGTAACTTCTTTGCCTCGGACCACGAAGGTCGTAGGGCTCCGTAGCTGCACGGTGATCCGTGTTCGTTCGAAGGTTACCTTTTCGATGTTATTCTGGGTGAGTTCTCTCTTGAACTCGGTATAATCGACCTCGGGCGCGGGCTCTCTACCGAGGCCCAGGATATGTACCCCGGCAAGAACCGCGGAGAACAAGACCAGCCACACAAGCAACCCTCGCCCGGGTCGTAGTTGCAGAGGGACTTTCAACCGATTCTTCTGCTCGCTTTGAGGATCCTCTTTCCTCTCATCTTTCTCGGACAAACCTATCCTCCATCATTAGACGCATATTAATCCGTCAGCCGTTCATAGGTTCAGAGGTTCCCGCTGGAAGCGGGATTCAAGGTTATCTTTCAGATCCAACGAATCAACGGTTCAATCTCCGGTGAACCATGAACCATGAATCTATGAACCTTTCAACCCGTCAACGGTTACATGAATCCTTACAACTCCTTGGCACGCGAGGTCTCTTTCAACGGCCCGCGCTTCGATCTCCATCAGGGAATATTGAGGCGATGGAATGTTGGAAGAATGGCTTCCTCCAGAGAAGAAGGGATAGGATCCCAATCCTTGCAACCCAGTATGCCATCATTCCAATGCCCCAATTGCGCCTGTCCGCCAGCTGGCGGGTAGCGAAGCGGAGCTGAGTTCATCCCTGATTATGTTCTCAGGACGATTCTGCATAACAGGAGCATCTTCCTGGTTGTGGGCCCCACCAGAGCGATATCAGCCCTGGCGATTCCGGGAATCCATACGATCCGATCCGTTTGCTTCTCTAACACCACAGGGCATTTCCAACGGTCGGCAAAGGGAATCCCGTGGTCCCTAAGATACTTCTTGAGTCGTACTCTGCCCTGTCCGAACCCCACAGGCGAGAACCGGTCGCCCGGATTCCTATTCCTGACCAGCAAAGGACCCGTCAGTTGCTCCGCATCAAGGACGGCACAGTCACTCCCGACCGGCATCAACGGGCTGACGTTCCGCGGAGTCCAGAGCACCGAAGCTCGAATTCCCTCACCGATCTTTTCGATCCAGGTGACTCCGGGAATCGCCATGGGACACAAGAAGTCCGGCGTCGCACGGGGAGAGAATGGCCCGAGAGAAAGACGCGATTGTGCTGTCCTTTCCGCCTGCAGCCCCTGAGGGAGACTGAGGCGTGTGCCCTCTTCGGTGATGAAGCGTAGGAGACGATCAATATGCAATGTTAGCGGAATCCTATGCGCCCCATACAAGCGTTCCAGGACCAATCTCAGAACTCGTCTTTGTACAGCCGCATGATATTCACCCAAACGGACAAGATCAAGGATTAGCTTTCCGTGGCCCTTTTCTGCGAATGTGACCTTTAGGGCGTCTTGCGAGAGCTGCTGGATCAGATCCTCCCATTCTCCGATGAGATCAGCGCTTCGCGACAGCCCCGCCACGGCTGCATTCCCGAACCGTTCAGCCAGGTGAGGGAGTACGCGATGACGCAAGAACGCCCTTGTCTTGGCGAGGTCACGATTCGTGGGATCCGAAATCCACTGAACCCCAAGCAGAGACAAGAAGGTCCTCAATTCAACCCTGCGTATACCGAGAAAGGGACGCGCGATTCCATCCATCCTGCTTGTTCTGATGGAAGAAAGAGCCGCGCCCGAGCCGCCACGCACGGCGGCAAGCAGGAAGCTCTCCGCATTGTCATCCATGGTGTGGGCCGTGATAACCATGCCGGCGGGGCCTGCCTGATCCTTCAGAAAAGCGTAGCGCTTGTTTCGCCAACGGTCCTCAGGGCCAAAGCCTGCCACGGATTTATAGTCGCTTTTCCTTCCTCTGACGGCTCCCGCGCCAAGCTGATGGGCGAGTCCCTGTACAAGGGCCCATTCCCGGGCATTGCGAGCCGGGTCGGTCTCATGATCGAAGTATGCGAGCATGAACTCGATGGCTCGAGCCTTTGCATATGGTGCAACAAGAAGGGCCATGGCCACCGAATCACCGCCGCCAGATACCGCCGCCACGATACGGTTTGTCTCATGACACCCCAAGGATGTGCATACCTGGGAGACAGTAAAAAATAGGGGAAGGCTGGTGATTCTATCCAGGAGATCGGATTCAGGGAGCTGGCGGTTCATGGGGAATGGGGGAATGGGGAGGAATGAACATCCAACATCGAACATTCAACATTCAACATCGAAGTGAGGATGATGGAGGGCCATCCGCCGGTTGTCGGATCTTCGATGCTCCGTCATGGCCGTTGATGCTCGATACGGAAAGATCACAGGCAGGGACGCCTGCGCCACTGAGCTGCGCCACGATCCGCCAGCTGGCGGACGTCCGTCCATAGATGCTGATGAGCCGGCGATTGGGAGAAAGGCACTGGGGGAGACCGGAACAAGGGGACTGATTAGTGGGCAAGTGAGCCACTGATGAAGGATCCTGATGGCCGCGAGAATCGGTCAAAAACCTCTCCGTCCCGGGCGATTGCTTCGACGGTGATGTTGGTTCCGGAGACGTGAACCGAAATCCAATGTGCACGTTTCTTGCAGAGGCGACTCCATGATCGCTTGGGGCCTCTTGTATCATATAGGGGAGCGCCACCGCCCGCGGTGACCAGATAGACCGTTCCGCTGAGATCGCGCCTTCCGGCCTTCAATGGCCAGGTCACCTCGTAGCCGTGATCATGCCCGGAGAATACTATGGATATCCCTGCCCATTCGAAAAGCGGACAGAGCTCGGTTCTCACCGAAAGATCACTGCCGTGTTTCCTACTGGAGTACGGGGGCGCATGCAGTACCGCGAAACTGGGTATATCGGGGGAAATGCGCCAGGATGTGAGTACTGATTCCGCAAAGGCTCTCTGCGGTGATCCCTTTTCATAGGGGAGTTCCGAATCGAGCACGAGAAACCGGGCAGGCCCAAAAGAAAATGCATAGTAGTACTCCCGGCCTGGAAAGTGGAAGACCTCGCCAAAGATCGGAGACTCCTCTTCGTGATTGCCGGGGGCCATCATGTACGGCGTGGTGGCTGCGAGCGGATGACTGGAGGCAAGGCTTCTGTTCCACTGGTTTTCATCCCATCCCGAATCCATGAAATCACCCGTGTCAAGGATCAGTTGCGGTGATTCGTGTGCCGCCATGGCGGCAAGCACATCGGATTGTCCTTTCGTGTCACCAATGACGCAGAATCGCAACTCGTCAGCCTCCGGCATCACAAAGCTGTAGGTGGGGCCATTCTGAGCAACACGGTAGTAGTGCCGCTCCCCGGGTTGCAGCGAGGAGATGGTATAGAAGCTTCCTCCGGCATCATGTTTGAGTCTCTTGGAGGAAAGCTTCCCGGGACTCTTTCCTATCCACACGGACTTCTCTTGCTCCGCATTCCTAAATGCCATCACCACGGATGCTCCGGACGGATCACCTACCGAGAGATAGGGCGACCGATCCCCCGGGGTTCCACGGCGTAGGCCCCAGTTGTGGACACGGGCGGCAATCTCGACATGATTCCCAATTCGCCTGACCAGGTGGATCTTCTCTCCGTTCTTGTCTCGGCCCTTTGTTCCCCAACCCCCCAGCGTGAACTCCATGGCCGCCCGATCACCAGGACCTACAAGGAGCTTACCGAACCAGTGGCCATGACCCAGGTGGGTGAGCGGGAACACGCGTGGGCGCCACCTGCCATCAGGTGTCATGCCGAGGCCAAAGAGGCTGCCGGCCACGTATACTGTTCTGTCTTCCGGGGTATCCTGAGGAATCTCGACACGGATCTTGAGGAGCACCTGTCGGACTCTCACCAACTTGGTGGCACTCCCTCGTTTCCCCCGCACGGTTGTCCACGTTGCCACCAGATGGATAGGACCACTTTCTTTATCGGTAGGCCACCAGAATGTGAAGCCCGGCGTTTCCGGGACGCGTGAAAGCGAAACATGGCCCGCGGTGACCGAGGCTGCGATAAGAGATTCGCCGGGCGCGGCTTGGACAGTGGCAACGCAGAGGCCGCCAACCGATCCTTCATCACGGATTATTGTACCGTCGCCACCTCGGACCACCAGCGATGCCGCGTAGGGTGATTCGCCCAGGAGCGACAGCAACAGCCAAACCATGGTCGAGACAATTGCAGGTCGCATGGGGAAAGGGCTCATGATTGGCTCAGTATCGCGGATCGAATCATTTGAGCCGCCACGGCTGGTTTCGCGCGTATCATTTTCTGCTCTTTGTGTTTGAAGAGCCGTAGCAGGGAGGCGAGCACTTGGAGATACTGCTTCTGACGCCCTTCGGGGCCCAGAATAAGGCATATGAGTTCTATCTTCTTGCCTGGTCCGAAATCCACGCCTCGAGGACATCTGGCCAAAACAACATAGAAGCCCTTGAGTTCGGACAGTCTTGCGTGGGGCATTGCCAAGAGAGGGCTGACCACCGTTGGGCACTGCCTCTCTCGTTGGAGCACTGCCTGAAGGAGCCTCCCAGGCGGCACATGTTTGATACTGGACGAGAGGCTCCTGACCATGAGTTCAAGCAGGCTCTCCCGGAAGCACTTCTCCATGTCGATGACACGAACGGGTTCCATAAGGAGTGGATCCATGGGGCTTCCTCCATCTCAGATTCCAATGAAGAGAAATAATAGGGCATCCCCAGGAGGGGCAACATGGCTGGAAGAGGAATCTGGCAATCTGGCAATCCAAAATCGACCGATGGAGGGATTGGGGTTCGGGGTTCAGGGTTCAGATGACGGAGAGAGGAGGTGGGAGAGATTCTTCGCTCCTTGCAGTCGCTCAGA
>JAUXFG010000112.1 GCA_030620115.1 Candidatus Fermentibacterota bacterium
AGGCCAGAAAGATGGTCCGAATTCATAGATCACATCGAGCAGATCATTGGTCGGCGCTTGTCCCACAGCCTCAAATGTCACGATCTCTGGATGTACCTCGAAACTGCTGCTATCCCAATTGGCCCGGACGAGCTGGTACCCGACTAGGTACGGCCCGGCTTCGGCCTTCCAACTCGGAGGCGTCCAGTCATCGATGTTGGCGATGACATCAACTTTTCCGTCGAGAGTGTATGATCGTGTTGACGGTGGGTCCCACCAATGACCGCTCTTCTCGATGTATGTGCCATCCGGCTCGTTCCTCCTGAACTTGAGCTCGCTGATGCCTCCGTCTCCTCCGGGGATGCGGGGTGGATTGCTGTCTGTATACCCATCAAGAAGCGCCAAGGGATTCTCAACACCGACCGCATCCCACTCCCAGTAAGTGAGGCCCGGGTACGTCCGTCTCGACAGATGCACGTGGGGATTGGCCTTGAACCCGAAACCCACATCGGAGGACGGCTTCGCCACCTGACCGATCACCTGGCCGACGGTGACTGCGTCGCCCACCACCCAAGGCTTGCGAGGATTCCCATCTCTGCCCAGATACGTAGTGTGCATATACGCCCACAACGGACCACCCAGGCCGGCAGAATCGTCCGCTATGTCCAGGCGGTGATAGTAGCGGTTGAGATTCCCGCGGAACATCAAGCGCCTTGTCCGCGTCGTTCCCTCGATTGGCTGATCCTGTCCTGCTTCGACGAAACCGTCCGCCACCGCCCTCACCGGCTCACCTTCCGGTGCGATGATGTCCACCGCATGATGAAACGTACCCTTCTCTCCTGGAGGCTGCCCCCCCGCGAGACGAGAGCGATAGTCAAGGTAGTTTCCACCGATGGAAGTGTCGTTGGACGGCACGTTCACTGGCCAAGGAATGGCATCCGCTCCTCGGATCATCAAGGAATAGAGGAACAAAGCTACGAATAAAACGGCCACTACCGCGCTCAATTGGTTCTTTGGTTGCCTCATCTCCCACCCCCTACAACGAGATTTCATAGAGAACGAGGGTTATGTCCCCATCCGGCCAGGTAGGCGGTTCCAACCGCAGCACAAGATAAGCCCCTTCCGGGGTCATCTGTGCCGTGATGACACCGATAGTCGGAAGGCTCTCCTCATACAGCTCAGTCCCGGCGGTGTCGAAGATCTCCAGGCGAGCCGAGCTGCTGTCTCCTTGCGATGCGCAACCTACAACCAAGCTGCCGTCTCCAGAGATCTCAACGGAGCGGTAGGATCTGGCCTGAAAACCATCCGGATCCGTAGTGCTCCACTCGATAGAAGAAGTCGCGCGGGTGAGGCAATACAGCGTCCCCCTTGCCCCTAACACCGCGTGCTCACCATCGTCGCTGATATCGAGGTCCGCATGCCACGAGGCCGCTACATCGATCGGCGTTCCGAAAGCGCCTGTGCTATCGTTGAATATGATCTTTCCGGCCGGTGAGGGTAGCCCTTTCGAGAAGTAGGATACGGAGAAACCGTGCGACGGAGTAGAGACGTCTATCTCTGGGTTGTAGCCCTCCAATCCGGGTAGCTGCATGGGTTCCACTCGAAGAATTGAGCCCGCACTGTCGAGTTCGAACACACTGTCCATCGTGCAGTAGGTGAATCGGGTACCATCATCAGAGACCGCTATGTTGTAGTGCGAAGGACGGATCCCCTCATGGCTCACCGCCCCACTCGGGTCGCGGATGAGGTAATCATGGTAGACGTGGTCGAACTCACCATACTCTGGCATGGTCGATATCGACCATGGTCCAACGTCCGCCAGCCCGATCTTCCGGTAGGCCGTTCCCGTTACTTCCCAGACCAGCGCACCCTCTGCGTCCATCACCCGAATGTCTCCCACCCACGTCCATGTCTCTTCGTCTTCGAGTCGATTGGTGATGATCGCCACATAATTCCCAGACGCCGACAATACCGCGCTCTGGAACTGCGTGCTATCGCCCTCGGCAAACGTCCAGATCATCGTCTGTGCCCCCGTGTGGTCAACGGTGAACACGCCCGAATCAGTCCGGCAAACCACCAGTGGGTCTCCACTCCCGTCGTAGTGAATGCCAAAGTATTGAATCTCCGCCCACTCCGCCGGCCTGGTAATCTCCCACACGGGCGTCAGAGTGAGACCAAATGCCGTGGTGATCCAGAGAATCGATATCAAGACCATAACCATCTGTCTACGATGCATGAGGAACCTCCATTCCAAGAGAGAATACTTGCTTCCTTTGCTCATAGTCCATATGAGGCGGAAGTTCAGCCAGAAGCATCAGAATAGCCTCGCAACCATATGTCTGAAAAGGACGCTGTACTGTATGAAAGAACGATTATGTCGTGCGACATAATTCATGATGAGCATGTTGGATCGCTTCCCGCTTGGCTGGGCCTCGGTCTCCAGAGACCACACGAGCCGGTGCGGTGCGACTGGTACCTGAGATTCGATATCATACGCGATCCTGTCGCACGCTATGGCGCTCTGCGCTGACATCTCGTATTTCCAAGTGCTTCGTGTCATGCAATCGGCCGGCATGTGTCTCACGCTCTTGTGATCTGCTCGATCATCACGCCTCTCCCTTATCATGAGGCCGTTTGATCAACAGAGTGGCGATTCTTTCCAATTCTTCGAACGATTGAAAGTGTATCTCGATCTTCCCCCTCTTGCCGCGATACTTGAGTCTGACCTTGGCGGCCAATGCCCCTTCGAACCTGTGCTGAAGCACCTCCATGTCGGGGTTCTTTGCTTGGGCAGCCTTTGCTCGGCGTGCGGACTTCTTCGCAATCCTCTCCATATCTTGTAGGGAGAGATCCCCCGCGATTACTGCGGTCGCGAGCATTTTCTGCTCCTCAAGGCTCGCTATCCTCAGCAGAGCTCTGGCGTGGGCAGGCGGCAGCCGCCCATCTGCCACAGCTTCCTGCAACTCCGGAGGAAGGGTAAGCAGCCGAAGCGCGTTTGCGATTGCCGGCTGGCTCTTCCCAATCGTTTCGCCTAGCTTTTTCTGCGTTTGGCCTGTTCTTTCCAGCAGGTCCCTGTATGCTCTCGCCTCTTCAATGGGATTCAGATCCTCTCTCTGGATGTTCTCAACCAGCGCCAACGTGAGCAGCTCCGTGTCTTCGAGATTGCCTCTCACCACGGCGAGCACCGCCTCCAGACCTGCAAGGCGTGCGGCTCTGACTCTTCGCTCCCCAATGACAACCTCGTACCCACCCTCCACCTCGCGTACTACGATGGGTTGAAGCATGCCTTGCCGCTTCAACGATTCCGCCAGTTCAGTGAGGGACTTCTCTTCGAACTGTTGTCTGGGCTGCAACGGGCTGGGTTGTATCTCGTCAATTGGCAGGAGAGCCATCGCTGTGGCCTCCTCCGGTTTGCCACTGACCTTTGGCTCTTCCGATCTATCCACGAGAACTCAACCCCCTGTCTGCGTCGAGCATGAAATACTCGATCGCTTCATTCCCTTATGTATTGTTTCATCTCTCTCCGTATCTCAGGTGCTCCCAACCTCATCATCCATCTCGATTCATTCGTCTCTTCTCAGATACTCCTCGTCTCTGCCTTCATCCCATCGCCCACGGTGGAACCGCTGCCTTCTGTCCGTTCCGTGGCGGCTTGGCCCCAACAACCAACCAACGAGCATCATAGCAAGAGCTACCAGCTCGCATGATTGTCTGCCATGCATCTGTTCCGGATGAATTGCCCGCTGCCTCCTGCTTGGGCATAGTATGTCTCAACTTGCCGGTGTCACTCATAGTAGGGTGTTGCGCGAGCCTGTCAAGTACGCAACTCACAGACCGGGCAGCCCAACGAAGGGTAACAGGTGAAGGTCTTCACCAACGTTTATGTGTCTTGAGGCGCGAGAAATGCGTGTCAAGCTACGAAACCAACCGAAGTCCCCCGCTTGGCCTTTCATTCGTGCGAGCAACATCAACAACCCCGTGAGTACCAGCGTTGCTACCAGGAACAAGGGTCCTTGACACCAAACCTGATATCGATACAAATCCTCAACCATACTCGGAAGAATTGTGGGGGTCATGGCCGGGTAATTGCGCTGAATAGCAAGATCAATGTGTAGACAGCAAGGACTAGAAGCAGCGCCATCAGACCCCTCAGACCCGCCCGATCATCCTCCTCGAGCCCCAAGACGATCAGTGCGATCGACTACTTGAGCAGAATGATCTTTCGGGTGCCCGCGAACTCGTGTGCCTCCATCCTGCAGAGATACACTCCCGCCGGGAGGCCTCCCGCAGGCATCGCAACTTCGTGGCGCCCGGCAGGATACTCACACTCGGCGATCTTTCTCACCATTTCGCCACTCAGATTGAAGAGCGAGAGCGAGCATTTCGCCTGAACGGGCACGGCAAACGATAGGATAGTTGTGTCATCAAACGGATTAGGATAATTCTGGTACAACACATACGCGCCCGCGGCAAGCTCGTGCTTCTCTCGATTGATGTAGTCCTCACTGCCCACCAGCAAGAGAAAGCTTTTCTTTTTCTCACAATCGAAGCGGTATTCCTTTTTGTACCGGAGGTCAAGACAGAGCTTGCCCGAGCTGTCCAGAATCACTGCTTCAGATGATCCCGGTATCGATTCAGCATGCTCGAAGCGTAGCGTAACCAACGAGCTCGTGATGTTGGTCTCCACTACAAACTCCCACATAGCGCCACCGGAAGACGGGGGGCGGAAGTCCGTCGTCAAACGATCCGGAGACGCACTCCATTCCAAATGAGGGAAGTAGACGGAGACATATGAGCCTACGGGAGGCGGCTCACTCAGGTCCAAGGCATCCCTTGCTTCCAGTGCCGCTCCGGAGCACCCGAGATAGTTGTACGGATCCATCGCTTCTTCACAAGACGCAATGATCCGGATATACCATTGGATGGCCAGGTCCTCCATGAAGCCTGATGTGGTTTTTGGGGATCCAAGGGAGGCGCCCGCACCGGAGCGGGACGGAATCGTCAAGACAACGTCGGAACCGGAAAGGTTCTTGATTGCATATCCTTTCCACGGATCCAATTGTGTGATGGTTGACGGAATGTCCCAGAATCTTTCGTACAGGTAGGGCCCGTTGATCTTGGACGAATCCACATCTACGTCGCTCCAACTCGCGGAAAAGTTGAATGGGAGACCGATATCGTTCCATCCGGGGTTGAGTGTGATGGGAAACGAATCCTCGGTGGACACGGACATCCCTGCCCCCGCATCAATTTGCTTTCCCAGTTCTCTCACAATCAGCCAAAACGCTTTGCCCGGAGCGAAGCCACCGGTATGAGGATATTCTACCCAATCCCCGTTCTTGTACTCCTGGAAGCGCCACTCCGTGTCGTCGTATGTACCCAAATCATCGACCAACACATCGTCGGCAGTGGGGTTATCCAGTTCCACGGGCACGGAGATCATGCGATAGGCCGTCTGATCGGAGCCTCCGGTCGGGGATTCAGTAGCCACCAAATTGCTCACGCGGACTCTCACCGCATGTGACGACGCCTGCCAATTGAGGGGAGGATCATAGCTTACATGCATCCCGTCCGAAGCGAAAATGTAGTACTCAATGCCGCGGGAGGTGACCTCAATCCCTGGAATGGTCCCGGTGAATTGATTGACCTGTGCTGACATCTCCACAAGCGTGTAGGAAGACTCACCACCCTTCCGATACTGAAGACCGGCACCTTCCCACCCCCATATCATCCGTAATGGATACCGTGACGGTCAGGTCGCTTCCCTCCTGGGCAGTATCCAACGGAGTGTGGGTTATGGATGGTGGTTGGTCGCCCTCAATCCATAGTTCGACATCATCGACGAATACACCCACCGAGGTGATAGACCAATCGCTCACGAAACGGTACGCTATCCAAACCTCTGGTTCTCCAGTGAGATCACCAAGCTGGTAGACATCCGTGAGGTCAAACTCCTGATCCACCCAATCATGAGATTGGCCGCAAGCCCTGTACCCGGCGAAATACTCGCCATCCTTGGAAGCGTACCAGCTGAACCAATCATACCAGTTCTCGCCGTAGTTCAGCTCACAGTCAATCCAGTAGTGAAAGAGAAGTGTGGCATCCGTGGCGGAGCTCAAATCGAATGGACCCCAAACCATATATGTTCTCAGACTATCCGGGTAGTCATCGGTAGCAGGATGAAGATCGGGAACTCCCGAATCATGCGCCCCCGCACACCAGGCGCTGTGAGTGCCATCAAAGGACATGTAGTCGCTCATGCCCCAGAAATAGGGCTGATATCCAGGGGCATAGTATACATCCCAGTCATTCGTCTTTGGGAAGCTATCCTCAAAGCCCTCCGCCAAGATGCGGTGCCATCCCTCTGAGGATTCAGGCTTTCCGGTGGCTTGGCTGTTGTTACCCGGGCGAGATCCCCTGTTCATCGTCGCTGTCTGAACCAATCTTGGCGTCTTGGCAACCAGCCCCGAGAGGGTGATTGCATGTGGTTGAACTGTAATACCAGCTGTATGCCTGCTGCGGTATCCCTTTGAATCCTCCGGTGCACGAGCAGTGCTCGGCAAGGAAGAATGACACAAGAGTAGCAATAGGGCCATTACCAAGGGAAAACATACTCTCATCAAGCCCTCCTCTCACACATGCCGTGGCTAAGGGTTCGCAGTCTTGGTGCACAGATTTGCCGCAGAATTGATCTCCCCCATGTAGGGGCATCCGCCAGCTGGCGGACCGTGCCCACGGGCCTGCCACGGCGGAGCCTTAGCGCAGACCGGAGGCGTAGTCCCGCGTACCGCGCGGGATGAAGACGGGATCAAAATGTGAAGTCATTTCTGCGCAAACCATAGGGTCGATCAGGCGGATCCGGAAGCTGGTCTTTCCCGTTACCATCACCTTTTGCCCCGATGACAACCACCGCGACTGCTCCTCCCACCACTGCACCGCCAATAGCCAACCACAGCGTCTTTCTTCCATCTTTTCTCGTGCTTTGACTTGAAGGCATGGGAAGAACCGTACTTTCGAGAAACTCTACGGCTGGGCTCACCGTGACCATGATGTAGGATTCGTCATCAGGATAGCGATCCATTTGCTTCCCATTGCCTGCGACCGCGGAAAGATAGTACTCCACCCCTGGCGGCGAGACCATCCCTCCAGGAATCTCCGCAGTCTGGATCTTCCCCCTCTCACTCTGAAATGGGGCGGACTGAGACATCTCTTCTCCGACACGGCGATAGTGGAGCAGCGTGGTGGCATCCCATCCCGAAATCTGGTCTACCGAAACCAGTACCGGATCACGGGCCTGTGCCCGGATCACCGGCGTGTGATGAATCCGTCATGTGCGTTATCCTCCCTTGCAGAGAACAATCACCGTCTTAGGGTTCGCATTCCCTCATGGGAATGCCGGCAGCGGCACCTGGTGGTCCGCAGCGCTACGCTCCAAGCGTGCCACACAGCAAACGGTGACCACACCAAACGAAGCTCTGGGGGGAATGACCAATTAGTCAAGTCTGGCTGTTCACGCACCGATTCGCTGCCAACGCAAAGGGTAACCCAATTAAAAGTGTCCACGGCGTGCTAAACGCTGTCATTCTGAGGGAGCGAAGCGACTGAAGAATCTGCAATTTCGTCCGATCGGATGCACTGAACTGATTAAGTTTCTGCGCAGGAACTTAATCAAATAACTGAACACCAAACAGAGGGCGTTGGATCGTTGTTTCGTTCTCAGGCACGGCATACCATGCCCACATCTTCACCAATCATCCCACTTCCTCAGCAGCTTATCAGCTCAGCAGCTCAATTCCCACTCCTCAGGGCAAGACTATACCGAAATCAAACTCGCCAAGCCGGTTGGATCTTCCCATCTCTAGCGGTGAGGAATCCACGGCAATGACCAAGTACACCCAGTTGGTGTCAGGATCACCGATTCCGTAGTCACTCGTCCAAGTGGCGGTCTCAGGAGGAAGCTCTTCCAACCTGTACTCATAGGGGGCGTCCAATCCTGGGTTGAACACCGGGTCTTCCGCACCATAGACCCAGTATGCTGAGGCGCCCCAACAAGGAGTCCAGGACAGTATAAGATCCGTGCCGGAGAGGACGCCTGAGAGGAGGATATCATCCGTGTGAAGGCTCATCTTGCCAAATGCCGTCAGGCTGTCACCCGCATCATCCCACAGCGTAAGGCGAAGATCGTAGTCACCTTGATTCATTCCCGCGGTATTCCATACGGCGAGGGTATCGTTGTAGAATTCGGTTGTTGATTCCTCTATCAGTGTCCATGTGGAGCCGCTCTCTGGTGTCCAATACACCCCGTACCTGTCGAAACCAATCGCACTGGAGGGCCCCGCATCGATCCACGCTGAACCGAATATGGCAATGGCATGGTCCACCAAGCCGATGAAGGGGCTATCAATAGCCGCTACCATTACCAGTGACGTATCAAGAGCCTCGGGTATGTAGTCAAAGTAGGAATTCACTGCCAGAAGATAAGAATGGCCATGGGCGAGATTCGTGGATTGATATGGCCAGAGCGGAACAACGGTGCTGTTCACCAATAGGAAGGTCGCTCTATCCCACGAACTCATAAACGCATAGCTAGCCCCATCGATGAATGAGAGGAACGCACTATCTTCCACACATAGAGTTACCGTAGCGCCATCGTGGATACAATTTGTTGCATAGGTCTCGGACCTATTCCTGCCGATCATCTCACCGAAAATGCACGCGTCAATGTTGAACACCGTGGTTTCCATCGGATACCAGTTCCACCAGTAGACATAGGTATTTATGTACTCAACATGTCTGTCCTCAAGGGGAACTAAAAGATCCAGGTGCATTGCATAGTTAGCTATGTCGCTCACGTTGACGGTATCGGATCCGGGTATTCTCAGACACGAACCTCTTATTATTGAGTTGTTGATCGTGACCGAACAGCCGGGAAATGTCTCCAGAGACCACCAGCATCGGCTGCAGGCATCGGCAAGGAATGTGTAGCCGATACCGTCCACGCCGGGCGCCGCGTCGGAGAACTCGAAGCTCTCCACGTAATCCGGATCCGGAAACTGGAAGTCTATGACTGAACCATCCGGGGTTTGAAACCATGGCATCAACGTATCACATCTCGTGAAGTGCACGAAGCAGGAATCGCTCACCATGATGTCACCGACGTGACAGACGTCTTCGAGCAAGAGTGTTGCCCGATCGAAGACTTTCCTGAAGGTCCAATCGGGGAAAACGGTGTTCTTGGCTGTATAGACACTGTGATCATGCAGCTGGGCAAAGTGCATGACCCCGTTCGCATCAACTGTGGCGTCGGTGGCCTCAAATGTAGCGTTTTCTACAAGCCAGACATAGTACTGCCCCACATACGACTGGTTGAAATGCAGGTGCGCATGGTTTCGAAAGATGGCCTTTCCGGAATCCGCCGCGACCAGGCTTCCAGACAGAGTGAGTCGCGCATTATCTACCAGAAGCACTCCTTGCCCGAAGATGACGATATCACCGTCTTGCACATGATCGGTCTCAATGCGCAAGGTGTCGGGGCCGGGGCCTATGTAGAGAGTATCCCTCTGATTGGGCGCAGCATCCGAGTTCCTGTCTCGTGGGGAGGTAACCCTGTACGTGGGGACCGCTCTGCTTTCAAGTGTCTCCCTGCTGTATCCCTCCATCGGCAATCCCCTTGGAGCGGAGCGGCTTTGATGGCCAAGAATCCCCCCCTTCGCCCTTGTCGCAAGACAAACCTTATCAACCTTGTCCTGGGGAAATGCGATCGCGCCAAAGGCGACGCTCCATGGATCCCATAGCAACACACCCATAATCATCGCTACAAAAAGCCTAATCTTTCCCCTTGATGATTGTCGCATTTCTGTTACCTCATTCCGCTTTTTCCCATCCGTTTGCCGGTCTTCGCAAATGGGGATTGGGGTTAGCCCCGCACTTCTGTGTGAGGCCCCGCCCCAATCCCGGGGTGGAAGCGCTACTTTGCGTTCTCCCGAATGAGTTCTCGGAGCATCCTGATCGCCTCGGTGGACTTGCCGGATTTCTTGAGCATGTCCGCCAATTGGAGCCTGATCAGATTCCGGACTGGTTTGCTGCCTGTCTCCTTAAGAATCTCCTGGAACACTTCCACTACCTCGTCCTTACGACCAGCATCCTCGTAGAGGTCCTTGAGCTGGAAGATCGCGAATCCCGCTGTGCGCGTATCGTCTGCCGCAATATCCTGCATCTGCCCGGTCAGGGTCACATACTTCTCCATGATATTGAGGAAGCCTATTACTCCTTCTACGTCTGCAGCGGACTTGTCGGCAGCCAGAGCAGTGCTCCATCCAAGAGAAATAATGGCGGCTATCAGCACGATAAGAAGCGCGGCTCCGGGCATAGATCGATGTTGGTGCTTCATGATAAAGCTCCTTTCTTGTGGAAGGGGTCGCACAGGAATAATTTCACATTTGACATCCCATCTTCATCCCGCGCAGTACGCGGAACTACGTCTCCGGTGGGCACGGCATGCCGTGCCCCTACATGGGGAGACCAATTCTGCGGCAAATCTGTGCGCCATAACTGCGAACCTATCCCTGTGCGAACCCTAAACGACTTGGGCATGTCGGCATCGAGAAATCGATCGAAGGAATCTCGCAACTTGGTGGCATACTGATGCTGAGGGCCGATCCCAATGAATCCATGGGGGACAACCCCCAAGGATTCACCAAGTTGGAGATCCCTCTTGCTCTCAGTATGTCGTATTCTCCGGACTGTTGAGGAAAATGTCGTCCTTGCCCCATCCAGAGCAGAAAAAAGGCCACACACGCCGCTGCGGGGAGAACCCAGGCGAGTCTCCACCACGTTCTCCGTTGAGGAAGCTCCTCGAGCCGGGTTTGGATCTGGGCAAAGGCATTTTCTGGATACCGTGTCTCGCGATACCGTTGCCCTGCGGCGTTCAGCGTTGCCTGGAGGTCGCGTAGTTGGCTCACGGCAGCCGCGCATTCAGAACACTGCTCCAGGTGCCGTTCGACCCCGGCCTTCTCTGCGGAAGGAAGATCTCCGGTCACATAGCGCTCCAGGGTGAAGGGCTGGAGGTGATTCTCTGGTTTGCTCATGGAGCTACCCCTCTTCTTTGAGATGACAGGGCGACATCTTTCGGATCGATTGCTAACCAGGCCTTGCGCAAGTTCCCGAGAGCCTTATGGTAGTTGCTCTTGACCGTTCCGATGGGTATGCCTAACACCACTGCCACCTCTTTCAACTGCAGTCCCTCGAAGATGTGAAGCCAGACCACTTGCTCCTGGCGGGGAGGTAGTTCACGTACAAGTCGTTGTACGCGACAGTAGTCCTCCTCCTCGCTTTCGCGGCAATGCTCGGACATGGGAATCGGATCCTTATCGAAATCCCATGAACAGAGGGGATCTCGCCGCCTCCTGCGATGGAGCTCATGGCACACATTGCGGGTTGTCCGATAGAGCCATGTGAACAGCTTTCCTCGTCCCCTCGACCAGTGTCTCAGCTTTGTCCAAGCCCGCAGGAAGACCTCCTGAACCGCTTCTCCGGCGGTCTCTCTGTCGCCCAACTGCCTCAGCGCCAGCCGGTAGACCACATCCTGGTACCGAAGAACCAGGGCTTCGAATGCCTTTTCGTTCCCCGCCCGGATCTGTCGGAGTAGCTCCTGGTCTGAATTCATCACCAAGCCCTTTGTACCGTTTCTTCCTTCAATCACCCTACTCATGACAAAACCCCAAGAAAAGTTCACTCGAGGAAAATCACACCTGTCCCGTACTTATCTCCAACACCGTTCAGTGGGGCAGGCGTCACTGCCTGCCATTCCTGACCTTCCAAAGCGCTCCAACTCAGCAAGAAACAGATCAGCTCGCACATTCCACAAATCGCATGCTCCAGAGGGTTGCAACGGCCGCCGTGGGCTCGGAGCCTCGCATGTGCAACAAGATCCGACAAAACCACGAAGGGCGTAGGCGCAACGAACTCGACTCATAAAATATCCTGACTTATTTGTGCAGGCGCACAAGACAATATCCGGGCTATGGTGTCGCGTCTCGTCATGCTGTTGACCTGGAAAGATCTGGCTGGTTTCTCAACCAGGTTTCGCGCGTGATTCATGATGCACAAGAGGGAGAACCCGAGCATTTCGAGGGCCTTGACTTCAAGTACTTCTCCCTGCAACCCATGGACGGTCCCGATCGAGAAACGAACACCCGACTATCGACCAAGTACTGCCTACAACATCCGAAATGGAGGCTCAGCCTGCAGACACACAAACTTCTCGGCATTCCTTGAGCCGATAAACTGTTGAGCTGATAGGCTATTGCTGGCCATTCCTTCCGCGTCACTATCTCTGTTGCAGGCCCGGTGGCCGAAGAGACCGGCTGGGTTCAGCACTTTGCGGAGATCAAAGAGGCATTTGAACCTCTCCATGAGCAACTCGACCACTGTTACCTCAACGATATCGAGGGGCTCTCGAATCCGACCAGCGAAAATATCGCACGCTGGCTCTGGCAACGGTTGAAGCCATCACTTCCAATGCTGACCAGAACTCACTAAAATGGCGGTTTTTCGGGGGAAACAAGCGCAAGCTTAATTCCGGACTTGTTGCCGAGTTTGAGAATGAGACGTCTCCCGGAGCCATCCGGCATGAGGGGATTTAC
>JAUXFG010000286.1 GCA_030620115.1 Candidatus Fermentibacterota bacterium
GCCGATATTCTCAATACAGCACAGCTCGGGATTGCCGATCACTTCACGCACCCAGCCGTCACCACCCTGCAAGGGTACCTGGAGATAGAGCCATCCCCAGCGGACTTCATTATAGCTCTCCTCAGCGGAGAGGAGGTTGCGCTCGTCTTCTGGTTTCAGCGTTACCGATCCTCTGGCGCTATGGAGACGGATGGTTGGATTTGTCTTTGTGAAGCCGAATACGTTCTTGTTGCGCCATTTGAGCCAGAAGCTGAGCAGCTTGTGATCCCGCAGATCCTGTTCAGAAGCTCCGCGAAGAGCAAGCAGAGCCTCCATGACATGACCCCCGTATGGATCCACGCGAATGTGTGTCGAGGATTTACCCATCAGGGCGACATCCGGATCGCTGAAAAAACTCATGCGTGGTTTTTGTGGCGATGGCGAGCCTTGGTCACCATCATGTGTGTGGTGGAGGATTCTGAAGGACCAACGGTTCTGATCATTCTCGGTGCCGATTTCGTGGCATGGCGCAACTACGTACAAGTCAGCTGAGGCGAGATCGGCATTGCCGCCTGAGTACACGGTGAGTCCCACACGATAGAAGCCGGGCCGATCAAAGGCTCCGTGCACCACGGGCTCCGTGAATCGTCCCCCACCAATGTCCCACTGAAAACTCAGATCCGTGCCCTGACTCTTGCTCCCATCAAAGAGAATTTCTTTACCCGCGTGCACTCGGGGAGGAACGGAAATGAGCGCGTTGGTCGGCGTTTGTGGATGGGGAAACGGCTTTCCTGTTATCACATGGGATACGTGATCGAACAGATCTCGTTGCTCGTTCCCTTGCCGTTGATTGCCGGAGAGGAAGATCCAGTCCGCATGTTGGGCATAGATGCCCCATCGGTTGTGGCAGAGCCGGTTGCCGCTGATGATCCAGTGATGCGCCTTCCAGCGTTTACCTCGAGAAGAAAGATCCCCTCGAAGCACGATGCCTCCACCATTGTTGTGGTGACAGTAATTGTCTAGGACTTTGACGTGGTATGATGGGCCGTTCACGAATACGATACCGCCATGACCGAATCCCGGCTCGGGTGCATTATGGTTCCCGTGGGAGAGCCCGTTGTACGCCGCCTCATTCCCGATCAGTACCGACCGGTCGGATCCGCCCATCCAGAAACCATACGATCCGAAATTGGCTCGATTGCGGATGAAGGTGTTTCCTGGCGCCCAGCATTCTACACAATTGTTATTGGCATATGAGCAGTCATTCTCCACGAATGTATTTCGCGTCGAGATCCAGTCGTTCAGAACCCTGATGAAGATGCCATCGCCGCCATGAGAGAAGTCGTTATTCTCAAAGTGGTTCTCATCGGAGCTGCTCTCAATGAGGAGGGACGTCGAATCACGCGCATGGACTTCACCAGATGCGATCCGGATGCCATATGACATGTTGTTATTCTCGATTCTGTTATGGCACGAATTCCAGAGCTTCAAGCAGGTATTTGATGTGTGAGAGAAGTCGTTGCCGCTGAAAACATTGTGATGACAGAATCTGAGATCGCAGGCATTCCAGACCCGATTCACTCGGTTGTTGCGGATAAGGCTGTTCGAGATATTGGTGAGAATCAGGCCACCGTTTCTTTTCCCTTCGCCCCAGCCGTATTCGGGGTCATGGTAGTTGTCCGAGAAATCGCATCCTTCCAGAACCCAGTTTATTCCATCGCTTGCCCATAGAGCGGATTCGAAACCTCGTATCTTGAGATTTCTGATGGTGACCCCAGAGCACCCCTTGGCGACTATACCCACTCCCTTATATGTTTCAAGGTCACGCCTCTGCCCTGGACCCCTGAGCGTCGCACCGTTCCCCTCCACCGTCACATTGTCGGCTTTGATGATCATGGGGGTGCGCAGGATCCCGTCCCTTTCGAGGCTGATGTCGGCGGTCACCATGAGGGGTTTGGTGGATATCATGGGGCGGGATGAGTGCACAGCGAGAGGAGAAGTGGTGTCATCTTGCGAAGGAGAGGCATGTTCTGCTTCATGAGATGTGTTCAACTGAAACCTACTCTCGTTACATGCAGATCTCTGAGACTCCGGTCAAGTTGGCCAAGACCATGACAGAATGGCAAGTCGCCCGAAAAGGTTGGAGACATTGGTGTTGCGTGAGCCGGGGGCCCTAGGCTTTTTCCGAGCCATAGCTGTAGGAGCAGAATCTGCGTGAGGAGGGGGAGCTGATGGCTTGGATAGAATGATCGAGGGATTGAACGCCGAACATTCAACATTCAACATCCAACGTCGAATGAGGGGAGGGGAATGGGGAGAGGAGAGCGTGCAGCGTGCAGATGACAGGACCATGATCTCGGAGAGATTCTTCGCTCCTTGCAGTCGCTCAGAATGACAGGGATGCTTGACATTGGATGTGCCAATGGGTGTCATTCTGAGGGAGCGGAGCGACCGAAGAATCTGCGGGAGGAGGGGGCGGTGATTGTTGGCCTTTTGCCAATCACTCAGAACAGTAGTAGTGATATGTCGCAAGTGCCGGATTATAGGCTAGCGAAGCTGCGCCTCAAACCGACGAGTTGAGAAGAATAATATTCATTGCTTGAGGTGAAGTCCCGAAAGGTCGGGATTGGCTCCGTCTAACGTTCTACGGTTGCGCTGCTGATTTCGTATGACGTTAACCGTTAACCGATTCGAGCTGCGCAACCGCAAC
>JAUXFG010000097.1 GCA_030620115.1 Candidatus Fermentibacterota bacterium
GACCGAGGACCCCGGCTCTGTCAGGGCGTAGCCTGGCTCCGCCGTGGCGAAGCCCGAAGGCGTATCCTCTGCGAGGAGCCTGTGCTGAGTGACAGCGAAATATCTCGAGGCTGATGGAGTCCGCCAGCTGGCGGAAAGCAAGCGGTGTCATATCGGCGGTTACGGCCGGAAGTTGGTGAGAAGTCCGGGTTAGCCCCTTCTCAGTGTTCGTGGGCATTGAAGACAGATCCAAAGGAGCAATGCCATGGAACGAATCTACCCATCCACACCCTTAGTTGGTGTTGCCGGCGTGGTGATCAAGGATAAGCATGTGCTGATGATTCAGCGGGGCAAGGAGCCGGGGTACGGAGCTTGGAGCATCCCTGGCGGACTGCTTCGGCTTGGTGAGACAATCCATGATGGAGTCGAGCGGGAGATCCTCGAAGAGACCGGCGTTCAGGTAGTGGTAGGGGAGATGCTTGGAGTGGCGGATCTCATCCAACGGGATGAATCGGGCGCTGTCAAATATCATTATGTGCTCATCGACTTGGCGGCAAGGCATATCTCCGGCACGCCTGCGCCCTCGTCCGACGCATTGGCAGCCCGGTGGGTATCATTTGATGAACTCCCCACACTGACAATGCCTGATCGTCTCCGTGAGCTTCTCGACCGGGTGATCGATACGACGCCAAGTGACTGAGCAGGAAACATAATTCCCCTGTTTCGGTGTTGCATGTGATAAGGGGCGCATTTCCGGTGCGACGACAGGGCCGACCTCGCCGCCTACAGGACACAGGCTTATTGGCTCACCCGTTCACCGATCTTCTCCCCATTCGATAAGAGGAGTAATATGAGAATATCTCGATCATGGGGCCTCTTTTTTTCAGCAATAATCTTCCTTACCGCCGGTGAGGGCGCATCCGCAACCCTGTCGGGCTTCGTGCTTGATGCCACCAGTGGTGAGCCACTCCCCGTGGCCAACATCTGGGTGGAGGGAGGTTCTGGAACATTCTCCAACAAGGATGGCTACTTCGTCCTCCCGAGGATGCTACCCGGGGCATACACCGTGATGGTCTCCTATATCGGGTACAAGACCACCCGACAATCCGTGACCCTGGGGGAGGCCCCTGCTGAGCTTCTCCGCATCGAGCTGAACCCGCAGGTCTTGCTTCTCGAACCTATTGTCGTGGAAGAGACCTCTGAAGACAAAGGCCAACGCACCAGCCCGCGGGTCTCCACCGTGCCGGTGGCGGCGCCCGTCATCCGAGACCACAAGACGAGAGAATGAAATATCCCCGGAGAAGGCATGAGAATAGAACGACTTGAGGATATTGAGGCCTGTCCGCGTGTCCGCACAGACAGGGACACAGACAGATGAACTCCGAACCTCTGAACGCCTATTGCATTCTGATGGTCATTGGGAGAGATTGCGTGCTCTCAAGCCTATCCCTCATAATCAACACAGGTGAAGCATGAAGACCTATCTCGATTGTTATTCCTGCTTTGTACGCCAGGCCCTTGAAGCAAGCCGTATGGCGGGCGCGGACACAGAGCAGCAACGCTCCATACTCCTTCGAGTATTCCGGATACTGGAAGGGCTCGATCCCGAGAGCACACCACCGGAAATCGCGGACAGTGTACATCGGATTATCCGCCAGGAAATCCACGGTGGCGATCCATATCGTGCTGCCAAAGATGCCGCAACGGCCCAGGCCCTGGCCCTCTGTCCTCGGCTGAGAGAGCTCATGGATGATGCTGATGATCCCCTGGACATGGCCATCAGACTGAGCATTGCCGGCAACATCATCGACTTTGCGCCAAGCATCAAATTCGATCTCTGGGATACGGTACAGCGCGTTTGTACCCAGCCATACGCTGCCAACGATCAGCAATCATTCCGAAGACAGCTTGAGCACGTGAATCGTATTCTTTTCCTGGCGGACAACGCCGGCGAAACGGTCTTCGATCGCTTTCTCATCGAACTGATAGACACCCCTGTGCTCTACGCAGTAAAGGGTGGCCCGGTGCTCAACGATGCAACCGTTGAGGACGCGGTGGCCGCGGGTGTTGATCGTGTGGCCGCCATTGTGTCTACCGGATCGGACGCGCCGGGTACGATCATTGACCACTGCTCCCAAGAATTCCGGCAACTCTATGACAACGCGGAAATGATCATCGCCAAGGGACAAGCGAACTACGAGACGTTAAGCAAGGAAGGAAGCCGGGTCTTTTTTCTCCTGCAGATCAAGTGCCCCATTATTGCCCAGGATATCGGCTTCCCCACGGGAAGCATCGTGCTCAGACAAGGCCGCAACGAGCAATGACGGAACCATGGAAGCGGAAGCGCCACCGCATCCCGTACCCCGGCCTTCCTTATCCCATTCTCCCCCCCTTCCAGCAATCCAGCAATCCAGCAATTCGAAATTCCCCCGTCCCCATCTCCCAAGAAACCTTGTCGGGAGCTTCGGCGGGAGCCTTGTCGATTCCCTCCGTCCTGCCCTTCCTCCATTCGACGTTTCCGCCAGCTGGCGGATCGCATCCGCCATATCGAGCATCAACGGCCATGACGGAGCATGGCCTTCCATCATTCTCATTTCGACGTTGAATATTGAATGTTCGATGTTCAATCCAAATCCCGCAATCCCGCAATTCCCCCCATTGCCCCGCCCCAAATGCCGAGCGATGGGATTGACCTATCTTGTCATATTCCTATCCTTGGGCGCGATGCCCTGGGAAACAAACGCGGCCCCCAAGCAGGAGCCATCCCAGTCAACCGATTCCATGACCAACAGTGAGGAGAGAGCAGTGAAAATTACCGTCGCGTATGACAACTACGAATGCAACCCCTCGCTGCAGACCGCATGGGGATTCGCTTGTCTTATTCAAGCCGGGCATTCCACTGTGCTATTCGATACCGGCGGAGACGGCCCCACATTGTTGGGAAACCTTGAAGCCCTGGGAGTTGATCCGAAGACAATCGACGCCGTGGTGCTCTCCCATCCCCACCATGATCACGTCGGGGGGCTTCGCTCACTCCTGGAAACAGGCGTGAGGCCTCCGGTCTATGTACCGACGGAATTCCCCGCGGAGTTCAAGCGAGAAATAGGTCTTATCACCATGTTGGAAGAAGTGGAAAGACCGTTGGAGATTGCACCAGGAATACATGCCACCGGGCGAGTGGGAACCGGCATCGTGGAGCAGGCATTGGTGGTGGCTACTCCAGAGGGCAATGTGGTCATCACGGGCTGTGCGCATCCCGGTGTGTCGAATATGGTCTATGCCGCCAGGCGGATCATCGAGGGTGAAGTTACCTTGGTTATGGGAGGCTTCCATCTCCGCAGTGCATCCGACGCGCAGTTGCGAGCAATCATCCACGATCTCGAAGCCATGGGCGTGCAGCGTGTAGCGCCATGCCATTGCACCGGAGATCATGCACGCAGCTTTTTCGCTCAGGCATATGGAACCAACTACATTGCCGCAGGAGCCGGATGGAGCATCACACTACACTAGCCCGCACTATCATGCCTTCTCATCACCTCTCAATCCCGCAATTCGCATCCCCTCCCAGATTCTTCCGTCGCACTGCTCTCTCAGAATGACACGTCTTTTCCCGTCCAATGCCAACAACCCCCGTCATTCTGAGCGACTCCAAGGAGCGAAGAATCTCTCCTTCCCCTCCGAGACGACCGAAGGTCGCCCCCTTTGCGTGAGACTCCCTCTCCTGATCAGATCCCAGATTATAAATTGACAGATTCGAGATTGTCAGATTCCACATTCCCCCACCAGTCCCCCATTCCCGCAATCAAGCAATCCAGCATTTCGAAATTCCCCACGGAGGTGTTGCTCAATGCCGATCTATGAATATCGATGTGGCTCGTGCGGAGCGCGGGTCGAGCTTTTTCTCAAGACAACCCTCGAAACTCCCGCGTGTCCCGAGTGTGGTCATCCGCTGACCGAGAGACTGCTGTCAGCCCCCAACGTCTCCAGCGGGCGCATAACCCGGGAGCCGGGCCATACCTGTTGTGGGCGCGAGGAGCGCTGCGATACCCCACCATGCTCAAGTGGAGATCCCTGCTGCCGTACGTAGCGGAAAGGGATTGGGTACCCACTGTCATTCTGAGGGAGCGGAACGACCGAAGAATCTGGGGGGGGGAAAGAAGGAAGCGTTCAGCGTTGAGATGACAGAACGAGGAGCAAGGAGAGATTCTTCGCTTCTTGGAGTCGCTCAGAATGACAGTGGTAGTGTGCAGAAGTATGTGGCATCTGAAATCTATAATCTCAAATCTGTCAATCTGCAATATAGGATCTAAAGAGAAAGACGAAGGAAGAAGGAAGAGAAGGTGAGACCGGATCTTGCCGACCCGATCTCACCTCACGAGCGAACTAGCTCGACATCAGGGCAAATTCGCAATCCAGCGTAGTCAGGCTCTCCATTCCCGTCGGCACATGCCACGTATTGCCGCCGGTCCCCGGTGTATGGCTGAATGTCATGCTTCCAAAGCTGTGGCCGGAGAAGAATGTCGATCCCGCACCATAATGGATCGGCGTTCCGGAATTGACCTTCGCACAAGCCAGAGCCGACGTCTCAAAGGAATTCTGCGAAAAAACTGTCGGTTTCCGGTATGCCTTGCGCATAGCAGCCGCCCTCTTTCAACACGTGAAAGCCTTCCAATGACCGGCAGGTCAGGATACTCAATTGCGTCAAGCGTTACACGTGTTCACGCCCACGAGGCGCCATCATCCGAAGGATGGACGCAAAAGAAACCCAGGGCAAAACAACCCTTACTGCTCATATGACTATGAATCTATCGAGCCCCAACTCCCCAGGCAAGTATTTCCTCCCCTCCTCCCATCCCCCAGATTCTTCGGTCGCTTCGCTTCCTCAGAATGACATACGCATTAACACGCCCTATAGCAACCACCCCTGTCATTCTGAGCGACTGCAGAGAGCGAAGAATCTCTCCTTCGTCCTTCCTCCGTCATCTGAACGCTCAACGCTGAACGCTTCCTCCCCTCCTCCCCACCCAGATTCTTCGGTCGCTCTGCTCCCTCAGAATGACACGTAGTGGCCCAGTCCCCCATTCCAGCAATCCAGCAATTCGAAATTTCTCCCTATTCGCCCCCCCCTCCTTTTCTCCTTTCCCGGTGAGGATGAACAGCTAAGTTCGTGCCGACCATTGATTCATTGTGAATGCCCCGCACAGAGTTGGTACTCATGCATCAAGACGCGAGCCTGGATATTGCCATGCCCAACTACGACATACCGGTAGCGACTCGACGGCCTTGCCTAATATCCCACCATTCCAAAGCCCAATTCTGCATAAGTCCTCACAATGTCCTTTGACGACAAGGTAAGATCGACGAGCGCGGGCCTGGCGTTTTGCGGCTTCCTCAAGGCCCCGGATGTATCTCTCATCCGGAGCGCCTTCGCCGATATCTCGTTGCGCGCAAAACAACACGTGGTGATGGACTTCACCGAATATGATGGCATGGATACGGTTGCCGCCTCGGGCATCTACGAAGGGATTCGGAATCTGGAACGAGCGAAGATCGACGTCTATATGAACGGCCTGCTCCCCCGTGATCAGGAACTGCTGGCCTCATTTCGCCGCCATGAACAGAGCCTCAGTGCGCCCCGCCGGAGCTGGAGTCTGAAGGATCATTTCGAGGGAGTTGGAGACGACGTAGTGGCTTCTTGGGAGACAGCTCGGGGGCTTTGGGTTTTCTCGAAGAATACATTCAGCGCCCTCGTCAGGGTTCTGACCACGCCTTCTCTGTTCAGATGGCACCTGACCTTCTACTATATGGAACATGCCGGGGTCCGCGCAGTACCCATCGTGGGCACCCTCTGTTGGCTCATCGGAACGGTCCTGGGTTTCCAGGCAGGCTACCAACTCAAGTCCTTTGCTGCGGAGATGTTCATGCCTGACCTCATTGCATATAGCATCACGTGGGAGATCGGCCCACTCCTGGCCGCCATTTTAGTGGCCGGGCGATCGAGCTCTGCATTTGCTGCGGAGATCGGCACCATGAAGGTCCGCCAAGAGATCGATGCATTGGAGGTGATGGGATTCAATATCTTCGAGTACCTTGTGACACCCAAGATGTGTGCGCTTTTCCTGGTCATGCCCGCTCTTGTCCTTATGGCCGACTTCTTCGGCCTGCTTGGCGGATTGCTCATCGGCGGCTGGTATTTGGACATGCCCGCCAGCTACTATCTCTCACGTTTGAACTTCGTCATGTTGCCCATCGATTTCTGGTGGGGTATGCTCAAAGGTCTGGTCTTCGCGGTCATTATCGCTAATGTTGGCTGCTATATGGGTATGCGTGTCAGGGGCGGTGCTGCTGAGGTGGGCCGTGCCACGACCGCCGCAGTCGTCACCGCCATCTTCCTGGTCATCATGGCCGACGCGCTCATCTCCTTGATCTTCATGGAGATACGACCAACAGTACAGGTTTGATATGCCATGAATGCGCGGGAAATTATCCTCGAAGTCGCCCATCTTTTTGGAGGATACGAGGAACAAGAAGTCCTCAAAGACATATCTATGTCGGTATGCCGTGGTGAAATCCTTGTCATCGTGGGCCGTAGCGGTTGTGGCAAGAGCACGCTCATGCGTTATCTCCTCGGGCTGTCAAAACCATGGTCAGGCGCCGTCCATTTTGAGGGGGAAGACATCTGGGGGGAAAGCATGGATGTCCTTCGCCGATCGCGGGCAAGATGGGGTGTGCTTTTTCAATCCGGTGCGCTCCTTGGAAGCCTCACCTTGTTGGAAAACATCACCTTGGTGCTTAACGAATTCACCAATCTCAGCCTGAAAGAAATGGAGCTGGTTGCACTGAGGAAGCTGGAAACTGTAGGATTAGCCGATTTCGCGCGGTCATATCCGCTGGAGGTATCGGGCGGAATGCAGAAAAGAGCAGGTCTCGCACGGGCTATGGCCCTTGATCCCGAGGTACTCTTCTTTGACGAACCCTCCGCTGGTCTCGACCCGGTGACCTCGTCCGAATTGGACCATCTGATCCGCTCGATCAACCGAACCATGGGAACCACCATGGTTATTGTCACCCACGAACTTGCCAGCATTCTTGCCATCGCTGATCGGGTAATCATGCTTGATGGGGAGAGCCGCGGGATCATCGCGGAAGGAACCGTCAGGCAGCTGCAGGTGGAATCTTCGGATCGTCGCGTCACGGCCTTCTTTGGTCGAGAGAGCCTTAATGCTTCGGGAGTCACATCAGATGTCAATGGAAGCGAATAGATTTCGGTTAGGCGTCTTCTTCTTCACCACTGGCATCCTCTTCGTCAGCATCCTGATCTGGCTGACCGGCTGGTTCAAGAGTGAGGAAACTTGCGAGTATCTCTGTTACTTTGCTGAATCAGTACAGGGTCTGGAGACAGGAAGCTCCGTGAGGTTCAATGGCGTGCCCGTGGGAACTGTTGACCGTATCGTCGTGGCCCCCGATGGCCGGTTGGTCGAAGTAATGGCACGCATCGACGCCGATTTTCCTATTGATACCGACATCGCAGCCCGGCTTGACTTCGTCGGCATCACGGGGATCAGAATCATCAATCTTCGACTCGCCGATGCCGATCAGATAGAAAGCCTCTTTCTTGCATTTGAACCGAAATATCCCGTCATACCCGTGCAGAAATCCCAGTTGGAGAGGCTTGACATAGGATTGCAGAATCTGCTCGAGTTCATGGCGGATCTCGATATCGCCGAGATCAGTAATCTCACCATAGAATCGCTGCATTCTATGAACAACCTCCTGAACAGCGAAGATCTGACAGGTCTTCTCCACAACGCCAACCGGACATCCAGTCGTCTCGATTCGTTGATTCTGATCTATGCTGAGTTAGGCACAAGAGCCAATAGACTTGCCGATCAGATGAGCACCGAAGCGCCAGCGGCCGCCGAGGAAATCGGAATGCTGGTCGAGAACCTGAGCGCTCTTACGGCTTCCTACCATACTATGAGCTATGACGTCGGAGCCATTGTCGCCGAGGCCGGCGAGCTGCTGCGTGATCTTCGTTTGCTGATCAATCGATTATATGAGCATCCAGAGGAGTTCCTCGTGGAACCTCGGAAGGAGGATGTGTGGCCATGAGACTGAAGCTTCTAATTCTGCCTCTGCTTCTCACAAGCTGTGTTTCCGTAAGAATCAAGTCGGAGCCCCCTCCGATCACCGCGTACAAGCTGGGCTATCCAGTGCCCGTCGCTGTTGACTCCGCCCGCGGAGGCGTCATCCGAATCAGGGATTTCTCCGTATCACCGGACTATGATCGCCTCGACATGATTCTGATCACGGGAGAGGGTACCCTTGCGCAGACTTCGCTGCATCGGTGGGCGAGCAGACCAGCCAACATCTTGGCGGACCTCCTCTTGAGAGATCTCGTAGCAGAAGGATCTTTTCGGGCCGTGTTCAAGGGAGCCACCGCAGTAGCTGAAAATGTGACGATTCATGGTCATGTTCGAGAGTTTGGCGCAAGAAAGGAACGCAGCACATGGCACGCGGTGCTCGACATGGATCTGACATTGGTGGGCCGCGCTTCCGGGATCATCTTCCAGAAAAACTACCGCTTCGACAGAACAATGCAGACACCGGGCTACGATGCCTTGGCCGCTGCCCTCTCCACCCTGGTGGAAGAATGGTCCCTCACCGTTCGTACCGACATCCACTCATCCTTAGGGTTCGCGCAGGAATAGCTTCACATTCTTGCATCCCATCTTCACCGCGGAATTGGTCTCCCCCATGTAGGGGCACGGTCCGCCAGCTGGCGGATGCCCACCGGCTTGTCACGGCGTAGTCAAACGTAGACGGGCCTGCCACGGCGAAGCTTCCGCGAAGACGGGAGGCGTAGCCGAAGCTACATCGAGGATTTGGCTCTTCTCCCCACCTCCCCTCTCCCAGATTCTTCGGTCGCTCCGCTTCCTCAGAATGACACACGCCATATCCGTCTGCGCGCCATCACTGTCATTCTGAGCGACTCCAAGAAGCGAAGAATCTCTCCTACATCCTTCCTCCGTCATCTGAACCCTGAACACTCTCTCCTCCGCCCGCAGATTGACAGATTCTAGATTGACAGATTCCACATTCCTCCCCCTCAATCTCATCCTCCACAATCTGAAGCCGGCGGGGCATTGATATCTGCCCCGATTGGTGAGATACGCTCGGGGTCGGTCTTCACAAATGAAGCTTATGCAATTCTTCCCACGAGGACGTAGGAGATGCCACGGCAGCGGAAGGTAATAAGCATGTCTCCTCAGTCCCAGTATCATCATGGAACCGATGTCTTGCCCGTTGACCTCCACATGTACGTATTCACGGCAGAAAGCGCCGGCTTCCACGGTGAGCACAAGATCCGCCTGGTAGCGCTCATCAGAGGCCAGGTTGAACCATATGGAGGCATCTCCATCGGAAAACCGGAAAGGTGCTCCCTGCTCATCTGATTCCGTAGCCCACCATCCATGGAAGAACATTATGTTGCTGCGCGGGGCGATAGGATCGCCGAATTCATAAGAACCCAGGGCTCTCAGATTGTGATCGATCCATCTCGAGTCGAGAGATCTCTTGTTCGCCAAGAACTGAGGATATCTCCAACTCCACAGATAATTCTGATAGATATCGATATTAGGAAAAGCATTCCATCTCGTGGTATCGTTATTATAGAGACCCTGGAATGTATTGATGCCAATAGAGGCGCCACATAAGAGAACCATGAACACGGCTACCGCCCACCGATGACGCCACTGCCGCAAAGGCTCACTATCCAAGATGATGAGTGTAAGAAGGATAACGCCGGGAAATGCCTCGGTGAAGAACCGGCTGCCAAAGCAGTGCCCTCCCCACCATCGAAAGGGCTTCGAGATCACCACGAGATGGATCATAAGCCAGCCTATGGTGAGCCAGAAGAGGGGCTTCCTGCGTACACGGGCAAAGGCCAAGGGGAGCCCCAGCCATGTCAGAATGAGATAAGGACTGAACACCACGAGACCTCTGGAGGGGCTGAACAGATTCCCGTACATCCCCCGAATCATCCGCCACAGAAGCTCCGCACTCACCAGGGAGCCAGCCAAAAACCGCTGTCGAACAAGGAACCAGATGAGGATGGCGAAGCCCACCAGGAGCAAACCACCAATGCGAACTCTCCAGTGTTTCCATCCTAGAAAGATCCCTAGCGTCATAGCCAAGACAGCTCCAAATCCGATCAAGAAAAAACGCGTCACGCCAGGGACTCTGGTCAACAGGTAATAGTCTGGAAGGACTTGCCCGTATTCCTTCAGAGAATGAAGAATCAGCACGAGCATCAATCCCACGAACGTCGCGGCGAGTTTGAAGAATTCACCTCGCTTGATGACGAGAACATAGACACACACGCCCACGGCGAAAAGGAGGGCCGTGGGCCTGCATAGATAGGCCGAGAAGAGGAGGAATCCCAGCAGATAGGGATTCATGGCAGCGGCATTTCGTTCCGAGTTCACGAGCATAACCAACGCCGAGAGAATGAAAAGTACTGCGAAGTTCGTGTTCCACAGCGCCGTACCCATGGTGCTTATCAGCGGGCTTCCAAGGACAAAGGCGGTGGTGATCGAGAGACTTGGGATGTGTGGCAGATACTGTGCGGAGATGAGATAGACCAGCAGGAATGCCAGGCCCACAGTCATGGCGGAGAGCAAATTCTGAAGAGCCCCATCGGATTTCGGAGAAAGCATGTCCTCCCCGGCTACGCGCGCGAAAAAGACAAAGGGCAGTATATAGATTGACGTCCCCAAAGGAGAGAAGTGGTAGCAATGCCCCCTGATGTGACGCAGCCTCTCGCCCTTGTCCATCCATGTCGTGGCAGGCACATAGCTCATCCCTGCATATGCATCGAGCCGAACCGTATGGTGATCTAGAATCGCCTGTGAGGTGAGAAGCGTTCCTTGGGGATCACTACCCGTGTACCGTACCGGCCCCAAGTACGCAACGAAAAAAGCCCCAACCGAAAAGAGGATTACCCCCACGCTTATCCTAGCCCGAAACTTCAACTGCGATCCTCTCTATCCAGTGGCCTCTCATTCCCGCAATCCAGCATTCCCTTTCTCTCCTCCCCAGATTCTTCAGGCGCTCCGCTCCCTCAGAATGACACACATTTACACAGGCACATTCCCACTACCACTGTCATTCTGAGCGACCATAAGGAGCGAAGAATCTCTCCTTCCCCTCCGAGACGACCCAAGGTCGCCCCCTTTGCGTGAGAATCATCCCAAATCCCATTCTTCCTCCGTGACCTGAACCCTGAACACTCTCTCCTCCGCCCCCCCAGATTGACAGATTCGAGATTGTCAGAACCACAGATTACACAGATTGGGAGAGGAGATTGGGAGATTGATTGCATGGATTCCCCCAGATTCCACATTCTTCATCCTTCCCCCCCATTCCAGCAATCCAGCAATTCCCCATCCCTATATCTCCACACTCATGCTCTGGGAGAGCCCATCTCCTCCTGCCTCAAACCCCTCGACGCGACAGTTCACGTGCCGGCCGATCACGAGTCCGGTGCGAATAGCTTGGATGATGCCCGGCGTCCCCGCATCCTCAAGCACTGTTCGATCTTCCACGTAGCGATGCGATGTCTTCGTCGTCCAGTAGACGATTCCTCCTCCCACATCAAGTGGGATGGTATTCCGAAAGAGTGGCTCCTCCAGCAGGAGGATCGGGTGAGTTTGCCACCCGCCGGGAAGTCGCTCTGTAGATACGATGCCACCCGCGATATGATCTCTCGCCATCTGCATCTCGATCTTGCCCAAACCTGCGGTGAGGTCGGCAATCAACCGGACGCCAATGTCGTGCAGAGCAGAAGCGAGAGACCGTGGATCAGGGAGCGGGAGTCGATCATCAAATCCTGCCAGCACAATGGTGCGGTCGGGTTCTGCCCGTGCAGTTTCCATAACCTCTTCAACCGAGTCGCAGGGCGCCACCGTGGCAATCAACGAAAGCCCCGGCCGGGACAAGGGGTCTCCCAAGGTTACGAGCCTTACTCTCGCATCCTCGGATACCGTCCTGGAGATGCCATACGCGTCCTCCAGGCCTCCAGGCAATTCAGCGCCAAGGTGATAGAGCAGAACACGCAGGGGATCATATCCTGCACGGATGAACCTCAGCCCATACCCATTGGGTGCTCCGAGACAGCCCCGTATGGTGTTCTGGGCCCAATGGTACCAGTATGTCGAAGTGGTGCCCGTGAAGTTGATCTCCGTGTGCGTATTGGCAGCAAAGGGGAGGATCTCGGAACGAATGAACGACTCGATGGCCGGGCTGCTGGGCGTCTCCTCTTGATCCTGAAGCATGCTCCAGTCAGCGATGCCCACCCTCCGGACCACCTGGTCCCTGTGGGCGAATTCACCATTTCCTCTATCCTGGCCATAGGCAGGGGCATACTCATCCCAGCCCCGACTGATCTCCTCTACCGCGTTGAGCACTGTTTCGACCTCGTCAATTGAGTTCATCTCATTGAATGTGACTCTGATCCAACCGGGTTTCTGATCAAAGAGGCCGCGATTGATCCTGTCACGGTGATAATCGGATTCCTCATCGCTGATCTGCAGGAGCCAGTGCCCATAAGGCCCTGCGCACGAGCACCCGGGTCGAACTTGTATGCCGAACAGATCATTGAGGAGCTTGGCAATCAAGTTGTGATGCACATAGTACACGATGGTGCCGTCGCCCAGAGGATGAGGGAGCAGATAGGGCATCAACGAGGATGGAGGCGGGTTGTCGGTGGTGTTGTACCTGCTTCGCACCACAAAGGAAATGATGGCGAAGCGATCGAGATCAGTTCCACCGATCACTTCGATCTCGGCAACGCGGGAGAGGCGTTGAAGCGCCACTTGGGCGAAATAGCGCACCACGCTTCTGATCTGGGGAACCCGCATTTGCTTCTTGATTCGCATGACCTCCCCGATCCTGATCAACTCGATCATGGTGGATATCCGGGGAGCGGGAAGCACAAGTCTCTTCTCGTCAAACGAATCGCGACGAACGCACAGAAGGCCACAGGCCTGCGGGCCGCCGGGGAATTTGTGAGGAGAGAGCCCCACTGCATCCGCCTGACAATCCTCCAGATGCAGCGCGGCATACGGCCCGGCAGCGGCATAGTCGAGAGCCGAAAGGGCGCCGTACTGATGTCCCAAGGAAACCAGGCGGCAAAGATCCGGTTGAATACCGGTCACATTCGAGCCGGCTGTGCACGTAATAAGAATCGGATTCGCGGCTTCGTCTCGAGCTTGTGCGAGATGTCTCTCCAAGGCATGAAGGTCGGGCTTACCCGCATCATCGAATCCAAGGTGTATCAGCCGTTTATAGAGGCACTCCCTCAGCACCAGGTCAGCCGAGTGGTGCTCCATCATGGTCGTGATGAGTATGGGAAGCGCATCCTCCGGAATCAGCTCCACGATGCGGTCCTGATCCCAGTAGTCGGGAAGTCGGTAACCCAGGATATCACGGGTGAGCACATTCATAGCCGCGGTACAGCCCGTGCCTACCGGCAAGAGGGCGAACTGGTCTCCGGCGTGAAGTTGGCGAGTCAACCTGTCCATTGCTTCGTCGTACGCATCATGTATACGCTGCAGATCTCCCGGCGCCACGAGCTCCAGGATAACATCCTCGATGCTGCGCAGGGGTAGCCCCATGGCCGTGGAATCTGTGTAGATCACCGGGACTTCCTTGCCAAATGGGCTCTTGAATCTCGACGACGTGTAGAACAACGTGGTTCGAAATTGCTCGAAGAACTCCAACTCCTCTACCGGCACATGTGGCGTACATTCCGACATATTTTTCTCCCGCTCGAAAAGGGCCTCGCTTCCCGCTCACCCCCAACCTTCAGTTATCAGCTCACCAGTCGTCAGCTCCTCTCCTCCCCAGATTCTTCAGTCGCTCCGCCCCCTCAGAATGACACACGATCCAATATCCGTCTGTACGCCACCCCTGTCATTCTGAGCGACTCACAAGAGCGAAGAATCTCTCCTTCCCCCCGAGACGACCGAAGGTCGCCCCCTTTGCGCCTTTGTGCCCTCTTGTCACGCCGAAGCCTCGGCGAAGGCGGATGTGTGAGACTCCCTTCCTCTCCCCACATTCCAGCAATTCAGCAATCAAGCAATTCGAAATCCCTACCACTACCACTGTCATTCTGAGCGACAACAAGGAGCGAAGAATCTCTCCTTCCTCCATGCTCCATCATCTCAACGCTCAACGCTGAACGCTCTCTTCCCCCCACCCCCCCATCCAGTTTCCTCTTGAGCTTTGCATGATGTCACTTCTCTTTCCTCTGGATGTCGATATCCCAGAAAAGGAGAAGACCGTGAAGGCCGTTATTCAAA
>JAUXFG010000029.1 GCA_030620115.1 Candidatus Fermentibacterota bacterium
AGTCGTAGGTTGGGTTAGCGCAGCGTAACCCAACAACCCCGGCCAAACCATGAATCGTCGGGTTACGCTTTGCTAACCCGACCTACAGCTCTCCAGCTTGCGCCTTGTTTGGCGGGAGCCATGCTCCCGCCATTGCGTGCTCGGCCGATCGATATCTGCTCATAGCGTACTGATGGATGCCTGATGGAGTGCGCAAGCATGGCTTGCTTGGGAAAAGCGGCAGCCCCGCGCAGTACGCGGGGCTGCCGCACTCCAAAGTGGGACGCAGACTGAATGGAGAGTACTCTCTTCCGACCTTAGGGTTCGCGAAGGAACAATTTCACATTCTTGCATCCCATCCTTGTCCCGCGCAGTGCACGGGACTACGTGCTCCCGTCTACGCCAAGGCTTCCGTCTACGCATGACTACGCCGTGACAAGCCGTCGTGGCAGGCCGATGGGCACGGTCCGCCAGCTGGCGGATGCCCCTCCATGGGGGAGGCCTGGGAGCGTCAGGAAGGGGATGGGGGATTGTCGGGTTACGCTACGCTAACCCGACCTACGGGATGCTGTGCGACAAGAATGCGGATTCATTTCTGAGCGAACCCTGAGTGAGAGGTTACGGGAAGCGAACGTTTCCTCGATGGGGTGATTTATCGGCGTTGACATATTCAGTCGAGAAGTCATATTATGTATGACCCAGTGCAATATTGGGAATCAGTTCTGTTCCATGTTGCCGGGGAGATGCAGCCGGGCCGGAGGTGACCTTGCGGATATCCGATTTTGAATGGGATGATGGGAACGCCTTGCATCTTGAGCTTGGCCACGGCATTGCACCTGAGGAGGCCGAAGAGGTCTTTGCCAGCAGACCTTTCTTTCGGCGTACGAAGAAGGGGCACTACGCAGTCTTTGGCGCCACGTCTGCGGGACGCTACCTTGCGATCGTCTTTGAACTGACACCGGGAGGGGTCGCCGGTCCCATCACGGGATGGGACATGAGCGGAGCAGAGATCAGATATTACTCCAAGCGGAGGCCGCAACGATGAAGGAGTCCAAGACACCATCACAAGACTGGGCGCATTACTACGATGCTCGTGGCATCCTCAGCGATCTAACCGAGGAGGAGATCGAGCTCAGTTTGGTTGAGCAGCTTCGGGAGGACATCCGTTCAGGCAAGCGGCGTCGCAAGCTCAAGAACATCACCCTCAAGATTGATCCCCTCCAGATCCAAGCCATCAAGAAGCTCGCCACCCTGAAATCGATGCCCTATCAGACCCTCATCAGGCACTGGCTGGCTGAGGACATCAGAAAGGAGCTTGATCTGGTCGCGAAGTAGGGGTTCGGGGATTTCTCAACAAGTCCGTGCGATATTGGGAAAATCCCCTTTGGTTCCCCTTTGCGAAAGGGGACAGCCGGACACACTTATCACTGGGAGTGTTTAGAGGAGCATCTTGACATTGAGCAAACGTCCAACATCGAACATCGAACATCGAAGTTCGGAGGGGAAGAGGGGAGAATTCCGGATAAGGACTTTGGGAAATCGACGAAGCTCCTGCCAAAGCTCCCGACGAAGTTTGTGGAGGAGTGGGAAGTTCGGGATCCCGCGGCGGACGCGGGATTCGAGACTAAGTTTATGAGGAGGAGAGAGCGGAGGAACTGCTGAACTGGGAAGCGGAGGACTGCGGGATTCGACGAGGCTCCCGCCGAAGTTCCCGATGAAGTTTTTGGGGGAAAGGGAGCGGAGGACAACATTGAACATCGAACATTCAACATCGAACGTCGAAGTTTGGAGGGGAGGAGATGGGGGGGAAGTTCGAGATCCCGCGTCCGCCGCGGGATTCGGGACGAAGTTTTGGGGACGAGGAAAGGGAAGTTTGGGGTGAAGTTTCGGGTTAGGGAATCAATCCAGAAGGAGGTTTCATGAATAGCGTGCGATATGAACGGCCGACGAGCATTGCCGAGGCATGTGATCTCCTTGAGGCGGAGCCCAATGCAACGGTGTTGGCAGGGGGTACGGACCTTGTGGTCGCTATGCGCGGGGGGCGCGAAGTGAACCTCCTGATTGATATCAAAGGAATCCCTGAGCTGGAGAGGTTGGAGTTTGCTCCGGATGGTGAGTTGACGATTGGGGCGTGTGTGATTCTCCAGCGACTGGCGGATGAATCGGCAATCAAGAAGCAGTATCCTGGTCTTGCGGAAGCGGCCGGCATGGTGGGGTCGTACCAGGTGCGAAACCGGGCCACTATAGGCGGGAATTTGAGTAATGCTTCCCCATGCGCCGATACCGCTCCTCCTCTTCTCGTATTGGGTGCGCATATGACGATCGTGAGCGCGAAAGGGGAAAGGAGTTTGGCTCTCCATGATTTCTTCCAAGGCGTGAAGGAGACAGCTCTTCTGTCTGGGGAGATCGTAAAATCCGTGGTTGTACCTTCCTCATCCCGGGTTTTTCGTACCGCCTTCTTCAAGATACAACGCATCCAGGGGCATGACTTGGCGCTGTTGAGCGTGGCAGGGGCGTACTCACCGGAACAAGGGGAGTTTCGCTTGGCAGTTGGCAGCGCGGCTCCTACGCCCGTCCTGATGCCGGCGATTCAAGGGATTTCTCCATCAAACAATATCGATGAGGTGGGGGAGCGGCTGGCCGACAAGGCGCTTTCGGCCATCAGTCCCATCGATGATGTTAGGGCCTCGGCGGAGTATAGGCGAGAGATGACAAGAGTCCTGTGCAGACGGTTGGCGCGGACGCTGCTCCAAACGGAGGAGGGAGGATGTTTTGCTGCGTGAAATAACCCTCACAGTCAACGGTGAGAAGAGTAGACTCGCGGTCCCGGCGCATCGAACGCTCCTGCAGTTGCTCAAGGGAGACCTTCATCTCACGAGCATCAAGGAGGGGTGCGGCATAGGCGAATGTGGCGTTTGCACGGTGATCATGGACGGAAAGCCGGTGAACTCGTGCTTGATTCTTGCAGTGGAAGCGGACGGTTCTGATATCGTTACGGTTGAAGGGGAGTCGTCCGGTGACCTGCTCTCGGACCTCCAGCAGGCGTTTCTGGATTTCGGCGCGATTCAATGCGGTTTCTGCACACCGGGGATGCTCATGTCGGCAAGAGCCCTATTGGATCGCAATCCCGCCCCTACCCGAGCTGAGATTGTCGAGGCCTTGGCAGGCAATCTTTGCCGTTGTACCGGGTATGAACCGATCATTGATGCGGTGGAAGCGGTAGCAAAGGCCGGGAAAGGGAAATATGAGGCTGCCGATGCCATAGAAGCTCCTTACGTGGGTGGTTCCAGCCGGCGTCTTGACGGCGTGGCCAAAGTCACCGGAAGTGCGGTATTTGTTCACGACATGGTTCTGCAGGGCATGCTGCACGCTCGGATCAAGGTGTCTCCCCACGCTTCGGCGAGGATCGTAGGTATCTCAACTGAAAGCGCCGAGGCAATGGAAGGCGTCAAAGCTGTTCTGGTGGGGCGTGATCTGAAGGAGAAGGTCGGGCTCTACATGCAGGACAAAGACATTCTTGCACGGGACAGAGTTAGGTATCAGGGAGAGGCTGTTGCCGCGGTGGCTGCCGAGACTGTTGAGCAGGCTGCTGCGGCATGCGAGGCGATCCTCGTAGAGTACGAGGTTCTTTCCCCGGTGTTGAATGTTGATCAGGCACTAGAAGACGGGGCAAGCCTCGTGCATGAGGATCTGGGGGACTACTCCTGGATGGAAGGGGTCTTTTTCCCGAAACCCGGCACTAATATCGCGCACCACCAGAAGATCAGGAAAGGCGACGCGGAAGAGGGATTTCGTGAAGCCGACTTAGTGACCGAGTACGAGTTTGAGAATCCGCCGGTTCAGCATGTGCCCATGGAGACTCATACCGCGATAGTGCAGGCATTGCGGGGCGGTGAGGTCGACATCATCACTTCGGCTCAATCACCGTACACTGTCCGTAATCTGTTTGCCCATACATTCAGTATCCCCCATTCCAAGATTCGAGTTCGCGTGCCATTTGTGGGAGGAGGGTTCGGAGGGAAAGCCGGGATACATCTCGAGCCGTTGGTCTATTGTCTGTCGAAGAAAGCCAACTGCAGACCAGTGAAGATGATTTGCACGCGGGAAGAGGAGTTTTCGACTCTTCCGTCGCGTCAGGGTCTGAAGACATGGATCAAGACCGGCGCGACAAAAGATGGGCGAATCACTGCCTTAGATATCCGGTACCTATGGGACGCCGGGGCCTACGCCGACTATGGTGTGAACATCGGTAGGGCCGCGGCATACTCTGGCGCCGGCCCGTACTCCATCCAAAACTGCAAGATTGATTCCCTTGTCGTATACACAAACAAGGTTTTCGGAACCGCCTATAGAGGGTTCGGGCACTTGGAAGTGCTCTGGGCAGTGGAACGCAACATGGATCTGGTTGCAAAGAAATTGGGCCTGGACCCTTACGAGTTTCGCATGAAGAATCTCCTCGCGATCGGTGATACGACCATAACGGGAGAGCTGTTCACCTCCGGTCATGGGAAACCGGACAAGTGCCTGGAACTCGTGGCCAAAGAGATCGGCTGGTTTGATCGCAAACCGTCGCCTTCTGAGGGAGCGAAGGTGAGTGGGAAGGTTCGCGGTCTCGGACTCGCCATGCTTCACAAAGCCCCGGCTATGCCGACCTTCACTTCATGCTCGGTGGTTCTCAAACTCAATGAGGATGCCTCGGCAACTCTCCTGGTGAGCGGCGTCGACTATGGGCAGGGAACATACACGGCATTGGCCCAGATTGCGGCGGATGAACTCAAGGTCCCGCTGGATATGATCCGCGTTCCGTGGGAAAGCGACACTGACTTCACGCCGTATGATTGGCAGACCGTGGCCAGCAGGTTCTCTGTCATGGGAGGGAACGCAACTATCGAAGCTGCCCGCGACTGTCTCAAGCAGATACGTCAGACAGCAGCAGAGGTTCTTCATGCACCGGAAGATCATCTGGTGTGCGAGGACTCCAGGGTTTATGTAAAGGGGTGTCCGGAAAGGTTCATAGAGTACAAGAATCTCGCTTTGGGCTACACGTATCCCAACGGAAATGCCATTGGAGGCCCCATCATAGGCCGAGGCAGGTATATAGCCCATGGATTGACCAATCTCGACCCTGAAACCGGGCAGGGACTGCCGGCTTTGAACTGGACGTACGGCGCCCATGCTCTGGAACTCGAGGTTGACACCGAAACCGGGGAACTTCGTATCATCAGGATTGTTTCTAGTTTCGATGTTGGGAAGGTGCTGAATGAGCAGCAATGCCGGGGACAGGTTATGGGAGGCGTTGTGCAGGGAGTTGGTTCCGCATTATCTGAGAAGTTTGTGTTCTCGCAAGAGGGTCGTTTCCTCAATCCGACACTAACCGACTATAAGATCCCCACGACAAAGGACATACCTGTTTCAATGTCTCAATTCTTTCTGGAGACTCCTCATCCGGAAGGCCCCTACGGAGCACGCGGAGTGGCCGAGCATCCGATGATTTCGGTGCCAAGTGCAATCGGCAATGCTCTGGCACAGGCTACTGGCGTTGAATTATTCGAGCTTCCATTGGATCCCGAACGTGTTTATTTCGGGCTCGTGAGGGAATAACTTCGCATTTTGACATTCCATCTTCATCCCGCCGTCGGCGGGACTACGCCTCCCGTCTACGTTTGACTACGCCGTGACAAGCCGGTGGGCACGGTCCGCCAGCTGGCGGATGCCCTACATTGGGGGGAGACCTGGGAGCCTCAGGAAGGGGATAGGGGATTGTCGGGTTACGCTCCGCTAACCCGTCCTACGGGATGCTGGGGGGCACGGCATGCCGTGCCCCTACATGAGGGAGAGCAAATCTGTGCGCCAAGACTGCGGATCCCGCGCAGTACGCGGAACTCGATGTAGCTTGTTTATGAGCGAGCCCTAAGGAGAGCACTGTGAACAGAATCGTTATTGTACGTAAAGACTGCTATTACGACTCGGTGCTTCTTTTGCGGATCTCCCGGGAGGTTGAGGCCTCGTCAGGCGTTGTTGACGCAGTAGTAGCCATGGCCACTCCGCAAAACAAGGAACTACTCAAAGATGCAGGCTATTCGGCTCCTTTGTTGGATAGTGCCGGACCAAATGATCTGGTGATTGCAGTACAGGCCGAGAATGTCCCACAGGCAAAGATAGAGCAGATGGTTGCCAATTTGCTGACTGGAGGGAGGGCCGGCGAAGAGCTTGAACACCGGCCGGCAACACTGGCGGCAGCAGTTTGTGAAGAGCCTGACGCGAATCTCGTCCTTATTTCGGTTCCAGGAGAGTACGCGGCGCGTGAGGCTCGTCTGGCGCTTGCTCAGGGACTTCATGTGATGATTTTCTCTGACAATGTTTCCTTGGAAAACGAAGTGGCCCTGAAGGAGGAAGCTGTTCGGAAGGGGTTGCTTTGCATGGGACCTGACTGCGGGACCGCAATCATCAACGGCAAACCATTGGCTTTTGCCAATGTGATTCGACCCGGATCCATTGGGGTCGTAGGCGCCAGCGGGACCGGGATTCAGGAGGTGACGTGCTGTATTCACCGCCTCGGTGGAGGCATCACCCAAGCCATCGGAACCGGAGGTCGTGATCTGTCGGATGAGGTCGGTGGCAAGATGACGCTCATGGGCATAACTGCCCTGGCCGAGGACCCGGAGACCGAAGTAATAGCCGTTGTTTCCAAGCCGCCCGCCTCGCGGGTTGCGGAGCAAGTCGTTCTCGCTCTACAGCACACCGGCAAGCAATGCGTTGTTCACTTCGTGGGTGAGCCTCCCCGAAAGGAGAAAAACGAAGGCGGCGTTGTCTTCGCAAGCTCGCTGGCTGGAACAGCAGAGGAAGCCTGCCGATTGGCCGGTGTTCCGATTCCCACTAATCTTGGGTTGGAGCATGATAGCGCTCTTGTGGAAGAACTTGCGGAACTTGTTTCACCTGGGGCCAAGCTCCTGGGTCTTTTCTGCGGCGGCACAACCGCCCATGAGGCTCTTTCGCTATTCACGCGGCATGGCTTTGAGATTTTGTCGAATCTCTATGAGGATGGCCCCCTCCGTGTGGACGACACGCGGCATGAAAGCGCCCATGTCATCCTGGACCTTGGAGCGGATGAGTTCACCGCCGGGCGTCCCCATCCTATGATAGATCCTGTGCTCCGAAATGAGCGTCTCGAGATAGAGATGAGTGATCCTTGGGTGGGTCTGCTTCTGTTTGATCTAATCCTCGGATACGGGTCGCACGACGATCCTGCCTCGGTTTTAGCCCAGGGTGTCCATCGAGCGCGAGAACTGGCTCGAGAACACGAAAGGAAGATTGTCGCGGTGGCGTCGATAACCGGTACTCCCGCCGATCCTCAGGGCTACGACAGGCAGCGGCGTCGTTTGGAAGATGCGGGAGTTGTCGTGATGCCGGATAACCTCAGGGCCGCGGCCCTTGTTGCTGCGATGCTTAGGAGGGTTGTCTGATGAAACTGTTCGAGCAGGATCTTGTTGTGGTGAATATGGGTCTTTCTTCATTCGGGGAAAATCTCCGACTCGAGGGGGCGCGAGTTGTGCAGATGGACTGGAAACCCGCAGCGTCCGGCAATCGGGAACTGATGGATCTCCTCGATCGGCTCGTGGGGGGCGACGGGGAACTGCTGCCCAAAATCCGGGACGCCAATACAAAGGCCGTGCGTCGTCTTCTTGAGGCTAAGCCGGTCATTGTAGGCATAGGCACGGCAGGAGAGGTTATCCCCGGAATGCACAAGGGGCTTGTGCTTCATTCGGGCCCACCTGTGGAATGGGCGCGGATGTGTGGTCCTATGCGAGGAGCGGTGGTTGGGGGATTAATCCTCGAAGGATTGGCCAAGAATTCCGAAGAAGCTGCGGAACTTGCCTCAGGAGGCGATGTGGAGTTCGAGCCATGTCATCATCATGGGACTGTGGGACCCATGGCAGGAATCGTCACCGCGTCCATGCCCGTATGGATTCTCGAGAACACAGCATTCGGCAACAGGGCCTTTTGTACACTGAATGAGGGCTTGGGCAAGGTGTTGCGCTATGGCGCCTTTTCGGATGAGGTGATCGCTCGCCTTAAGTGGATGAAGGAGGTTCTCGCGCCGATGCTGTCAGAGGCATTGAATCTGCACGGGCCTTTGGATGTTCGCAGTTTGATTGCGCAAGCACTTCAAATGGGTGACGAAGTGCATAACCGTAACCGTGCGGCTACTTCACTTCTCATACGTACTCTCGCTCCCTTTTTGGTTCGATCGAAGGCCGGCGGCGACAAGGTGGCAGAAGTTCTGGAATTCATGAATGGGAACGACCATTTCTTCCTCAACATCAGTATGCCGGCCTGCAAGTGCGCCTTGGACCCGGCGTCAGGGATTCCAGGCAGTTCTCTGGTGAGCACAATGTCTCGCAATGGAACAGAGTTCGGTATACGTGTTTCGGGTTTGGGAGAGAGATGGTTCACTGCGCCTGCACCAATGGTTGATGGGCTCTATTTGCCAGGGTTCTCGGCTCAGGATGCCGCGCCCGATATCGGCGATTCCGTGATTACTGAATCAGCTGGTTTGGGTGGGTTTGCCATGGCCGCCGCCCCGGCAATCGTTCAGTTCGTGGGTGGCAGCGCTTCCCAGGCCCTGACCTTCACAAGGCAAATGTATGATATCACATTGGCTGAGCATGCCATATATAGGATTCCAGGGCTGGATTTCCGCGGAACGCCGACAGGAATCGATCTGCTCAAGATCGTGCAAACCGGCATTGTCCCTGTGGTGAATACCGGAATCGCCCATCGTGATCCGGGCGTTGGTATGGTGGGGGCCGGTCTCGTGAAGCCGCCCATGAGTTGCTTCGAAGATGCCCTGAAAGCCTTTGTGGAGGCGATGTAGAAGCTATCAGCGATCAGCCAGAATGAAGAGTTGTAGGAGCGCCGTAAGGCGCGACAACAGCATCACTGAGCAACTCGGGAATCACAATTCGAAAAGCGGCATAGCTGATGACCTTTTCACTTCACAGCATGGAGGAAAAAATGAAACTGATTGATCTGACTGTTCCCTTGGGTATCGGTACTCCGGCATGGCCTACCTATGAACCGCTCCAGATGAAGTATTTCAAACGGTTGGCTCCCAATGGAGCTAATGGCCAACTGCTGACACATTCCAATCACGTGGGCACTCATCTTGACGGGGAGATCCATTTTTACACCCCTGGTAAAGACATCGCGTCTTTGCAGCTGGACTATCTGGTGAGCGAGGGAGTCGTAGTAGACCTTTCCGATGCGGTGGGGGATTATGAGATCTACACTTCGGCAATGGTGGAAGAACGTGTTGAGGTAAAGGAGGGCGATATCCTCATTATTCACACCGGCTATCATCACTATGGATGGGATCAGCCCGCGGCAGACGAGATTGCTTACATGGTAAAACATCCGGGCCCGGATCGGGAGTTCGCGGAATGGGCCAAGGCCAAGAAGCTGAAGTGGATCGGTGTTGACTGTGGTAGCGCGGACCATCCGATGAATACCATAATCAGAGGTTGGATGCCACGGCAAGCCAGAGAAGCGGATGTTCTTTTCCAGGAGAAATACGGGAAACCATTGGCCGAGGTTTTTGACGATTCCAAGTATCAGCTTATGCATCTGGAGATGTTCAATCACGGCATCATTCACGCAGAATGCCTGGGCGGCGACATCGATCTGTTGCTGAACCAGCGTTGCACCATCGGCTGTTTCCCATGGCGTCTGGTGGATGGCGAAAGCTGTATTGCCAGGATCGTGGCTTTCGTGGATGAGAAACGCTATGACGAACTCATGAAGACCAAATCGAGTTGCACCCTCACGAAGTTCGGAGACATTGCGGGATCGAAACACCCGGAACTTCATGGCAAGAAGTAGGGGATGTTTCAGGACAGGTCGGGAAGTGGTTTACGCTTTGGGGACCTCCGCGCAAAGAGCAAGGCTGTGCGGGGTGTCATCGCGAGCAGCGCGGCGATCTCAATGAGCGATGAGATTGCTTCGTCGGCCTTCGGCCTCCTCGCAATGACTGAATGTAAGGACACTGTTCTTGGATCTCTCTACAGGGTCCTGCATTCCTAAATATTGCACTATAGCGCAAGACCGAGACCGCAAGACGAGGAGATGAAGTATCCCGGAAATAGGAGCAAACCCTGAGAGCGGGTCGACTGGCTGCGACTGCACTGGCCGACGCCTCTGAAGGCGTAATCGTCTCAGTTTTTTCTTCTGCTGCCAACATGTTGCTTGATACCGGTCGGATAGTCGCTCTGCTCCCTTCGTGGAGGCCGCTGCATCCGTGGGCCGTCTCTGGAACTGGGCTTTCTGAGAATGTGCGCAACGGAATGCCGGTACGGATCAAGGGCGACATTCTTTCGTTTGGGGACATTGAGTTGCAGTTGGGCAAGGTTCGAATCCAAGACCTGAACCTGACCAAGAAGCTTTCTGTTGTTCCGGATGAGACGATACGACAGCTGCGCGTCGTAGCATCTGTGTCAGAGCAAGAGGATCCGCTGAGTCAGGTCGCATTGTCTTGCCTTGAACAGTGCAGGGAAACAGGGGATGTGACCCTGATTGCTCAGGCGCTCGGAGCAGGTGGGGGGCTTACACCGTCTGGTGATGATATCTTGGTAGGTCTGTTGGCCGCTCTTGATTTGATGTCCGAGGAGAGTTGTGCGTGCCGGAATGATCAGCTGCAAACGAAACCTGGAACTATTGAATCGTCGGAGTGCCGGGAAGCCGTGATCACGGAGGGAAAGCGGTCCCCACCTTCTCGATTGCGGAAGATTCTTGTTTCGGCTTTGCCTGAGTCGTTGCACGAGCACACCACTCTGCTCTCTGCCCAAATGATAGAAGCGGCAATGGTTGGCTGCTACCCGGAGCCTATCGTGACGCTGGGAGGATCGCTGGCTCAGTCTGATGCGTCATGGGCGAAAGTCGAGCGAGCTGCCAAGATGGTGACCAAAATGGGGCATGGATCTGGAAGTGCCATGCTCCGCGGTTTCACCGTGGGCCTTGAGTTAGGGCTCGCGCAGGAATAACTTCACATCTTGACATCCCGTTTTCATCCCGCACCCAAAGCGTTGGGTGCGGGATGAAAACGGTCCGCCAGCTGGCGGATGCCCCTACGTGGGGGAGACCTCAGGAAGGGGATGGGGGATTGTCGGGTTACGCTACGCTAACCCGACCTACGGGATGTTGTGCGCCAAGACTGCAAGGTTATTCTTGCGCAAGCCCTGAGGCATGAACATGACGGATATTGCCAGAGAGAATGTGGATGCACTGACCGGGCTCTACAACCGGAGGTTTCTCAGCAGGCGGGTAGAAGAATACCTAAAGGGAGCCCGAAGTGACGACTTGCCTTTGTCGATCATATTGATCGATCTGGATCATTTCAAGGCCGTCAACGATACCTATGGACACGCCAGAGGTGATTCCGTGCTGATCCAGTTCGCCTCCTTTCTCAGGGGACGTATCCGTTGTGATGATTCTGTCTTCCGATATGGTGGGGATGAGTTCGTGTGCATTCTTCCGAATACAGGCTATGAGCAGGCGATCAGGATCTCACAACGCTTTCTCGAGGAGAGCCGGGCAAGGGAGTTCGCAAGGAACAGGATAACGATGAGTATCGGCATAGCATCCTTTCCAGAGGACGGACCTGACTGGATGTCCATTTTTGATGTTGCCGATCAACATCTCTATAGTGCAAAAAAGCATGGGAGGGATCGGATTGGAATCCGGGGCCGCGGCGAGAGGAGCCTCATTATTCCGACCCCCGAAATAGCCGGCCGATCGTTGGAATGCTTGATGATAGAGGATTCTATGAGGAGGACATATTCCGGCAGAGGGGGAGTCATCTGTATCAGCGGAGAGACAGGTGTCGGCAAGACGAGGCTGTTCCGGGAGATGGCGGTTTCCTGCTCGTCTCAGAAAGGCAGGTTTGTATGCAGCAACCTCTCAGCCGCGACCCATTCAATACCATACTATCCCTTCAGGGAGATGATACGCACACTGATCAGCGTGAAGAGGGGATCATCTCTTGATCAACTGTCCCGGGTCTATCAGATAGAGCTCGCCAAGATTGCCCCCGAACTGCTCAAGGAGCCTGCGGAGGAGGACAGAGATGTTCTCATGGTTGACAGGTTCAGGCTTTTCGAAGGCGTGAGGCGTTTTCTTGAACTTCAGATCGGGGAAGGACCGCTCTGCATTTGCATAGATAATGTTCACTGGGCCGACGAGAATTCGCTTGAGCTCTTTCATTACCTGCTTGGAACGCTGCGAGAAAGCCCTGTTCTATTCATGCTTGCGTATCGGATCGAGGAAGCCCAGGACAGTGCCTTCCAGGAGATGCTACGCCTTGCGGCATATGAGAATGCACTTGAGAAAATCGACCTTGAGCCTCTAGAAGCATCTGATACAGCCCACATGATTTCATTGATCATTGATGCGTGCCCTCCTGCGAATCTCTCGGAGTACATCTACAGGAAGACGGGCGGCAATCCCTTCTTTGTAGAAGAACTAATGAAGACCCTGTTGAGTGACGGCGCCCTCAGCTGGAATGGTAGCTCCTGGGAATTCGAGGAAGAGGGCAGCGTGACGATTCCTTTCTCAATAGAAGGTGTTGTTGAGAGGAAACTGGGAATCCTCGGCACTGAAGCCCGTTCTCTCCTCGAGTACGCTGCGGTCATCGGCAGGGAGGTTGACTTTGCTTTTCTCCATGAGGTGTCGATGGTGAACGAGGGGCATCTCTTCGATCTTCTTGATGAGATAGTTGAGATGAGGCTTTTTTCGGTGGTCGGCGGGGAGAAGTACTGCTTCTCGGAAGACATCATCAGAGAGATAATCTACGACGTCATGAATGAGTCCAGGTTAAGGCATCATCACCGCAGAGTGGGCGAGAAGCTGCTCCTGCTCAACATAGAACGTATCGACAAGGTCGTAGAAGAGCTATCTTCTCACTTCTACCAGGGCGGCGACTGGGATAGGGCGGTCGAGTACAGCATAATCGCGGGAGACAGGGCAAAAGCTGCTTATGCCAACCGGGATGCGGTTGGGTTCTATACAAGGGCGATAGAGTGCATAGAGCTCTCTGGGGAGCCCGGCAGTGAGTCAAAGCGTACAGAATGCCTCAGAAACCGGGCTCTGGTCTATAACCTGATTGGCGAGAACGAGAGGGCGATAGCGGATCTTGAAGAGGCGATAAGTCATTCGGAAAGAGCAGGGAGGATCGAGGACAAAGCAGGCTCCCTGATTGCGATCAGTAGGGTCTATGATGATGTCTCGCGGTATGACAGGGCGGAGGAAGCCGCAGAAGAGGCGCTGAGGATCTACAGGGAAGAGGGCGATAAGGGAGGAGAAGCGCAGAGTCTCCTGAAATTGGCAGTTGCAAATCGTTTGCGTCGTGACTATCAACCGGCAATCGAGTTCTTCCGGCTTGCACTGGAAGTAACCCGTGAGTTCCCTGAACATGAAGTGGAGATGAAAGCCCTCAATGGAATGGGGACATCATATGCAGCGCTTGGCGAGTACGATAAGGCTTTGGATCTCTATAATGAGGCTTTGATTCTGAGCGAACAGAGAGGCGAAAAGACAGTACAGATAGCCGCTTTGGTTAATATTGGCAATATCAGTTACTACAATGGGGATTATCCAGGAGCCGTTGAGTTATATCACAAAGCCATGGTTATAATTAAGGACATTGGAAGTCGCAGAACCGAGGCTATAACAAGCAATAATCTCGGCTGCATCTATATACAGAAAGGAGACTACTCAAGGGCTATTGAGTACTTGCATAATTCACTCGTATTATATAGGGAGACAGACGACAGAGCAAATGAAGCCGGATGTTATCTCAATCTTGGTGAAATGCATGTCAGACAAGGCAATATCAAGAAAGGACACGAGTCGTTCAGGAACTCATTCAGAATATTCGAGGGTTCGCCCAACCGCGATGGGCTTGCGAAGTGCCATACACGGGAAGGGAATGCCTTTCTTGAGGAGAATGATATTCATAACGCCAAGATCCACTTCGACAAGGCTGAGGAGATTGCAGAGGAGCTTGGGTCAAGGCCTCTTCTCGAAACTGTACTAGTATCAATTGTCGCCCTCCATTTGGAAGAGGGTGACCTGGGGAGCGCAAGGGGGCGTCTCGACGAACTCATGTCCCTCTTGGACGAATACGATTCAAAAGAGATCCGGGCGAAATCATTGTGTTTTGCAGGTCGGATATCATCTCACGAGGGCGACCGGGACACAGCCAATTCATTCTTCCAACGATCGATTGCTCTTTGTGAAGAACTTGATGATGAATTCATGTTGGCGATAGCCATCTACTATCAGGGGCTCATGTTGATGAAAGCAGGCGATGAAACCTCTGGGAAGGAATGCATCGAACGGGCATTGAGGATATTCACTCAGCTTGGTGCTATGAGTTGGGTAGGAAGACTTGGTGGGGAATGAGAGATGTTTCATTCTCTCGTTTTACGGTCTCGGCCTCGCGCTACGGCTCACGATAGGAATACAATATCCCGTAGAGAGATCACGGAACAGTGGCGTCACCCTCAGTCATTGCGAGGAGGGTAACGACGAAGCAATCTCATCCGCCCATTGAGATCGCCGCGCTGTCGCTCGCGATGACCCCTGGGGCCTCAGTCATTACAGGGAGGGTTCCGAAAGTGTAAACCACTTCCCGGCCCGTCCTGAAATATCCCAGTTTCTGCGCATAAACTTAAATAGTTTTCCAAACGGCCGATCTTTCGAAGCGAGCGGAGCAGATCGAATCGGTTGGGAGAATATGATGTGACGTGGTGTATTCCTGAGAGATAGCCTGCCCTGCAACGCAGACTGGCGATTCCGTACCGGCGAGGAATCCCTCATCGAGGCTCCCCACGATCTCGGAGAGATCCTCCGCTCCTTTCACTCACCCAGAATGAGAGTGGCGATATCCTGCCCAGGTCCTTGGGTTCGTGCAGGAATGAGTTCTCAGTCTCAGATTCCACAGAACGGTTGCCTGACCCGGTCCATGTGGTTTGTTTGCTTCCCCTGATTCATCGTGTCGGGAAACTACGCCCGTAGGCCCGGAAAATGGAGAGACAGAACGTGCGCATGCTTCTTCCCATCGTGCTATTTCTGATCCAAGTGCTCCCTGTTGTCTCGCAAGAGGACCAACCACTCGGGCGTACCGCTCTGATCATGCGCAGATGGGCCAATGTTCGCAGCAGGCCCACTACTTCGAGCACCGTGATTCGGAGGGTTTACGAGGGAGAAGAATTTCCCGTCCTTGAGGAGCGAGACGAGTGGGTGAAGATTCAACTGGACGAGACTTCCGTGGCATGGGTCTTTGGGGAGCTGATTCAGCTGATAGAGGAGGAGAAAGAGCAGGTAGAGCGATCAGCTATTGCTCTGTGGGTGTATGTCCCTGTGATGCTCCTGATAGCCCTCGGAGGGACCGGATCGGTGTACTTCTGGCTCGCGAGAAATCAGCGTATCCTCGATTATTCGGGCAGATTGGATCGCCTGACCAGTGCCGGCTACATCGAGAATGTTTCGCGGGACGATGTGGTACGGCTTACCCGCGCATTCGGCATGAATGACAGAGCCGCACGCCACGTAGCTCGGCAGACGTATCTCGATAGGTACCGTGTCTCCAGTAGTCATCGGAAATTGACCGAAAAGGAAAAGGCGAGTTTTCGAAAGCTTCAACTAGTCCTGCAGCTAGGCGATGCGGAGGTCATGAGACTCATGGCGAAGGTCTACAAGGGCAAAGGAAAGCGGGAAAAGCGGGGGGCGCAGTGAACCTGTTGAGACTGCTCTGCGTTCTGGCCCTCGTCGGTTCGAGCCCGGGTTTTGCTCAAGAGGATATCCGGGCTGATTCGGTCGGCGCCGATTTCTTTGCTGGCATTCAAGACAGCCTCCTCATCCAGGAGCCCGATACACTCTCCTCGCTTCTTGATTCACTGCCGCCTGCGAGGGTCGATAGCATCGTAGCGTTGGATACCCCCACTGACGAAGGTGGATTCATCGATCTGTACTGGGCTCTATCCAGGGATGATGTGCTCGGATCGGGCAGAGTCACGGGGTACCAGGTCTTCCGCGCCACAGAGCCGTCAGGTCCGTTCCAGGGGATCGCTACACTTGGTCCCGGAACCGACCGCTTCGTGGATAGGCATGCACTCGCAGGTACGGATTTCTATTACAAGATCCGCACCAGGGGTTCTGCCGGGGGATTCTCGGATTCGCAGACAACAGACGCGATTTGTAGCTCCGGGCAATGGTTCGACAAAGGCAAGGCCTCCATCCTCGGTGCTCTCGTGGTACTGGTGCTCTTCTTTCTCTTCACACGAACGCTTCCATTACTCGACGAAGTATGGGTTTACCCTGCGATCCAAAACATCGCCGATGCATTGGCGCGAGCCCACGAAGGCCCCACGGTGTATGTGCCGGGCGCGGGGGGATTGGGCAGCATGTCGACCATTGCCTCGCTTACCCTGCTTGACCAGATCGTGCCACTTGTCCAAGATCGGGGCAGTACCCCCTACGTGTACGTCGCAGATGCCCTCACCTTTGCCGCTTCCCAGCAGCTCCTCGCTAACCAAGAAGCCGTTTTCACTCGATTCATCTGCCCTGATCGTTCGGCCTTCAGTATGGCCTACACCGGCGAGGTATCCCGCATCAAACCTCACATGGCTTTTCTTGTGGGCGACATGCGGGACGAGGCCCTTCTCCTTGCGGAGGCCGACTCCCGTGAAGGCGCCCTCCAAGTCGCCGGATCCGATGACGTCAGCCAGATCCCGTTTCTGATCTCGACCTGTGAGCTGACGCTGATCGGCGAAGTCCTCTTTCTGGCAGGTCCCCAGCTTTCTGCAGGTGGCTTCCGTGCGGCAACATTGCTCCATGACCGGCTGAAGAAGCTCATATGGCTCCTCATCGTAGTCGGCATCATAGGCGCGAGATTGGGCTGGTCGTGGTACATTGGATTCTTCGGCACGGGGGGAAACTGAGATGGATCGGCGGATTCGAATCGTCGTCTTGGTCCTGGGAATTTTGGCAGTGGTTCAATTCTTCGTGCCCCATGCCTCTGGGCGATGGGTTCACCAGAAGCTCCTCGACTGGCTGGTCATTCTTGAGTCAGGAGCCCTGGTGGCAGGCATCGTCGCGTTGGCGAGGCATGAGGTATTGCAGTTTGGTGCCTCAGGCGGCAGAGCAAGGATCTATCCACTGCTCACGCTTGTGGGCCTGGGAGCCATGATCTTCTCGGGGATTCTTGGGCCAATTAACGAGAGGTCATTGTTCGGTTCATTGTATGCATGGCTGTTGCAGCCTATCCAGGCAACAATGCTCAGTCTGTTGGTTTTCTACATGGCATCGGCAGCATTCCGGAGTTTCCGGCTGAGCTCCGCGCCCGCGACTATTCTCCTCGCTGCTGCGCTGATAGTGCTCCTGGGCCGTGTGCCGTTGGGAGAGAAGATTGTGCCCAACATCTCTCTGTTTTCGACGTGGATTATTCGTGTACCCAACGTCGGTGCTACTCGGGGACTATGGATAGGCATAGGGCTTGCGGGGAGCGCAACGGCGTTGCGTGTCATTCTTGGCATTCAGGGGCCGGCAAGCTGGAAGGGGCGCTAAGTCAATGGACTATCCTGCTGTTGTTGCCTCAATAACCAAGATTGACCGGAGGTTCATCTATCTGCTTGTTGGACTGGCAGTGGCAATCCCGCTTCTTCTGGCTCATCAGGCCGAAGTCGAACCCACTGAGGAAAGCATGGCCTTTCATGCGGGGGTGAGCACGCTCGGAGAAGGTGATGTGGTTTTATTGAGTACTGACTATCACGCCGGCAGTGCCTCTGAACTCAATCCCATGGTGAGGGCTTTTGCGACAGATGTGTTCAGGAGGGGGGCGCGACTCGTTGTCCTTTCTCTGAATGCCCAAGGAACGGGGTTGGTGGAGGCCGAGATCAATAAGATCGCTGCTGAGTACGATCGCACATACGGTGTTGATTGGGTCTTCTTGGGCTTCCGTCCCTCGACGCCCGCGGTTATCCTCGCGTTGAGCGCCTCGCCGCATAGTCTCTTCCCCCAGGATTTCCGGGGGAATGAGCTCGCCGAGCTCCCGCTCACCGCGCATCTCAATGGGTATCGTGATTTCAGTCTTATCTGTGTCATTTCATCCGGGGCCACGGCGCAAGACTGGGTCATCTATGGCCATGGGCGCTTTCAGTGCCCCATGGTGGCTGGGCTATCGGGCGGGATTGGTCCGGCATTCCAGAGCTTTGTGGACACGCATCAGATTGCCGGTGTGCTTGTGGGGCTTCGAGGCGCAGCCGAATATGAACAGATGTTGGAGTTGCCTGGTGAGGCGCTCCGCGCTCTTTTTGCACAGTCCCTGACACACATGCTTTTCGTCGCGCTGATCGTGATCGGCAACATATCGCTTCTGGCAACAAGGTGGATAGAGAATGCGATGCGATAGATGGAGTTTCGCCTCTTGAGTACCGATCCCTCGATTCTGATTCCCGCGGTGGTGACCTTGGCGGTCTTCTCGATTCTTTACAGAGAGAATCCGGTGTTTCGGGCGGTGGAACGCCTCGGCGTCGGTCTTGCCGCGGGGTATGCATTCATCCTCATCGTGCGGACCGGCCTTATTCCCCGATTGAGCAAGGCGCTTGGGGCTCCATTTGATCCGTCCTCCGTTCTTCTGCTTCTCCCTCTGGCAGCCGGGATAGGTTTGGTGATGTCAGCCGTGGGGCACAGGACTCAGCTGGCACGGTTCGCCGTAGCGGGTGCTGCTGCAATCGGAGCGGGGCTTGCACTCCCCCTCCTTATGCAGGCGCTCGTGCTTTCTCAGATGAAGGCGAGCATGGTGCCGATGGGGCTCTCCTCCGTGGTTGGATTCAACGCGCTGGTCATCGCCATCTGCGTGCTCACCACCATGGCCTACTTTTCTTTCACGCGAGAACCTACAGGGATACGGGCTCTCTTTGCCATTTCAGGGCTGTATACCCTGATGATCGCATTCGGCGCGACATTCGCTTCCCTGGCAATGAGCAGGATTACGCTTCTCATCGGCAGGTTCCTCTTCCTTTTGCGCGACGTTTTCCATCTCGTGCAGTGATAGGCCAGAGATGGGAATCTGCAATCTGAAATCTATAATATTCAATCTGGAATCTATAATATAGGGAAGTGGGAAGCAGAGGGAGTTAGAATAGCTTTTCGTTTCCTGCCATAGGGGCGAGCCGATTTGATAGAAGCTATTAGCTATCTGATTTGCAGCTTCTCAATAAGCCCGTGTGATATTGGAGAAATCCCCCTCGATCCCCCTTTGAAAAGGGGGAGAAGGTCGGATGACCGGGCTTATTGAGATGTTATTCTGATTTCAGCAGGAAAGATGAGAGCGATCGAGATCAGGGATCCCAGACTGATTTTTGAAAGCGGGCGGTTCGCGAACCATCCCGCCGGTGACTCAGGCTTTGCATGTGGTTGAGGAGAGGGAATAGACACGGTCAAGGTTAGGCAAATAGTCAGGAGTGAAATGGGAGATAGGGGTATTACTCTCGCGGCCTTGGTTCTGGTTGCAGCCCTGGGGATTCTCCGGCTCTCGGCCTCGATTGCTTCATATGCGCTTCCACTGCTCTGGCTGTTCATCCTCTTTCTCGCAGGGAGCACCCGCAGGCGAACCTTCTTGGCGAGCGCCGCAGTATTGGGATTTCTAGTCATCAACATCCATTTCTCTTCTTTTGGGTCTCAGGCTGCCCATGTTCGGATGGTGGAGCAGGCTCGTGCCAAAATGAGCGATCTCTTTGATGATGTATTGAAAAAGCATGAGCTGAATAATCTTGCATCTCGATCTCGGAATGATCTCTTCGCCCTGACCGATCGGCTGATCGCCGATGCACCCCCAGGGGCAGGAATGCTCATCCGTGCTGCAGATGGCACGCCGTTGGCGTGGGGAGGGGAGGTCACCGGAAAGGAGATGTTGCCCCAGGGCACATGGCTGGAGCTGGGGGAACCGACTTCTTTTCTTCGCGGGAGAAAGGGATTTGGGGCTGCGGGACTAGAGGTATCTCTCCCGCTTCCGATATGGACCGCACGTGACACCATGGTTCGGCTGAACAAGGAGTTCTCCGGCCTCGAGCGAGCAGAGCAGAGCACGTTGGTGCCGGAAGAACTGCTGATTCTCTTGATCACGGGTTTCTTGTTACTCCTGTTTGCCGAGCTCCATGGCGCCGGTCGGCGCCGCACAGCGGCCATCTTGGTTCTGGCCTGGCGCGGCGTATTGCACTTCATGGCGGGCGAAGGGGCTCTCGTCCAACCCGAGAAGTTCGCCAGTGGGATCCCGCTCGCCCAAACAGCCGGTGATATTCTCCTCTCGAGTATTGCGGTCTTTTGCGTGGTACTTCTCATCCCGTGCCAGATCCGGCGGCCGGGGCGCTGGAGATACCCTCTTCTGATATGGTACGCCGGGGCTGCTGCAGGGCTGGGTCTGGGGATCGCCGCAGTCCCGGGCTGGGTGCGCCAGCACATGTCAGTATCCACAATGACAATCCATCGTCTCGTGCTGCATCCATCGATTCTTGCGCTGGCCTTGGCGAGCCTCTTGCTCTGCATGGCCGCAGGCAGGTTGGTTGCCGTTCTTCCTCGCCCTCGACGTGGGGAGCTTTTTGCCATCATCTGCCTCATGATCATGGGAATCGTGGTCATGGGCTGGCAATGGGGCGTGGCCATTCTCCTGATAGTCATATCTTTACTCTGGTCTGCTCCCGCTCTGTGGCCTGTTGCCCGCTGGACCGGAGTGGCCCTGGCCGCATCGGCATTCATGATTCCTGCATGGAACCACCAATTCTCTGTCCTCAGGAAGGATGTGGTCGAGGATCTCGCTGAACAGGTTGCTTCCCCCGGTGTCGCATGGTTCAGACTCCTGGCCGAGGAGGTTTTTCGAGAGGGAACAGGAGCACCGAGTATCCATGACATGTGGGCCAATGGACCTCTGGCTCGTCTCCCGGTCAGTGGTGAGCTGCTCTGGTTGGACGAACAGTGTTGCGTAGAGGATCGCCTGGCGTTTGGTCTCACAGGGCACGAGATACCGGAGCTGCCGATGCTCCCGCCGAAGGAAAAATTCCTCACGTGGGTGGACGCATTTGACGAACTCGATCCGCCAATGTCGAAAGTCACTTCGGTGGCGCGAAGGGATGGCGGAACCGGATTTGCTCTCGTATCATTGGTTGCGGACATGGCTTCGCCGATCCTTCTCGGAGGCGCGGGGATGCTTGCCGATGGATCCCCATGGCCCCTTTCGGCACACTTGACGGATCGAGGGCTCCTCTCAGGACTCGATCCAGGGGAACATGCTGTTGGTTGGCACGCGGATCGGGCGACCGGAAGCCACTATCTAGGGTTTCAGAGAGAGTTTGCAGACGGCCCCCATCTTCTCACACTTACGGTGGAACCGGAGCCAGTTGTCGAGCAGGTGGTTGCCTATATGGCATGGATTGGGATGATCTGCCTGATTGCTCAATTGACGTTGGCGGCTCGGAATATGTGGATGGCCCCATCAGTAGGCAGTCTTTTTTTCAAGTTTCGCGACAGGCTATTGCCCTTTATGCTCGCCACTGCGACACCCCCTGTGCTGGTCATTCTCATCCTCGGTCCATGGCTCGAGGACAAGGTACTCCAGGGGCAGGAAACAGCGGAAGCACAAATGAGGCTGGATGAAACGGCGGCGCGCTTCCGGAATCTGGCGGTGGAGCATGCCCGGGCAGTCGCGAGACGCCCCTGGGCAGCTCCCATTGCGGATCGATGGCGCCTTGGTGAACGCATAGCCCAGATTGACCACACGGGGAATGTGGTAGCCGGCTCTCTGGACACGGTATCAGCAGTCTCACCCGCGCTTCTTACTGCGGTCCAGCGGCGGCAGCGACCTCTTGTGGTGATCCCTCGCGGCGTGAAGCGAATGATCGCAGTCGTCCCGGGCGAAAACGGTGCTGTGGTGGTGGACCGCCCCCTGCACATGATGGCCGGAGCATTGGCTGCGGGGGCCACTGATCTCTCCATCGGCGTGTGGCAGGAGGGTATGCTGGCCGCGGCGGCCCTTTCCCCTCCCTGTGATTGTGTGCCATTTCTGCTGCCGGATGCTCCCGTGCGGCTGTCTGTATCGCGGTTCGCCCATGGTTCCGTGAGGGCTGCCGACTGGAATTTCAAGGTCGTGTCTGATGATGTTCGGGATGCGGCGGTTATCATTGGAGTCCGCAGCGAACAGAGGCCTCGCGGACGATCCCTTTGGGTCACCGTTGAAGTATGGGGCCTTGGGATTCTGTTCCCTGTTTTGGCGCTTATCGTGTTTCTCTCATCGGCAGCGGCGCGACTTGTGACGCGTCCGGTTTCGATCCTGACCGATCTGGCGCAACGAGTTGAAGGGGGTACTGTCGATACGAAGTGGCCCGCACCGTCAGGCGAACTCGGGCATCTGTCCAAGGCTCTGGAGCGCATGACGGAACGATTGCTATTGAGCCGGATGGACATCGAGAGGCGAAGGGCGTATTTGCAGACTGTGCTGGAGCAGATTACCTCGTCGGTGATCGTGGTTGGACCGGATGGAATGGTGGAACTCACCAACCGATCCGCCGAATCCTTGCTGCATTGGCTTCTTCCGCATGGGGTCGCGGGTGATCTATCGGTCATCGATGGCCCGCTTGGCGATGTGGTGGGCAGAGTCCTTGCCACAGGTAGGAGCGCCGAGCAATCCATTGCACTGAAGGACGATGCGGTGACAAGGCAGTGGCATGTCGGCGTGGCCGCGCTTGGAGTGCAGGGCCACGAGGCAGCCTTAGGGGTCGTGATTGTAGCCGACGAAACTACGGAGTTGGCTGAGCGTGAACGACTCCTGGCGTGGGCGGAGTTTGCCAGAGAGATGGCCCATGAGATCAAGAATCCCCTGACCCCGATGAAGCTGGCGGCGCAGCATCTGCGGAAGGCGCATGCCTCGTCTTCTCCTCGCTTTGACGCAGTTCTCCGGCAAGCGACCGATATGATCGAACGCCAGGCCACACGCATCGAGGGGATCGTGAAGGAATTTTCGATGTTCACCAAGGCGACAGGGAAGGAGTTTGTGGTGTTGGATCTCTGTACAGTGGTGTCGGAATGTCTTGGTGACTACCGCTATGCCATGACGGAATCCGTTGAGTTGTGTCCGGAATTTGAGGAACCAGAGATCAGGGTGAGGGGCGACCGGGAGGCGTTGCGGAAAGTGGTGGCAAATCTGTTGGACAATGCCCTTCGAGCGGTGGGGAACTCAGGCAGTGTGAAGATTCTCGTGGCATTGTCTGGAAACACAGCCAGGCTGGAATGTATCGATACCGGGCCAGGCATACCGAAGGAGATGCGGGAAAAGGTGTTTGAACCCGGAGTCACGGAGCGGCCGGGCGGCATGGGGCTTGGGCTCACGATTTGCCGTTCTCTCGTCGCCGCCCACGGGGGAAGGATTCGTATTGAGAGTGAAGATGAAGGCGGTACTCGTGTGATCGTCGAACTGCCGTGTGCCCCAGAAGAGTGAGCGAGAGCGAGTACCCATGAGCCCGCAGGGGGAACAGTCACAGGCACGAGAAATGGCGGTCCTTCGAGTTCTTCTTCCGGTACCATCATGGCATGCGTACTCTTATGCGGCGAACGCTACGGATCTTCCCCCGCAGCCGGTTGGTTGCAGGGTGCTTGTTCCCGTTCGCCGGGGATGGAGTGTGGGGTTCGTGAGTGGAATGGAACGCCCGAATTCCGCGGCGGAGCTGAAACCGGTCAAGGAGTTTCTCGATACGGAACCATGGCTGAGTTCCGATCTATGGGAGCTTGGGCTTTGGATCTCGGAGTACTACTTCTGTCCGCCCGGGATCGCTCTTCGTGCGCTTCTTCCCGGGCCATTGCGGGTGCGCCTTACTAGAACGCTCCATGTAAGCGAGCAAGATCTTCAGTTCAATGAAGAAGATGCGCCGGCTGCCGCGAAGGAGATTCTCCGCGAGCTGCGGAACTCTGGTGGGCTTCCCCCGCCGGTCTTGAGGGCACGGGTTCCCTCAGCGGGGTTTGATTTCGCACTCAGATGGCTTCTCGAAAAGGGGTTCCTACGCCAGGGCATCATGGCCAAAGGGGGGCAGCAACGCAGAATCAGCATCGCCAGGATAGCGAAGAACGAAATCGAAGGCGAGGGAGTTACTCCCGCGGGGATACGCCTCTTGGAGGCGCTACGGGCTGCAGGCGGCGCACTCCCGGTGGCCCAGCTCATCCGGCTCGCTGGAACCACGAGGGGGCCTGTGACAACGCTCTGTCGCAAGGAGCTGGTGGCGGTTTCCATGGAGATGAAGCCTCCGGCACTTGCTCCCGGATTGCCCACGGACTACTCGGAGGCCCCACCACCTTTGACTGCGGCGCAGCGTGAGGCAGTGGAAGCGGTGGAGAGGGCGATTTATGAAGCTCGATTCGAATCATTTCTGCTCCATGGCGTGACTGCAAGCGGGAAAACCGAGGTCTACCTATCCGCTGCCAAAACGGCGATAGATCGGGGAAAGGGAGTGATCTGCCTTGTTCCCGAGATTGGGCTCACGGCGCAAGTGGTTGCGCGATTTCGCGTGCGTTTCGGGGACCGAGTGATCGTGGTGCACTCCGGGCTCAGCCACGGCCAGCGATACGATGCCTGGCTGCGAATTAGAGAAGAAGAAGCTCCGGTGGTGGTTGGACCACGTTCCGCCGTATTCGCGCCTATACGGGATCTTGGGCTCATTATTGTTGATGAGGAGCACGACGCAAGCTACAAGCAGAGTCATCAACCCCGCTACCATGCACGCGATGTGGCGTTGATGAGGGCCTCCCGTTCGGAGTGTCCGGTGATTCTAGGATCGGCAACCCCATGCCTGGAGAGCTATCGCCACGCGCGTTCAGGGAAATACATGTACTTGACGCTCGATGAACGGATAGACGGTCTCTTCTTGCCACCGGTCATCATTGTTGACATGAGATCCGAGGCGCCGCAGAAGGGCTATCCCATCTTCTCAGACATCCTGCGTCTCAAACTGAAGGAGGTAGTCGAGCAGGGAAACCAAGCGCTTCTTCTGCTGAACAGGCGTGGCTTCTCTCGATCGGTCGTATGCTCCAACTGCGGCGACATGCCTCGATGCCCTGACTGTGACATCGCGCTCACATTCCACCGGTGCGACCATGTCATGATATGCCACTACTGCGGATACAAGGAGCCGGCGTCGCGTATCTGTCCCTCATGCGGGAATCATCGGTTGCTTTTTGGCGGTTTGGGTACCGAGCGTGTTGAGGGTCAGCTCCGGGAGCTTTTCCCGGGTACTCGGGTTGACAGGATGGACGGAGATACGACAAGGTATCGTGGATCTCATGTGAGCATCCTGAAACAGATGGTTCAGGGCGATACACAGATCCTCGTGGGAACCCAGATGATTGCCAAAGGCCTCGATCTTCCCGGAGTGGCTCTTGTCGGTGTGGTGAATGCCGATACACCACTGCAGTTTCCCGATTTTCGTGCCGGTGAACGTGCTTTTCAGCTCCTCACCCAGGTGGCCGGGAGAACTGGCCGGGGTCACGCAGGGGGTGAAGTAGTGATGCAGTGCTATTTCCCTGATCATCCGGCACTGCTTTGTGCGGCACGCCATGATTTTGAGAGCTTTGCAGCGGAGGAGATGAGCGTCAGGGAAGAGATGGGCTATCCACCCTTCACGCATCTCATCAGAGTTGAGCTGAACGGGCCCAAGGAATCCGAGGTGGATCGTCAATCACGAATGCTGCACCGAGCACTCCTGGAACAGCAGAAGGGAGGCGGATTCAGGCTGCTTGGACCCGCGCCTCCACTCTTGCCGCGATTGAGGGGTTCCTTTCGCAGGCATTTGCTGCTGATGCATCGCAGGAGGCCTCGGTTGCATGTCTGGCTCAAAGCCACGCTTGTCACCTTGGGAGACCGCTTCCCAGAGCAGAATGTTCGGCTTATCATAGATGTAGACCCGGATGAGACATTGTGATGCTGAGGGTTCGCGGAGAGATTCTTCGCTCATTTCATTCACTCAGAATGACAGTGGTGATGTCCTGTGCTGTAGTGCTGAGTCTCAGGTTAGTCCTTGCGCATGGATGTCCCCAATAGTCCCGGGGGCGGGGGAGCGAGATCTTGTCGCCAGCCGCGCTGGAGCCCGAGTTCCCGAGCCTTCCGGATGGCTTCCTTGTAGGATTTATGCTCGAGACGGCGACCCAAGAGAGGATGTTGTCGGGCTTCATGCAGAGGTTCGAATTGGCTCAGGAGCGCGACAGGAACATCCGGTGACAGCTCGTGCGCAATGAATCTCAGACAGTCCTCGGTTGCATCGGGGAGACCCGGCAGTAAGAGCACGCGCACCATGAGCCCACGAACTGCAAGGCCCGATGGATCCGTCTCCAATGGCCCAATCGTATGGAAGATCTGTTTCGCCGCCTCGCGGCAAACGTGGTAGTAGGCTGCAAGGCCCGAGAATTGCTCGGCCTGTTGGGGGTTCGCGTACCGAATGTCCGTCACATAGATATCGACAATACCTGCGATAATGGAGAGGCTTTCACTAGTGATGAATCCAGATGTGTTATACACGAACGGGATGGTCAGTCCGGCCTTCCTGGCGAGACATATCGCCTGGATGAGCTGGGGAATCCATGGTTCTGGAGTGACTAGGTTTATATTGTGACAGCCCTGGTGTTGGAGCCTGAGGAACAGGTCGGCAAGTTCGCGAGGTGAAAGCTCTCGTCCCGGTAGAGGCCTGGCGTGGCTCCAAAGATGGTTCTGGCAGTAGATACAGTGGAGTGGGCATCCAGAAAAAAAGACGGCCCCGGACCCACGATATCCTGAGATAGGTGGCTCCTCACCGTGATGAGGACCGGAGTGATGCACGATGAGTCGATCACCCGCACCGCACCTCCCGGTCTGCCCCGCGAGTCTGTTGACGCCACATCGGCGGGGGCAGAGCCGACAATTCTCGAGATGGGCAGTCAGTTGGTCATCGAGATCTTGGTGGGGGGATGTAGTGATCTTCATTCTGATACCTGCGCTGCTCCTGGCGTCATGCATGTATGGAACTCGTGACTAATGGTTTCTCTTGAATTCTTTTCTTGTGCCGAACAAGATACAGCGCTTCTTGAGAGAATTCGCGCGGAAGAAGAAACGCCGAACATCGAATCCGCCGGCTGGCGGATTGGGCGTTGGATGTTGAGTTCATGGCAAGCCCATGCTTGTGGCACCCCGGATGATGCTTATGCGACTTTGTAGATTGCTGCAATGGGAGAACTCGGTGTGGCTGGTTGGTCTGGTGGCGGCATTGGTGGGTCTGGGAGTGGGCTCGGCCTTGAACGGCTTCGATGAGAGCATGGTGAAAGGAGTTACTGCGCGCTTTTCTTTACTCGGAGACAAAACCGCACCGGTGTATTCCCGCATTATTACCTTCACGCCCGCGTTGACGGAAATCGTCTACGCATTGGACCAGGGCCATCGTGTGGTGGGGACCAGCAGTTTTGTGACCTATCCCACTGATGCCGCATTGCTTCCCCGCGTGGGCGGCATTGTTGATCCCAATCTGGAGCTGATTACTCAACTCGATCCTGATCTTATCCTGACCCAAGGGGTGATTCCTGGGCTCGAGTCGATACGCGGCGGAATGTCCGCGCACGTGGAGAATCTCTCCATTGAAACGCTGGATGAGCTCTATGAGACAATCACCCAAATCGGGAGTCTCCTGGCATGCCCTGCGGATGCGAAGATCCTGACGCTTCGACTGCGGCTGGAACTGGCGGAAGTGGCCAAGATGGCCGGAAAGCGGGCAGTCAGGAAGGTGTTCATTTGTCTGGGTCGTGATCCTGGGAGAGCGGCACGGCTCTTCACCACAGGGCGGGGCTCATTCATCAGCGAGATTGTGTCTATCGCAGGTGGCGTCAATGTCTTCCAGGAGCTTGGTGCGCGGTACCGGGAGGTGTCGGGGGAGGAGGTTCTGGCGCGAACGCCCGACGTGGTGCTGGACTTCGGTGGAGGCTGGGCAGCCGAGCGTTCCATGACTGCGGTATTGGCGGCGTGGCAATCCTTATTCCCCCGGGAGTCGGTCAGAATTGTGGTAATTACTGAGGACTACGTCCTTTACCCAGGCCCCCGCCTGGGGCTATTGGCACGAACCATTGCGGACTCTCTCTCTGAGGAGTGCCGGTGACGTTGCCGCTGGTTGATGTCTCGGGGCTCGAATTCTCCCGGCCGACAGGTTTCCGACTGAATGTTGAGCATCTCTTTGTCTCTCCCCATGAAGTGGTGGGAGTGGTGGGTCCGAATGGGGCGGGAAAGAGTACGCTGCTGCAGATCGTGGCGGGCATCGAGCGACCGGATGCTGGGGAGATCCTGATTCGTGATCTTCCTCTTGCGGGATTCACCCGATTGGAGATTGCGCGCATCATCGGCTATCTCCCGCAGGAGGTGAGCTCGGTCTACCCGTATACGGTTTACGAGTTGGTCATGCACGGGCGATACCCTCATCTCGCCCCGTGGCAACGTCCGGGGCCTCGCGATAGAACTGCGGTGGAGAACGCCCTGACGCAGACCGACATGAATCGTTTTGCAGATCGGAGAATGGATGAGCTCTCCGGGGGCGAGTTCAGGCGGGCATTGCTTGCTTCCGTGCTTGCCCAAGAGCCTGAGCTGCTTTTTTTGGACGAGCCGGTTTCCGGCCTCGACATCCACCATGCCACCGGATTCATTCGTCTACTCACTGAGCTCGCACACCGTGGAGTGGGCGTGTTATTCGTGACCCATAATCTGAATCTTGCTTCATTGTTTTGCGATCGTTTGATGTTGCTGTCCGAGGGCACGATATTCGCCTCGGGTCCGCCGAACGAGGTCCTGACCATCAGTCATCTTGGCCGGGCCTACGGCAATGCTACTCTTACCGTTTCTCACCCTGAAACAGGGGCACCTATGGTCCTCCCCCGACGTGACCAATGAATTTCCGTTGCCTTTTCCTCTTGGTTCTCCTCGTGGCTGTTTCCATTCTGGCTCTATTCGTGGGGCCGGTGGATGTGACCCCGCTGGACCTCTTGCGAGCGACTCCAGAGAGCCGGGAGTCCGGACTCGCCATGGAAATCGTGCTTCGGCAACGATTGCCGCGGATCTTGTTGGCAGTGGTGACCGGCGGTGCGTTGGCGGTTGTGGGTGCTGCCTTCCAAGGTCTGTTGGGTAATCCGCTCGCCACTCCCTACACATTGGGCCTTTCCGGTGGCGGTGCACTGGGGGCGGTGATCGCTATCTGGGCGCCTGGGGTGGTGGGTGCGTGGGGCGCCCCGCCACTCTCCCTGGCAGGGGCATTGATGGCAGCGTCCATTGTGTATCTCTTAACCACCAGACAGAGAGGGCTGCGCGGCGAGCCTCTCATCCTTGCCGGTGTCATTGTGGGCTTTTTTTGTTCGGCCATGGTTCTCCTTGTCAGGTATCTCGCTAGTCCTCGCCAGGTGGTATTGATGGACAGGTGGATGATGGGAGGCCTTGAACAGGTGGGTTTCGGGCAGATCGCAATGATCCTACCGTATGTGTTCGCCGGTCTGACCGTGATTATCTCACTTCATCGAGAGCTCGACCAGCTGGCCTTCGGCTCGGCGCTTGCGACAGGCCGGGGTGTCAATGTGCCGAAGCTCAGGCGGAACATATTTGTGGCCGGTTCACTCAGCACCGCTGCAGTGGTCTCGGTAGCAGGGCCCATCGCATTCATCGGGCTCATGGTGCCCCATGTGCTGCGCCGATTGATCGGCTTCTCACACGGCAGGCTCTTGTGTGCGTCGTTTCTGTTGGGGGGCGCCTTTCTTGTCGCGTGTGATGCCGTAGCAAGAACGATTCTCGCACCGAGCGAGATTCCCGTGGGTGTCATCACCGCCGGCTTTGGAGGCCCATTCTTCTTGGTGCTGCTCCTGCGGCGGAAATGATGAGGGATTGGGAGGAAGAATCTATAATCTGCAATCTATAATCTGGGGAAGGTGGGGATTGGGAGGAATTTCGAAATGCTTGATTGCTGGAATGCTCGAAAAAAGAGAAGAGACGGAGGAAAAGCGAAGTGGTGGATCGGGGAATCAGCCTCACGCATCCGTCTTCGCCAAGGCTTCGTCGTGACAAGAAGGCGCAAAGAACGCAAAGAGGAGAGCGAGATTCTTCGCTCCATGCAGTCGCTCAGAATGACAGGGGTTGCAAGCAGAAGGATGCAGCACTGTGTGTCATTCTGAGGGAGCGGAGCGACCGAAGAATCTGGGGGGAGGGGGGCGAGGATGGCTGACAACTGCTATTGTCAATGGCAATGCGAAACGGCGGATTCATCGATCGTCTAACATCCTTGGAGTGCGCAAGCCACGCTTGCGCTTTGTTTGGAGGGAGCCACGCTCCCGCCATTGCGTCCTCGCCGAATCGATATCTGCTCATGGTATAGTGTTGGATGGCTGATGGGGGGGCGCAAGCATGGCTTGCTTGGAGTCATCACGGCATGATGTCCACACTGAGCAGGTATCCGGCGATGGTCTCCTGCGTAGCCGGCAGTGGTTCTCCGTCGGAGCCCAATGCTTGGAGTTCCAAGGAATTAGGCCCCGGAAGGAGCTCAAGATCTTCGGTCCGAATCATGGCGGTATTTCGGTGCTGTTGTATGGTCTCTACGAATGTACGGTTAAGAGAAATGCGCCACGCGGCCGTAGGAGAGATCGTCCGAATCAGCAGCTCAATGGAACACATTGAGGGCCTGCGGTTGGTGCTCATGAGCGTGATTGTGGCCTTGGGGGCAAGAGCACGTCCTCTGAGACCGGGACCCTCTTCCCATCTTCCCATGCCATTCTGTGCGGCGAATCTCGGGCCCGGAGTGTCCCTGTCCAATCGGAACACAAGGCTTCCCGGGTGATGCGCTCTCAGGGAAAGAGGCGAATCGGCGGACAGCGTAGGCCAGGGCTGAAGCATGCCACGCCCCCTGCCCACTCGATCCTTGTACACCTGCAGTGGAGGTTCCGGCGGACGGTGATGGAAAAGCAGAATATCGGTCCCGACACGAGCGAGCTCCCTGCATGCATGAGGATCGAGGGTGTTCAGGTGCCTGAGATCGCGGGTTGGGATTTCATCGAGACTGTATCGATGATGGGTATGCTTCGCATATGCTCTTCGAGTCGTTCTTGGCGTTCTCCGGGTAATGAAGGGGAACTCGGCCAAGATCTCCATTCCTTGGCGGTTCCCCAGCCAGCGGTGGACTGGTTGAGCCGGGGCGAGCCTACATGCTCGGGGTGGGGGCAGGGGTGTGAACTCGAGAATGCCCAGGAGTGCCAGGAGAACCATGAGCGGGTTTCGTCTATTCCTGGAGCACAACACATGTATTCCAAGCGCCGCCATGGCACAGACTGAGAGATGCACGAATACCCCCATACGGGCATAGCTTCTGAAGAATGGAACGAGCCGGGACACGTAGTAGCTGGGTAAGAGGAGAGTCTTGCCTCCGATTCCCCAGACAGGAGGCGCCGATAAGAGCATCGCAGCAACGCCCATGGCGAGCAACCACCCAAAGGCTTGCCGCCGGGCGCCAGGGATTCCGCGGTCGAGCACAAGACCGGCGATGCCCAAAGCGGCGAGCAGTAGAGGAATCCATCCGAGGAAGAGAGCCTGTTCTACTTCATTGGAGAGATGGAAATCGCCAGGAGTAGTCACCGGATTCCAGATGCGTCTTGCTGCTGATAGTCCTCCCGGCAAGAAGTAGTCAGCTGGTCGTGCCGAGTATCTCAACAGATCGTGAAGCAGCGTTTGCCGCGGCGTCGGGCCGCTCAGGAGCCAGCCAAGGTACGAGTGAGTGATGGGCAGCGAAACAAGAAGTAAGGTAATGATGGTGAGTGCAATCACCGCTACCGTTCGCTGTTTGCCTCTCAACAGAAGGACTACGATGGCTGGTACAAGAAGGGCGAGTGCCAGCAGAGCGGCAAAGAAGCCGTAGTAGAAGCTTGTGCCTACCAAGAGTGAGGCAGATACGAGCGTGAGCACGGCTCTGCCAATGGACGGTCTGGTGAGGAAGACCATGATTGTGAGCGCCACCAGAGGTATCCACTCAATATGTGCGAGGTAGATATGGCCGAGACTTCGCGCCCAGTGGTATGGGCTCAGCGCGAAAAAGAATGAGGCGATGAGCGATGGTCCCACGCGGCGAGTGAGCCACAAGAACAGTGCATAGGAGCACAACGCCGTCAGCACAAAACTGAGAAGCATGAGAGTGTTGTACACAAGAATGGGCGATACAAACCGAGAAAGAGCGGTGCCGAAAATATTGACAACAGGCCTTTCCATGTACTTGACAGAGAGCTGCCATTGTTCCCAACGTTCGAGCGTTGTGATCGAATCGCCAGGATGACCGATAAGTACCCTCGCTGGGTCCAGGACCACGGGGAAGCTCCAGACGGCTACTGTGAGCGTCGTCACCGCGGTTGCCATAAGGCCGCCCAGCAGGATGTTTCGATGCGAGCTCAAGAACTGCACGGAAATGAACAAGTATAACTCCCTATTTGGTTTGTACTCGGCTGAGGTTACGTCATGAGATTGGATTTCGCCACCTTGCGGATGCTCAGATTCCGGATCGATGCCGCGGTTAAGACTCTCGTCGGGCGTACATGCAGGTTCTCCTTGGGAAGGAGACTGTTCGGCGCCCCTTGATTCACATACGCGTCTTAGTTGGGAAGGCTACCTCGATATTCCGCCCGGGCGTCTGCAAATCCCGGCACCTGGCGCCTATACAATGCTGGCGCTCCATGGTCAGAAGGTGGTGGGACACGTATCCGTGTTCAGGCAATGGGAGAAGACCGATGTGGCGGTGCCGGGATGGTGGCTCACAGGGCTCGAGGTGATTCCACGATGGAGGGGGATTGGCGTGGGAAGGCAGCTCGTGCACTCGGTGATCACGATGTGGGAGCGGGAGCATCATGAGGAACCGCTGTATCTTGTGGTGAATCGGCGAAATACACCTGCCTCTGGTTTGTTCTTGCAGTATGGTTTCAAGGAATTGAAGGATCCTGAGTGGGAGCGAAAGCTGCGCAGGGCATATCGTCAAGATCGACGAGGCGAGTGGGTCTATCAGATCTTGAAGCGTAACCCTGTAGATCAATGAATCGTCTTCTCCTCATCACCGATAGCCCCACCGTTGCCACCGGATTTGGCACTGTGGCCAAGGCACTGTCGCCATACCTCCACGAGTACCGACGCCATATCGATCAACTGGCCGTATACATGATCGGAAACGAACCCATTCTTGCTGATTCCGTCAGGCTCCACCCGGTGCAAGAGGATGATTCCATGGGCCTGCGCCGGCTTGGAGACCTGGTTGCGCTGCAACCAAGCGTTGTTCTGTTGATCCACGAGCTCGTGTACTGTGGAGTATGGGCGGGGTGACTTAGATCCTTGGGATACCGGGGTCCTATTGTGGGCTACTTCCCTGTATATGGGCCCATACTCTCCCCAAAGGAGCGAACGGCACTTGCCCTCATGGAGAGGAGGGCGTGCTTCACGCATTATGGTGCTCGTGTGATCAAGGATCACGGGTACCCGTGCGAGGGCATTCATCTGGGTGTTGATCACGGCATATTCGCGTCGCCCACTCAAGAGCGGAAGGCATGTCTCGCGGGAAAGTTCGGTTGGGGAGGCAAGTTTGTAGTGATCTATGTAGCCAGGAATCGATGGAACAAGCAGCAGCCGAAGCTTCTGCGCGCGGCACGGATCATGATGGATGCAGGCAACCAGGACATCATCTTTTATCTCCATTGTGTGCCTACTATATCCGTTCCTCACTGGATCCCGGGGATGGGCTCCGTTCATCAGGAATGGGATCTTCTCAGTCTTCGTGAGAGCCTGGGCCTGGGAGATGTGGTGGAATTCCCTCAAGATATGCGACAGCAGACCTTGGGCGTGAAACAATGTGATCTTGTGGCCAGAATGCAGGCAGCGGATTGTTTGGTTCACGTCGCCCATGGAGAAGGATTCGGCCTCCCGCTGGTGGAAGCAATGGGCTGTGGTCTCCCTGTGATGTGCACTGCGGATGGAAGAGCCATGGAAGAGCTGCTTGGCTCCGCAGGATGGTTCGTGCACTCAAGCAGGGAACTGGAGGATGCAACGGGAAATCGATTCCAGGATGTTGGGGCAAAGGAGTGGGCAGAGAGTCTGATCAGATTACGCATGGCTCTCTCGGATCCTGAACAGGGGGAGCGCCTTCGGCGTCTGTCGCGGGAGAGAAGCAAGGCATTCGATTGGAAGAAGACCGCTGAAGAATTGCAGGTCGTGCTTCAGGCCGCGGAGTCGGAGGAACGGAGCTTGTGGAGGCGTGGATAGAGGGGGGGATTGAGGGGAATTTCGAAATGCTTGATTGCGGATTGAGGGAATGAACATCGAACATCCAACATCGA
>JAUXFG010000201.1 GCA_030620115.1 Candidatus Fermentibacterota bacterium
AATCCTATCCCCATCTCCTTTCCCAATCTGTGTAATCTGTGGTTCCGCCTTCTTGTCACGGCGAAGCCTCGGTGTAGACGGACTTGTCACGGCGAAGCTGACGAGCGAAGACGGACTTGTCACGACGAAGCCTCGGCGAAGGCGGATGCGTGAGGTTCCTCTTCAATCCATCAATTCTTCAATCCCGACGCTCTGACGGCTCTTCTTCCTTACCGCCTGCATCTTCTTGTCCGCAAGCACCTTTTCTTTCGCCCGCTTGGATCGTTTGCGCTTCTGGCGCCGTATCTTTTCGATCCGTTTGCGCTCATCGCTGAGATCCTTGTTGACCTCCTCGGCGATCCGATCGACGAGTCGTCTGCGGGCAAGGAATCGGTTGAGCTCGCGGGACCGGGTCTCCATGCATTTCACCACGATTCCCGTGCGAGTATGTTTCAGCACCACGCATGTTGAGGTCTTGTTGACTTTCTGGCCTCCGGGCCCGGACGATCGCACGAAGCTCTCTTCGATATCCTTTTCCCGTACACCCAACTGGTCCATCTTCTTGGCAAGCGCTTCTATCTTATTTGGCGAAACAATGGAGTGGTGCATGGCAATACCTACTTCTTCGATGGTGGACCCCGAAAGAAAAGCCCATCAGCATAACTCCACAACTTCACGGGCTCGCTAATACCACCACCAACCCAACCGGCCTCCGAACTCCAGATCACATCGTCCTTCCTCCTCAATCCCACATTCCAGCATTCCCCTCCTCCCCACAGATTCTTCGGTCGCCCCGCTCCCTCAGAATGACACATGTGGTCACATCCAATACGAGCTATCAGCTGTCAGCTCCCCTCCTATCATTCGATCTTGGGCGTTCAATGTTCGATGTTCAATTTCCCCCCACCCAGATTCTTCGGTCGCGCCCCTTCCTCAGAATGACAGACAGTGCCACATCCACCTACGCATCACCCCTGTCATTCTGAGCGACTGAAAGAAGCGAAGAATCTCTCCTGCTCCTTTTCCCCTCATCTAAACCCTTGTTTGAGAGTACATTTCATATCTGCGGTACTCTCTGCCTTGAAAAACCTGATGGCGCGGCGCCATCAGAGGCCGCACTGAACCCTGAACCCTGAACCCCATCATCATCCCTCTTTCCCTCATCTGAACGCTGAACGCTGAACGCTTCCTCCACCCCCTCCCCCAACCCAAGACTTGTCTCTGGCCTTCCTGCTTTATACCATGTATGCATAAGGCGAGGAAACCTTATTCTCGACGGAGTTAAGGGGCGTGTCTTTTCCTTTTTCGTAGCCGTTCACTGGTTCACTGTTCCCGCCAGGCCGTAGGCCCTATGGGCCGGAGGCAAGGTTACCTTTCAGAGCCTACGAATCAACGGTTCGGATTTCCGGTGAACCCTGAACCCTGAACCCGTGAACGGTTACCCTTCTCCCTTAGATAAACGAAACGAGGGATATCGCAATGAATTGTCGATCCATAGCGCTGTACGTGCTCCTTGCGCTGATTGTGGTGATGATCGTTCAAGTGCTCTACTACTATCCCCGGTTGCCTGACATGATGGCCTCCCATTTCAATGAGGCAGGAGAACCGGATGGCTGGTCGAGCAAATCATCTTTCTTTGCTATCCTCGGAGGCCTCATTGTCCTCACCGCTCTCATTTTCGCAGGCATGGGGCTTTGGCTCCCAAAGCTGCCGACCTCCATCATAAACCTGCCCCAAAGAGATTACTGGCTCGCGCCTGAAAGGCGAGAGGAGACATTCCGTGTGCTCTCTGAGTACATGCTGTGGTTCGGTGCTGTCACCATGCTTCTCTTCGTGGGAATGATCCACCAAATAGTACAGGCGAATCTGAAGGCAGATCCAAGACTCGAGAACCCGTGGCTTTTCTTGGCGCCATACCTGGCTTTTACAGGCGTTTGGATCCTCGCTCTTATCAAGAGATTCCAGCGAAAACCGGGAAAGAAATGGCCCCGAACTCCCCAAGGAAGGAGGCCGAGATGATACGAAAAATCCGTGGTCATCGCCATCTATGACATGACCGGAGGGCTGGTTACCCGACTCCACCATGGACCTTTGCCCTCCGGAACACGGCAATTCCATTGGGCCGGCAATTCAAACAGCGGAAACCCAGCAGCTTCAGGGGTCTATCTCTGTCATGTGGTGGCCGAAGGACAAGCCATCAACCGACCTGTTGTGCTTCTTCGCTAACCCGGATTTCTCACCGACTTTGGTGGCGAAACCGCTGAGATGATTCTGGATGCGAGGTCCTCAGTCGCAAGCCTTGCAGCCACAACCATTTCTCCCGTCTCCCGACGAAAGCCGGCGAGAAATGCGGGCTAGATGTTCGACGTTTGATCGTGACGATGGGCAGCGAGACGGCGCCAAGGCGTCTCTATTGCCACGCGAGCCTCTCCCCCCAGATTACCAGATTCCAGATTCAAAATTCTTCCTCTTGTGTTTCCAACACATCCTGGCCATAATCTGCGCGTTAAGCGATACTGTGAGCATAGGGTCTTTATCCGTGACATCTATGTTTTTCGCGTAGATAGTGGACGAAGTTGTCCGGCTGACCTTTGACCTCTGACTTCTGACTTCTGATCTCTGGCGGTTGCGGCCGGAGGCCGCCCTAGGAGGAGCGCAATGCAGGTTCTCGAGAAACTCGGCGTGTTTTATCTGGGCGACGAATATGACCTCAAAGCGAAGAAACGGCTCGATCAACCCGTCATGTACGACGCACGAGACCTCACCACCCATGGCGTATGCGTGGGCATGACCGGTTCGGGAAAGACCGGTCTGTGTATCGATCTACTCGAAGAAGCCGCTCTCGACCAGGTACCCGCAATCATCATCGACCCCAAAGGAGACATCACCAATCTTCTCCTCACGTTTCCCGAGCTAAAGCCTGAGGATTTCGAACCATGGGTCAATGTCGATGACGCCAGACGGAAAAACCTGAGCGTTGTCGACTATGCTCGTTCTATCTCCAAGACCTGGCGCACGGGACTCGCTGATTGGGGGCAGGGACCCGACCGCATCCAACGACTGAAGGAGAGCGCGGAGTTCAGGATCTACACACCCGGCTCAGAGGCCGGCACGCCGGTTTCTATTCTTGCGTCGCTCAACGCACCTGCCTTGGCCTGGGATCAGCACCAGGAATCCCTCCGCGATCAGATCCAGGGTACGGTGAACGCCCTGCTGGGTCTTGCGGGGATCAGTGCGGACCCGCTTCGGAGTCGAGAGCACATCCTGCTTTCCACCATTTTCGAGCAGGCATGGCGCAACGGGGAGGATTTGACACTAGAGCGTCTTATCGGCGCGATCCAATCGCCTCCGGTGACCAAGATCGGTGTGTTCGACGTTGAGACGTTCTTTCCCCCCAACGATCGCTTCGATCTTGCCATGGCATTCAACAACATCCTGGCGGCTCCCGGGTTCGCTTCGTGGCTCGCGGGCGAACCGCTCGATGTCTCCCGAATGCTCCACACCGATCAGGGCAAACCCCGGCATTCAATCTTCTACATCGCGCATCTCTCCGACGCCGAACGAATGTTTTTCGTCACACTCCTCCTCGAACAGCTCCTCACATGGGTTCGCCAGCAGCCGGGAACTACCAGCCTCAGGGCTCTCCTCTACTTCGACGAGGTATTCGGGTTCTTCCCACCCGTGGCCAATCCCCCATCCAAGCGACCACTCCTCACCTTGCTGAAGCAGGCGCGGGCTTTTGGAGTAGGCGTGATGTTAACCACCCAGAATCCAGTGGACCTCGATTACAAAGGGCTGACCAACACGGGGACATGGTTCATAGGAAAACTCCAGACCGACCGAGACAAGATGCGCGTCCTTGACGGCTTGGAGGGCATCACCACTGATTCGCCGGGCTCATTCAGCCGCTCGCAGCTTGACCGGATCATCTCTGGGCTCGGTTCCCGTGTATTCCTGCTTCACAACGTACATGAACCACAACCCGTCATCTTCCAAACCCGGTGGGCCATGAGCTACCTTCGCGGTCCGCTGACGCGGAAACAGGTTCGCCAGTTGTCCCCTGGGCCAATGGTCAGCCCCCCGGAACCGCCGCAGGTGATGCCATCCGCACCGTCGGCGCCCGCAAGAGCAACTGTCTCCACTCCGAAGGCCGCCCGGAGGGCTGCCCAATCCACGCTCCCAGGATACGGGAGCGACCCACCTGCGGCAGGACGCCATCTCTCCGTGGCATATCTTCCCGTTGCCGTGAGCCGCAATCGCGCAATGGCGAGTCTGGAGGAAGTCGGTTCCCTGGCTTCGACCGAGCCTGTTCTCGTCTACGAGCCATGCGTGGCGGCATTTGGCCGCGTCCGCTTCTTCGACCGGAAGCGCAAGATAAACGAGGTCAAAGATGTGAGGCTCCTTATCCCGATAGAGGGTGCTGGTGCGGTAATGCATTGGGAGGACGCGGAGGGTCTCGCCATGGATGCGTCTGCGCTCGATCGTCGTCCGGAGTCCGAGACGCTCTTCGGCACATCGCTCCCATCCACCACTGCGACGGAGCTCAAAGCCATGAAACGGGATTTCCGCGATTACCTCTACCACGAGGTGACATTGGAGATCTTCTCCTGCCCTCCCTTGAAGCTCTTTGCCCAGCCGGATGAAACCGAGGCCTCATTCAGAGTCAGGGTACAGCAGGCGGCGCGCGAAAAGCGCGACGTAGAGGTGGAGAAACTCCGCCGTAAGATGAAGCGGTCCATTGGAAGCCTGGAACGAAAGCTAGCCCGCGAACGGTTGGAACTCGAGGAGGACCGGCAGACCTACACCTCCCGGAAACGGGAAGAGATGATCTCAGCGGGCGAAACCATTGTGGGACTTCTCGGCATATTCGGACGCCGCCGATCCACAGGGCTTTCCACTGCGGCCCGGCGCCGACGCATGACCGCCACTGCCAAGGGCAACATAGTGGAATCACAAGAGGAGATTGCACGGATCGAGGACCAGCTTGAAGAGATCCGCCTGGACCTTGAAGATCAAGCGCAAGCCATTGCAGACGAATGGTCCGGCGTGGTCGACACCATCCAGACGTTTGCAGTCAAACCACGCCGTACCGACGTTCAGGTCGATCTCGTGGCCTTGACCTGGGCGCCCTACTGGCTCATCCCTGAAGACACCGGCACCTGGCACACACCACACCGCACCCCTGCGTGGTAATCCGATCCGGGCCGCCGTTGGTGCCCATACCGCGGACGCGACGGAGCGCGTCCCTCCACAGCACAAGATGTACACATTGCTCGATGGAGGGCCATGCTCCGTCATGGCCGCCGTTGATGCCCATAGATGCGGACGCGATCCGCCGGCTGGCGGACGTCCCTCCACAGGACAAGACGCACTCATTGCTCGATGGAGGGCCATGCTCCGTCATGGCCGCCGTTGGTGCCCATAGTGATGTAGGTCGGGTTAGCGCAGCGTAACCCGACATCTCCATATCATTCGTTTCCCATGTCATCCCCATCGTCTCCGCCCAAAATCCTACAAGTACGTCAAATCACCGTTAGCAATGCCGGACCCCCCTCGTTCCTGATTTGCCAACCTAGGGTTAAAAAATCAACCTGGGTTGAGATTGCAGAGCGCATCGAGAACCGACGTCGCTTCATGATCTCTTGCCGCATAAGAAAGTCTGTATCTTTGATTCGACAGGCACGTTTCATGCATAAGGAAGGAGGGAAAGGGAGCAAGACTTCGGACTGGATATATCCCAGCACGGAGTTGAGAGACGCGCCCTTGGCGCAGGAGAGGGAAGGCGCGAAGGGCATACGGATAGTCGGTCGGAATGTGAGATCGGTCTTGTGCCGTGGTTGTCTCGGCCACAGACTCGATACAGACCGGAAGAGAAAGGGGTGCGATGATGTTCAAGAGAGTTATTCAGTGGAAAAACAACCGACGGATGATGACAGTGTGCGCCGCGGCCGGGCTACTCGGCATGCTGTGTCCAACCATCCTTCTTGCTCAGACGTGGGAAATCGAGGTGCTGGACAACGGCAAGCAGTTCGGCTACATGGGTAATCGAAGTCTGCGGCTTGACACCCAGGGCCATCCGCATGTGGCGTATGGAGAAGACTGGCTCTACCACGCCTGGTATGACGGCGCGG
>JAUXFG010000004.1 GCA_030620115.1 Candidatus Fermentibacterota bacterium
GTCATCTGAACGCTGAACGCTCTCTTCTCCCTTCCCCATTCCATCTCTGGAGGGACGCGCTCCGTCGCGTCCGTGGTATGGAGCGCCAACGGCCATGACGGAGCATGGCCCTCCATCATCCTCACTTCGATGTTGGATGTTTGATGTTCGATGTTCAATCCCCCCTCCCCCCTCGGAACTACCTAATCTTCAGCGAGGCCAGGCTGAGCAGCATCAGCATGCCTGAGATTATCCAGAATCTGACGGCGATTTTTGTTTCAGCCACGCCCATATACTGGAACGTGTGATGCAGCGGCGCGCGATAGATGAGTCGTCTCTTCAGAAGCTTGATGCCGATCCAATCCTGCAGCACCACGGACGCCATCTCTGCCACAAAAATGCCACCCGCTAATAAGAAAAGCACTTCCTGGCGCAGCACTGCCGCGGCAGTGCCGAGTACGCCGCCCAGCGAGAGCGCCCCTACGTCACCCATGAACACTTCAGCAGGATAGGCGTTGTACCAGAGAAAACCCACCGAGGCTCCGGCAAGGGCGGAGCAGAATATGGCGATCTCACCTGCACCGGGAATACCCTGAAACTGAAGGTAGCCACTGTACACCTGATTGCCCAGTACGTAGCCAAACACACCATAGACTACTGCCACAAAAAAGGCCGGAACCACGGCAAGCCCGTCCAGCCCGTCGGCGAAGTTCACGGCATTGGCCGCAAAAGTAATAATCAACGCGGTCCACGCGATGGAAAACCATCCCATATCAAACACAGGCGACTTCACGGATGGGATCAACAGAGCATTCCGAAGTTCCTCGGGAAGCGGACTGCTGGAAGGATGAGCGAGAAAGACGCCGGCCGCCACACCAAATGTTGCCTGCAGGATGAACTTGGGCCAGCGAGACAATCCTCTTTCAGCATCCCGGTGACGATTCTTCTGAACATCGTCGAGCAGCCCCAACGCAGAGAACCATATCAGGGAGGCTCCAAGGAGTTGGACAAACCGATTCGACAGGTCACACCACAAGACCGTAGCAGCGGCGGTAGCAAGCACGATCATCACCCCGCCCATGGTGGGAGTTCCTCTCTTGCTGGTGACATCCATGACCCCATAGTCCCGGACCCTATCGGTCATTCCCGCTCGAAACAGGAGCAAAATCCCTTTTCTTCCCAGCAGAATACTCAAGAGAAGCGCCGTCACCGAAGCAAAAACCACCCGGCTAGTGATGTAGTTGAACAACCGAAGAAACGAGAGCCATCCGTCTGGGTCGTACAGTGCTTGATAGAGAATGTGGAACATTAGCCCTTCCTCAGGGATGTGGAGAGTTCTGCGATTGACTGTTTCAGATCAAACAGCGGCCTAAAATCCGTTGATGTCAACAGAATGTGTTGAAGGTCGTCTTCCACCAGACTGATGTCTTCTTCAGAAAGCACGCCGCGCTGGCTCAATCTCTGGAGCGCCGTGAGTGCGGCTTTCCGCACCTTCCAGTTATGCTCCAGAAAGAAACGCGTGAACCTTGTTGCCCAACCTTGTCCCTGCACCGTCTCTCCTAGGGCTTCCAAAGCCGCGGACCGGACCTCGAACCGTGGGTCGTCCACGAGCTGCTCTAAAGAAGACATGATGCCCGCGTCATCCCGCACATGCGTGGCCATGGCGCCTGCCGCACGGGCTGCGGCAGTTCGGATTTCGAAATAGGCATCAGCAAGCCCTTGCATCAATGCCTCCCTCACCTCATTATTCCAGATACCCACTTGCCCCAGGGCTACAAGACAATTACGTCGCACAAAATCGTTCTCCTTGAACTCCAATCCCAGCATCCGCCTCACAAGGCTCCGTGATGACTTTCGATCATAGACCATGGCGGCAATCAGGCTTATCCTTCCACAGAGACCCAAAAGACCTACTAGTTTTATGCCGATATTCCTCTCCTCCCACCGGGGAGACGCCAGGTAGCCATCCGTGCGATATGCCAGATACTCTTGCTCCTCCTGTGAGAAGCCGGAACCTGCCTTGGTTCGCCCTCTGGCATCTTCCAGGAGTAAGCCTCCACGCAGGTGAGCCAGACGATCAAGGTCTCGAGACAAAGAAGGCCATTGCGCATTGTCCCGTGGGTCTGAGGGAATAGACTCTCCCGCAGCCAAGGCAATGGTTGCCTCGGCAATCAGTCTCGACGCATGTGGAGTCGCCAAACGGCGCCCCCTTTCGCCCAACAATTTCAGGCGCGACTCGTCCGACAGCAAACACGCGATCCGACGTGCAAGCTCTTGAGGTGGAGCGACCCCGATGATCTCGTCCTCTGTTCTCACGGGCACTTCATATAAGACCTCAGCAGCACCTGCAGCCTGCAGAGCCAGCGCATTCCTGACTTGATGATCCCCTGGGAGGTTTGCCTTGGGAACAAGCAGGGCAGGTTTGCCGAAGGCGCAGAGTTCACTAAGGCTGCCGGCACCGGCACGACAAACCACGAGATCGGCTGCCGCAAGGTAATCAGAGATCGGATCAAGATAGCCCATACAGCGGTAAAAGGAATCAGATGATCCGATGCCCATCTTCGCAATATCCCGGCGCGTCTCCTCCACTGGATCGTAAGAACCTGAAGAAGCCTTTCCCGTGGCGTGTATGATCAGGAGGCTCTCCACATTGCGGAGGGCAGGCAGAGCCGCCACGATCCCCTTGTTGAGTGCCCGTGCTCCTAGGCTCCCACCGAATACGAGCACCACCTTGGCATCTTTGGCAACCCCCAACTTCTCCCGTGCGGCCCCTCTTGTCAGCGGTTCAATCATGCCGGCACGGATGGGATAACCCAAGAAAGAGGCCCGACCCGGCGGGAACTCCTCCACTGTGGAGGGATACGACACTGCCACCAGGCTCGCCCAACGTGCCGCATAACGATTGAGGCGCCCAGGCGCCGCATTCTGCTCGTGGAGGAGAACAGGACAGGCAAAAAAGCCCATCTTTCTCCGAAACATGTTGGCAAACACCACGGGCGCTGAGGCGTATCCTCCCGTACCCACGATGACATCGGGTTTCCAGCGACAGAGTATCCAGAAAGCCTTGATCATGCCTAGAAAGAGGCTTGCCGCGAATCGTGCCAATGCCGGGAGTGAGCGACTGGTGGGAAATCCCCTGGAACTCACTGTCCTGAGAGGGATGCCGGCCGCAGGCACAAGCTTTTCTTCCGCCCTGCCCCGGACGCCCACGTAGAGGAAGACCGCCTGCGGATCCAGTTTCGCCAGTTGCTCCCCGATGGCCAAAGCAGGATAGACATGTCCGCCGGTACCGCCACCGGTCAGAAGGAAACGCATGCTTCACTCCTATGCATCATTGGATCGAGCCAATCCTTGTCAAAAGACGGTGGAGCACGAACGCCACCAATCCAAGGAATACTACTCGCACAAGGCTGGGCAAATGCAAGAGCTCCCATTCCGGTATGCGCCATCCCGCAGCCCAGACTCTGAAGGGTATGAGTATGACACCAAAACAGGCCGACAGAAAGAGAATTCTCAGCGAGATGTGGACATTCTCCCCGTGATTGGCCACGGGCGTCCCGTGAATGAACCCCCACCAGAGAATCACCGTTCCTGCCGAAAAAGCGATGGAGGTGGCCAGGGCAATACCTCCGTGCACAAGGGAAGTCCGGACGAGCACATAGTTCAGGATGATGTTCACCACCGCACTGAAAACCGCCACGCCAAGGGTGAATCCGTTTCGAGCGCAGACCGCGTGATACCTGGAAAGCACGCTTGTCAATGCCAATCCTGGGAGTCCAAGGCTGTAGAAGCGAAATGCCCAGGCGGCCGCCTGAGCCTCGATGCCTCCGAATTCCCCGCGTCGATAGACCAACGATGTGATCTCGCCGGACGCGACACAACAGAATGCCGCCACAGGGGCAATCACCCGTAATGTGCGTTCCACCGCGTGGTGCACAAGCCGCGCCAATTCCCGCGTGTGCCCCTTTGCGTGTTTCTCCGTCATAGCCGCCACGCCTGCGCGGCCGGCGGCAAGCCCAACCACCGCTTCCGGCAGTTGCACCAGTCGAGCGGCGTACCATAATGCGGCAACACTGCCTGCCCCCAGCCCTGAAGCCAACCGTCGATCCACGACCTCAGCCGACTTCTGTGCCACGGACTGCAAGAATACCCAAAGCGACTGCACAAAAATCGCTTTCGCCTCTCTTGCCGTCAATCCGTCCCTGATTCCCCAGCTCACCTGGTGCCGCCGCCTGTAGCCGGGAGAGAGGAATGCCACTACAAGCGCGCCCAACTGGAGGCCGCCACCGAGAAGAAAGCCCATGGCCAATGCCCGGGCGCCCGCATCACTCCCCTTGACCGCTAATGAGAGAATGACGCCGAGGCTCAAGCCGATGGGCGCCAGGGAGTAGATCCTCACCGATTCGGTATACAAGAGGATGCCGCCCACATAGGCTGCAATGCCAATGATGACAAGAAAGGGCAGAATCAACCTGATCAACGGAATCAGAATAGCTCCCCCCTCTTTCTCGATGATCCCGGGGCCGATCAATCGAGCCAATGCCTCCGCGCGCAACCAAAGAATGGCCCATATCACAAGGAGGGCGCCAACCATCCCAAAGAAAAGCTGCCACGTCATGGCCCACGCACGGCGCGTCTCGCCCCGGGAATGGGCGCCCTTGATCGCGGGCATGAGAGCCCGTTCCACCATTTCCTCCCCGAGAATCCTCCTGAACAATGTCGGCACGGTGAAGGCAACGACGAATCGATCCATGGCAGGCCCCGCACCGACAAATGCCGCGGTGGCAAGCTCGCGCAAGAAACCAGTTCCCCTGGCCATTGCCGTGCCTATAGCCAATGTCAGGAAGTTCTTCCCGAATCTAGATCTCTCCCGGCTATTCATCCTCGCTCCGCCCTGCAGACATGTTCCTGGGTCACGCGATCGAGCAAGACCCGAACATCCTTCTCACCTGTTTCCATCTGAATATCGTAGGCGCGCCTGAGAAGCTCTCCAAAAAGAGGGCCTGGATCCAGCCCAGCCTCAATGAGGTGCCGTCCCTGAAGCACCGGCGGCGCAGGTTCGGTTCGCACGAGATGCTTCTCCGCCTGCTCCAATAGCCATGTACCCGCGGGGAAAGCATCCATATGATCAAAACCGGTCGCCCTATAATCCGCACGGGCGCATCGTTCCAAGAGCTCGATGTTCACCTCTGGCGCCAGACGACGCGCCAATCGTCTCAGGGCCCCGGGCTTGGCCCCCTGCTGGAACAGAAACTGGGGAGCGAGATGATCCTTCACAAGCTTCTTAGTTCCGCTGATGAGTTCCTTGTCTCCGGTGAAACGACAGAGGAACTGCTCACAGAGCCCAACTCCCGCACTGGAGTGCCCCACCGAACGAAGCTTGCCCTGGGCCATGACCGTAGTGTTTGCCTTCCCGAAATCATGGCAGAGCACGCCAAACATGAGCAAAAGATCAGTGCGACGGCTTCCGGTCCGAATCCCTGCGGCATGATCCAACGCCAGAAGCACGTGATTCCAGACATCACCCTCCGGATGCCACTCTGATTCTTGCGGCACATCAATGAGGGAAGCCCATTCAGGGAAATACCGAATCCAGCCGGAAACACGAAGGAACTGCGCCCCCAGGCTGGGTCTCTTTCCGACGAGCATCTTCTCGAGCTCGACGAAGATACGCTCCCGGGCAAGCCCCTCAATCCGCATCCGTCGACTACACTTCACAAGCTCTGGACCTGGCACGAGAAGGAATCGAGAAAGAAACTGCGCGGCTCGCAACACACGAAGTGGATCATCACCAAAGGTGTCCGGATTCACTACTTCGAGGAGCCCTTGCTCCAGATGGGCTTTCCCGCCCCAGGGGTCGACGATGCATCCGGTGCTAAGATCAAGACCCATGGCATTTATCGTGAAGTCGCGTCGGCGCGCGGCCTCTCGAAACGAGAGATCGGGAAGCGCCGTCACCTCGAACCCTTGATGCCCTTCGGAGACCTTGGAATCGACCCGCGGGAGCGAGAACTCAACATGCGAACCCGACACACGGAAGACGGCAAATGCCTTGCCTACCAGATCAAGAGAGCCGTAGCGTTCCAGGATGTCCGCCAGACAATCTGGACCAATCCCAAACACTTCGACGTCCACATCAGTGGACTCCACCCCCAAAAGAAGATCCCGTACCCATCCACCTACGATATAAGGTCTCCCGCCCTGGCTCTGAATCGAGGTCAGTACGTCTGCCAGCGATGAACCGTTTGGAAACGAAAATCGGGATAATCGCTGGGTCATACCATTCAAGTTCACCCGCACTACTCACCTCTCCCACAGCTGACACAGAAACTTCGTCCCGAACTTTGCTTGCCACGCCGACTGGTCACGGCGCATCCGCCAGGAGAAGACGGAAGCCATCCAACGAAGGCGGGTCCCGAACTTCTTCAATTCATACCAGAGTTTCGTGATGGAATGATCCCGCCGGATGGCGGGTGGCGCGTCTGACACAGGAGTGAGAAACGCCCACCATGAACCCATGAACCTCTCAATCTCTTAACCCATCAACCCATCAACCCATCAACGCGAGACACAGAGCTTCTGCTCATGTCGCATCCATGTCAACCTCCGCATCATGCTGATCGAGCTGTTCCACCACGCCAGGCACCAAGATCATGGGTGAATTGCGCGGCGCTTTTTGGGGGTTGACAGGAGGATCGGCAAGCCCCATATGTGTAGGTTACTCTAAATGCAGGTGGGCCACGTTTCTTGAGTGAGCCCACCCAGCAAGGAGGTTGCCTATGAAATTGACATACCTCGTATTCTGCGGGTTTTGTCTCGCTCTTGTGGTTCTCCCCCTCGGGTGCGGCAACAAGAAGCCACAAGATGAGACATTCCGCATGGAGCTCTCACCTGGTGAGGGCTCGGGCCCGGCTGAACTCCTCTCGCGTGCTCAAACAGCACGCACCCCGGAGGAGAAGCTCACGCTTTTCAGACAATTGGCGCAAACATATCCGGACAGCCCACAGGCCGATGATGCCCAATTCATGACCGGCTTCCTTCTCAAGGAGAACCTCGGCAAGCCGGAGAAGGCGGCCGAGGCATTCGACGTGCTGAAGACCAAGTATCCTGATAGTGAATGGATCGACGACGCCGAGAGTATGATGGGTGACGATCCAGGAGACTGATCAAGCATACTTGAGAACCATTCAGGTTGTTCAGGGTGCGAGTGTTCAGGGGTTCAGCGTTCAGAGTTCGGGAGAAAGCCCGGTCCATGGCCGCTGTTCCCCCCTGAAATCTGAACACTGAACTCCTGTTACGCCCATAACTCCGGATAGCCCCCTTCGCCACAAAATGAGGGGGCACGATCCATAACATTTCCTCCGAGGAGTCCTGGCCTATGAATCCAACGAAGTGTTTTCCAGTCTTGATGCTGATTTTCTTCGGCCTGGCTGCAGGGGTTTTTGCCGGTACCACCGGCAAGGTCGCCGGCAGAATCACCGACGTCGGCTCCGGGGAGCCTCTTCCGGGAACCAATGTGATTCTCGAAGAATTGATGACAGGGGCCATTGTTGATCATAATGGTGAGTATGCGATTCTCAACATTCCTCCGGGATCCTACACCCTGCGCGCCGAGATGATCGGCTATGGAATCATACGGGCGTCACAGGTTTCTATAGGCGTCGATCACACCACGCGGATGGATTTCCAACTCAGCACCGAGGCCATCGCTCTGGAAACCGCTGTTGAGATCGTTGCGACACGGCCTGCTGTGCAGATGGATCTCACCTCTGCAAGCTCGGTGGTTGGTTCCAACGAGATCGCAGATCTCCCGGTGGACAATGTGCAGGATATACTTACTCTTCAGGCCGGCGTTGTGCAGGGCGCATTTGGGGAGCTTCATATTCGTGGCGGTCGGTCGGATGAGGTGGCGTACTGGGTCGATGGCGTGCAAACCACTGATGTATACGAAGGGGGCCGGGGTGTAGAGGTCCAGAACTCCGCAGTAGAAGAGCTGCAGGTCATTAGCGGGACCTTCAATGCCGAGTACGGTCAGGCCATGAGCGGTATCGTCAATATCGTCACCAGCGCCGGCGGCTCCGAGTACGAGGGCGCCATCACCGCGTATGCGGGAGAATTCGTGAGTACGGATGACAAGACATTCTACGATATCAAGAATCTCGATCCATTCAGTACCGTGAATGCCGAGGTGATCTTGAGCGGCCCAGTTCCAGGCATTGATAAGAAGTTGACGTTCTTTGGCTTGGGGAGATACTACGATACTGAGGGTTACTTCTTCGGAAAGCGGGTCTTTTATCCTGATGGCTCAGTGGGCGAGAGCTCTGCGGTGGCCATGGCGCCCTCCCAGAACATCTACCTGCAAGGTAAGCTGGCGTGGAAACCAAAACCCGAATTAAAGCTCACCTACGGCCTGTTCTGGGAGGAGAGCGAGCACAAAGATTACGACCATTATTACAAGTACAATCCGGACGCAACGCTCAATCGCTTCAACACCGGGCAGACGCATATAGTAACCTTCACGCATACCCTTTCCTCTCACACCTTCTATGAGTTGCGGGCCACAAGATTCAATACGGGCTACAAACACTACCTATACGAGGATCCCTTGGATCCCCGATATGTGCATCCGGACAGCCTTACTGCTCCGGCGAACTACAGCTTCGGGGTTGGCGGAACGCAGATGTCTCACTTCTCCAGAACCACCGAGTATTTGACGATAAAAACCGACCTGATAAGCCAGATCACCAAACGTCACCAGCTCAAGACAGGCCTGGAGCTCAGGGCGCATAGCCTCGAGATGGACGATGCCGAAGTGAGACCGAAGACCGTAGGGGGGTACGACGAGTTCGGCGATTGGGACGAACTGGCCGGAACCGAGATCACGCCCTTCGAACCAACGATCCACCCGACACGGAGCCCATATCACGACTACTACAAGAGGAAGCCCAAGGAGTTCAGCGCCTATGTGCAGGACAAGATTGAGTTCCAAGAGATCATCCTCAACCTGGGTCTTAGATTCGACTACTTCGATCCAGAGGGCGTGGTACTCGCCGATCCGCAGGATCCCGACGTGAATCATCCGTTGCTTCCCGAACATGTGTACAAGAACTACTCGCCCGCGGTGACTGACAGCGAGTTGGTCGCCTATACGTTGGCGGAACGAGAGGCCTTCTGGTACAATGATGTCAGCGCAAAGACGCAGATCAGCCCAAGGCTCGGGGTGGCATATCCAATCACCGACCGGGGCGCGATCCACTTCTCATATGGTCATTTCTTTCAGATACCCCAATTCAGATATCTCTACGAGAATCCAGAGTTCGAAGTGGCTCGCGGCTCCGGCTTGGGCACGATCATCGGAAACGCTGACCTCGATCCCCAGAAAACGGTGATGTACGAGATCGGACTGCAGCAGGCGCTCTCGGATGTTGATGCCTTTGACATTACCATGTTCTACCGCGACATCCGCGACTGGGTCGGTACCAGCGAAGCCATCAGTATGTATGTGGCGGGGACCTCGTATAGCCGGTATATCAATAAGGACTATGCCAATGCCAGAGGCGTCACGCTTACCTATGACCGGCGGTTCATCGATGGATTGAGCGCGGGGTTAGACTACAGTTACATGGTGGTGGAAGGATCCGCTTCAGACGCGGCGGACGCATATAATGCCGCCCGTGAGAATCAATCGCCCAAGATCAGCCTGATCCCCTTGGGGTGGGACCAGACCCATACGTTGAACGCCTCCCTGGCGGTGGGATCCCACACGTGGCGCGCCACTTTATTGGGTCGATTCGCCAGCGGCACCCCGTATACGCCATCATTCGCTCGCGGCCAGATCGCTGGGTCGGGTCAATATGTGGGCCTCGCGGAGAACTCCGAGCGCAAGCCCAACGTGTACAACATCGACCTGAAGCTTTATAAGAAGCTCGATTTCGGCCGGCTTCGCTATACGGTATTTCTTAATATCTATAATGTCTTTGATACACGGAATGAAACGGGGGTCTACTCCACCACAGGGAGAGCCACCTATGACCTGGATGCCCAGACCGCATCCGACGACCCCAACCGTCCCAACACCGTTGAGGAATACATCACACGGCCGGATTACTACTCCGAGCCTCGCAGAGTACAGTTCGGCGTGACTGCGTCCTTCTGAGTAGAGGATCGAGGTGACCATGAAACAATTCAGTCTCACATTCGTTGCACTGGTTCTTCTCCTCGTGGGATCATCCGTTGAGGGGAAGGTCGATGAACGGGGAAGCTACGATGCCCGACTCAAGAACTGGCATAGCGGGAATCTTGTGCATACGACATATTTCAACTATGGCATGATAGGGCGGGAACTACCTGCGGTCACCGGCGAGGTGGGGGGCGAATGGCCCATCAACTCGGGGCACTGGTATGTCGGCGACGTCAGCGTCTTGGTAGGCGCAGAGATCATCGACATGAATGGTGATACGCTGTACTCGGTTGAAGTGTCCGACGGCCCCCGGGGGAACAACGAATACAGCCCCGACGGGTCGACCTACTGGGGATGGGAGCCCATCCCCGGCTATGCAACACGAGTTGCGGATACGGACAATTGCTGTATCGCCATGAGTCATCAACCTGAGTCATGGCCATCCTTTTGGCCCGACAAGACAGACGACGAAAACGACCCCGGGTGGCACGGCCAATGGAACGGCTACTTCGGCAAGGACGTCTCCAACGCTGATCAGGAAAGCTACTGGGTCATGGATGACGCCTCGGATGAGGAGTTCCTCTTCTACCCCGATGCCACCGACAGTACCAGGAGAGGGTTGGGGCTCCGGGTCTCAGTCAGGGGCATGCAGTGGAGCCATGTCCTGGCCGAGGATTGTATCTTCTGGATATATGATATCACCAACATCGGGACGACCGACTACGACAAAGTAGTGTTCGGCATGATCGTCGGCGGTATGGTCGGCGGAGGTGGCGATGCAGGTGATGACCATGCCGACTTCCAGAAGGAAGACAACATCACCTACTGCTGGGATCATGACAATGTCGGCCAAGGCGGCTTCAGCCCCGTGGGATATGTTGGCTATGCCTTCTTGGAGAGCCCCGGCAATCGATTCGATGGGATCGATAATGATGGAGATGGGAGCGGAGGTTCGGGCATGGTCCTGACCAGGTCTTCTTTCGCTCCGAAGATCTATAACATCGGTGATGAGATCGTGATCATCGAGTACGATTCGTACGAACGAACCGTGGAGACCATGCCGGCAGAAGGTATTGACATCCTCTACCGGGGAAATGTCTACCATATCAATCCCGGAACGGAGATCAGAGAGATCCCCCGGAACAACATCGACGACAACCTTGACGGCCTCATCGATGAGAATAACGGCTTTGAGGTCGAGAGCGTACAGTACTACTTGAATGAGGGCTTGCTCGCCAAAAACTGGCTCACCGGCGAAGGTCTGGACAACCCTATGATCGACGAGGGCAGAGATGATGGGATCGACAATGATGGTGACTGGGATCCCATCACCGACGACGTCGGCCTGGACGGCAAGGCGGGGACGGGCGATATCGGTGAGGGTGATGGGCTGCCCACCAGTGGCGCCGGCACGAACCTCCCTGGTGAGCCCCACATCGACAAAACGGACATCGATGAATCCGATCAGCTTGGTTTGACCAGCTTCTACTTCTTTCATCCCTCCGGAAAGATCAAGCTCCGCAACGACGAGCAACTATGGGAGGCAATGGCGCCAGGGTACTTCAACGCCACGGCCCAAAACGTAGACGGAGACTTCGTCTATGGGTCCGGTTACTTCCCACTGAAGGCAGGTCAGACAGAGCGGATCTCAGTCTGCCTCGTGTTTGGTGATGACCGTGACGACATCCTCAGAAACAAACGTACCGTGCAGACGATCTACAACGAGAATTACAACTTCGCCAAAGCACCCGAGCTGCCGACACTCACGGTGGTCCCAGGCGACAAGAAGACCACACTCTACTGGGATTCGGCATCAGAGAGCTCGTTCGATGTTATCTCGGGCTATGACTTTGAAGGATACAAGATCTACAAGGCCACGGATACCGAATGGGCGGATGCGTCCGACATCACCGATGCATGGGGAAGCCCGAAGTTCGACAAGCCCGTGGTCATCTATGACCTCAAGGATGGAATCCAGGGCCTTTTTCCTTTGGTGGACGAGCGCCTTGGCGCCCAGTTCGATCTCGGAAGTGATTCCGGCCTCAAACACAGCTTTGTTGACACTGATGTGGTCAACGGTCAACGCTACTTCTACGCCGTGACGGCCTATGATCGTGGGGATATTCCCAAGGAACTCTCTCCAGCCGAGACGTCGAAGTTCGTGAAGATAAACCCGGACGGCACCATCTCGGCGGGCAGGAATGTCGGGTACGCCATACCCAACCCCAAGGCCACGGGATATGAGCCGCCAACCGGTGAGGGCGAGCTGGCCCGGGAAGGGCAGGCCCATGGAACGGGCACGGTCTACCTGGAGATTCTCAATCCCGATGACGTGCCGGAATCAGGCCTTGACTGCATCGTTTCCTTCACCGACCAATCCAATGATTCGTGGGACAACGACGGTGACTGGATCCCATGGGATGACGAGCCAAATGGCATGTGGGACTCCAACGAACCATTCAGCGACGTTGGCGTCGACGGTCTGGCCGATGAACAGGAAATCAGCGGTGACGGCAGGGTCTACAATCCTACCACAAATCCCGATCCTGCAGGTGACAACTACGATGCGCTCAACAATCCTGCGGGTACCGAGCATAACGCCAAGTGGGATTTTACTGACATCAACTCCAACGGCGTTTTCGACCCCGCATTCGAGCAGGCGGAACCATGGACCGATCTCGGAGACGGAGTTCTCGATCCAGGAGAGGACATCATCCACGACACGGGAACCGATGGGCTCAAGCCCGGAGACCCCGGCTATCCCGGCCCTGATGCCGATGGGACCGAGGCCAACGGGCTTCCAGATCCCGGTGAACCGAACATCGATCTTCGAGATCCCGACGAATGGATTCCTTTGACCACAAGCTTCTCGGTTTACGATAGAATCAGTGGTTCGTACCTGGTGGAGAGAGAAACGGATCTTGTTGGTGACTCCCGGTTCTTTTTGCTCGATGAGGAGCCCCTGGGAATGAGGCTTCAGATAATGAATGATACTACCATCACAAAGATCGATAGCACCTCGGGGTGGAATCTGTACCGAGCGGAGAACTATGCCTACTCCTTTGAGCCATTCCGCGCGGCAGGCATAGATGAGGAAGGAGTCAGATTCCCAAGAGATTATCTGCTCACTTTCTCCGATGACCTCTCCGAGAGCTCATGGGCACTAAGTATTGGCCCGTTTGATTTGCCTGCCAGAGCGTGCAACTTCACCGTCACGGATCCCAATATGCGAGAAAACATAAGCTTCGCGTTCATCGATGCGAATCTTGAACCTAGCCTGCATGATCCCGGATATATCACCAATCTCGATCAGCTCATCTTCTTCGAGCGCACCGACGAGAGCCGCCTATTGACCTGGAAGCTCACCTTTGTGGGTTTCGACTCAACGGCTCACGTACCCGTAGGTGGAGACGAGCTCAGGATGTCCACCACAAAACCATTCAGCGCCACGGATTCATTCATCTTCGAGGTCCACCCCCAAGAGGTGAACACCGAAGGCCTGCAGGAGAATGTGCTGGACGAGATCATCGTGGTGCCCAACCCATATATCGCATCGGCAAGCTGGGAAGGGAAGAACCCATTCTCCGATGGGCGTGGTCCCCGGGAGCTGCACTTCGTCAACCTCCCCGAACGCTGCACTATCAGGATCTACACGGTTGGCGGCCAGCTCGTCGACACCATTGAGCACGACTCGCTCACTGGTACGGCGGTGTGGGATATGCTCACCAAGGACAGTCTCGACATAGCCTACGGCGTTTACATTTTCCATGTTGATGCCCCGGGTATTGGCGAGAGAATCGGCAAATTCGCCGTCATCAAGTAGAGGGGGTGACAAGATGAAGCGACTTTGGCTTGTACCAGTTGTGGCAGCTTTGGTCTGGGCCCCCTGCCATGGGGATACGGTGACCAAGACAGGTACTACGGCGGCCACCTTCCTGTCCATTGGGGTGGGAAGCCGAGCCCTGGGCATGGGAGGAGCATTCGTTGCCGTGGCCAATGATGTATCGGCATTGTATTGGAACCCGGCGGGAACTGCTCATCTCGCATCTCCGGAGTTCATGTTCAGCCACAATGAATGGCTTGCGGACATCAACTTTGATTACGCAGCCACCGCCATACCGGTTGGAGAGCGCGGTGTTCTCGGGCTCAGCGCCACATTCCTCACCATGGGGGAAGAGCCCGTCAGAACGGTCCTGCAGCCTGAAGGCACGGGTGAGCTTTTTGATGCGGGGAGCTATGCCATGTCCCTGGGCTACTCCATGATGCTCACCGACAGGTTTTCCATAGGATTCTGTGGCAAGTATGTCAGGGAGTATATCAAAGATTGCAATTCCACGGGCTTTGCCATGGATGTGGGGACGCTTTTCGAGACACAGTGGCGCGGCCTGATGTTGGGCATGAGCATCTCGAACTTCGGGACCAAGTTGCAGATGGCGGGAAACGATGTGCTTGTTCAGGTGGATCCTGATCCCACTCAGGAAGGCAATAATGAGAACATCAATGCCAACATTGCACTGGACAAATTCGACATGCCGCTTGTTTTTAGGGTCGGTCTTGCCATGGATGTGCTCAGGGATGTAGCTGGAAACAGTCTTCTCGTGAGCATGGACGCACTGCATCCCAACGACAATACCGAGGCCATGGACTTCGGCGTCGAATACGGCTTGGCCGACCGGCTGTTTTTGCGGGCAGGCTACAAGTCGGCATTCATGAAAGACAGCGAGGAAGGGCTCGCGGCAGGGCTTGGGCTCTCCCTCCCCATATTAGGCTCAGCGAATCTGAAGCTTGACTATGCATATCAGAGTTTTGGCAGGCTCGAGCAGGCACACCGAGTCAGCATTCTGATCAGCGCCATTTAGCAGGAAAGAACGAAAGGAGGCGCCTATCGGAGAACCTATGTAACCGCACGCTCGCGCCAAGCGAGTCTTGCGGTCCCTGTAGTAGCCCATCCCGGGACAAACGATCCCGCGGAAGATTTGTTGCACCACCATAAGGAGGATCTATGACACGGTGCAAGTTTCTCGTAGCTCTGGGGGTCATCGCTCTTCTTGTTCAGGGTGCGTCGGCCCAAGTCACGGTGACATTCAGGCTGAACACCTGCACCGTGAACGCCTACGATATCACGGACGAGAGCATGGTCCAGGTACGCGGGAGCATCGCACCCATCACCTGGGGTGACGATTCCGTGAACTTGGTGAACACGGCCGGTGATTACTGGGAAGCCGTGGTCACTTTCGACGCATCGGAGACAGGGAATACCCTGGAGTACAAGTACTATGCCGAGGATTGGGAAAGCACCGACAATAAGACGTTGCTGCTCGACCAGGATGTGACCCTGGATCTCGCCTACTTCAACAATGGCTTCAATCCTCCGTACACGCCCACGGATGATATCGACCTCTGGTTTCGGGTCAGCATGGAGTCAAATGCCATCTTCAACCCTGATACGGATGAGGTGGGCATGAGAGGTGCCGGCGTCGATGATCTGTCATGGTCGACAAATCTTGTCTTGGATAGAGAGGATGAAAGCTTCTACTACTCGGGCCAGGTGACTGCTCCTGTGGACTCTGCCGGAGTGACGATCGAGTACAAATTCGTGCGAGGCACCGCTCCCGACGAGTGGGAGGATCTGCCGGAAGGGAATCGAACACTTGTGATCCCCGCTGAAGATCAGACCATTGTCTGGGCATATTGGAACAATGAGGAGCCTTCTCCCGCCATTATCGACACCGGCGTGGTCACCTTCAAGGCCGACATGTCCGACCTGATTTCCAATGGATGGTTCGATGCCGGGACTGACTGGATCTCGGTTCGCGGGAACTTCGAGGGATGGGGCAACCAGGAGCCCATGGTCCCCGGTCTTATCGAACCCACCATCTATGAGTGGGGATATGAGATCATTGCCGAGCATGAATCCACCATCTCGTGGAAGTTCAAGGCATTCCCCGATGAGCACTTCCTCGATTCCGGCTGGGAGCTGGGCGCCAACCACGAGTTCCCCTTCATTGGTGAGGAAATATTGGATCCCCGGTTTCCGGATATCTGGCCGGCGGGAGGTCCTGTGGAGGTCGATGTTACACTCAACGTCGGCTGTGATATGACCAACGCCATATGCTGGTATACTGGGGAGCCCTTCCCATCCATCGGGAGTGTGTGGCTCGCAGGTGATGACGGCACTGGTCCCCTGGAGTGGCCAAGCTGGGACCCGGATGACACCACAAGCATGGTCCGGCTCTACGATGACGGGACCAACGGAGATCAGACCCCAGGCGACGGCATCTGGGCGGCTGATGTGCTCATGCCCGAAGGAACATCGAGCACGATCCTGTACAAGTATAGCGTCTGGTACCCAGGCGTGGAGAATCTCAACGACGGAAGCACTCCCATGGACAACGAGGCTGGCTTCGCCATGAACCATGCCGCTGTCCTGGATAGGTACGAGGAGAACCAACAGCTCTTCGACGCATTCGGCGACCAGCCTGTTCATGAGATCAAGGGTGCGACAAAACCGGAAACCGTGGCACTTGGCTACAACTGGCCGAATCCCTTTTCTCAGAGCACGTGCATCAACTACACCATTCCCGTGTCCGGTGAGGTGAACCTCTCAGTGTACGATCTCAGCGGGAGAAAGGTGACCATGCTCCATGATGGCTATCAGAATGCAGGCATGTATGCTGCCATGTGGAATGGCAGAGATACCAGCAATAAGCCTGTGGCAACTGGTACGTATCTGATGAGACTGGAGAGCGCGGCAGGCTCCGCCACCAGAAGGATTGTGGTTCTCCGATAGATCCGCACGTCTTCGATCCAACCGGGGAAGAGAGTTCACCTCTTCCCCGGTTTCTCTGTGAGGGAGTTCTCCATGAGTATATGCGCACTAGCCCGTATTCCTTACCGGCCATCTGCTGCAGCGTTGCATTTGGCCCTGCCTGCGGCGTTACGCTCCTTCGGACTCCTCGATGTATCGCAGGGGATACGCCTGCGGGGTCCTCGGTCGCAAGCCTTGCAGCCAAAGCCAACTACAGCGCTTCGCGACGAAAGCCGGTAAGAAATGCGGGCTAACGATCCAGGAAGCAGGATTGCACCAGATCCCATCACGGGAGCGGAATCTGTTGCTGAGCTGATGAATAAGGCCTTTCTCGCCTACAATTCCGCCCGTCTCCGCGAGGCGGCACTCCTCCTGGTGGAAGAGATCTCAGCTCCCGATGTTACCACGGTATGGACCTTGAGTGGGGCTCTCACTCCCGCAGGGCTTGGAACATCATGCCTGGTGCCGCTCATGCAGGCAGGATGGGTCGACTGGCTCATATCCACCGGGGCAAATCTGTATCACGATCTCCATTATGTCTTGGACCTGCCGCCGCGGATGGGTCACCCGAATCTCGATGACAGGGAGCTCAAGGAACAAGGCCTGGTGAGGATCTACGATATTCTCCTCCGGTACGACGTTCTCCTCTCCACCGATGCCTTTGTCCGATCCGTGGTGGAAGAGCAGATCCAAGGTCATGGGAAGCCTCTCAGCACGCCTGAGCTCCACGCAGCATTGGGCAAAGCGGCGGCGAAGGAGAGGCAACGCCGTGGTGTATCCAATCCGGGCATTCTCGAAACAGCAGTCAATCTCGACATCCCGATCTTCTGCCCGGCCCCTGGAGACAGTTCCATCGGCATGAACATTGCGGCGCTTTCTCTGCCAGGCAAAGCCCTAGTGATCGATCCCACAGCCGACGTGAATCTCGCGGCATCCATCGTCTGGGAAGCCAAGCAAAAGGGTGGAAAGAGCGCGGTCATCATTCTCGGCGGTGGCGCACCCAAAAACTTCGCGCTCCAGACGGAGCCTTATCTTCAGGAGATTCTGGGTCTTAAGGAAAGCGGTCATGACTTCATGATACAGATCACCGACGCTCGCCCGGACACCGGAGGCCTCTCAGGAGCGACACCGTCGGAGGCAGTCAGTTGGGGAAAGATCGATCCGCTGGAACTGTTCAACACGGTGGTCGTGTATCTCGATATCACGGTAGCCCTGCCGCTCCTGACTTCCTATCTCCTGGCAAAAGCAAAACCCAGAGAGCAGAAAAGGCTGATGTCCCGCAGGCAGAAGCTCGTGAAGGATCTCAAGGATGCGGTTAGTATTCAGACATGATTCGCCGACTGGCCGAGCGGTGAAGCAGATCATTGGTTGCGAGTTGTGGGCTGCAGGGCCTTGGGTTCGATCTGTCATTCTGAGCGCAAGCGAAGAATCTCAAGGCATGCGATCTCGACCTGACGAGGAGAGATTCTTCGTTCCTGCGGTCACTCAGAATGACAGTGTTGCGAAAGGTGTACGTTCGCGTCAGGATCTGTCCTCAGTCTTCCGTCTTCTGTCTACCCAAGCGTAGCGCTCGTTTTTCCGCGCGCGGTCACGGAACGGGGATCTTATGAACACTATCAGAGCAAGCAGTAGGGTACGAAGAATCGTCAGACCGCCCATCGCAGAGATGGCGAAGGCTGCGCAGCTCCTGGAGCAGTCAGGCAGGAGGGTAATCAGGCTGTGCCAGGCCACACCATGGTTCGGCCCTCCTGAGTGGGCACTGGAAGCGGTAAAGAAACGACTCCACGAACCGGTTATGCATAGATACAGCCCCGATCCGGGACTCGATGAAGTCAAGAAGCTCTTGTGTAGCCGATGGTTTGCCTCCAGGGGGTTGACGATAGATCCGGATACAGAGATCCATCTTACCTGCGGAGCAAGCCAAGCATTCGTGGGAGCCTTGACCGTGTCGGCAGATCCCGGGGAACGCGTCATCCTCAGCGATCCATACTACTTTGATCATCTGTTTGCCGTTCATTTCCTCGGGCTGGAGCCCGTCTTTGTCCCCATGATCGAGCATGAAGGTGGTTACTCCCAAGATATCCGGCGGTTGGCTGATTCCATCGAAGAGGGTGCGTCCGCGTTAGTTATAGTCGACCCTGCAAACCCCACGGGATCGGTGATAGGCGAAGAGGATCTCCGGTTCCTCGCTGAGCACTGCGCAGAATGCGGATGTATGCTTATAATCGACGAGACCTATGAAAGGCTTGAGTTCACCGACAAGAAACGTAGTCACCCGTGGCTTGTTCCCGAACTCAAGGAGGTTGTTCTGACTGTGGGGAGTTTCTCCAAGAGCCTTGGAATGGCGGGATGGCGGCTGGGATACCTATTTGGCCCGAAAGAACTCATGGATGAAGCCTACAAGGTTCACGACTCGGTAGCAATATGCTCCCCCGTTCCTGCGCAGGCTCTGCTCAGGGAAATCTTGATGGGCCCGGTGGACGATTGGCTTGATGGGAGGATGATCGAGCTGAGACGCCGGATGGAAACCACGGCCTCAGCCCTTGACGCGGGAAACGGCTTCTTCTCCTGGAGAGACGTAGAAGGTGGCATGTTCACCTTTGTCTCCTATTCCGAGGACAGAAACAGCCTCGATGTGGCCATGTCTGTCCTCGAAAAGGCCGGTATTATTTTGGTTCCCGGATCCGCCTTCGGCCCTGCAGGAGAAAGGCATCTCCGGCTGAGCTTCGGCAGCTCCTCCTTTGACGATCTGAAAGCCGCCTTGGAGATGCTCGCCGTATTCGAGCCGCAAAAGCTTGCGTAAGCGACGGATACTGCACAAATTCGCCAGGCTTTTTTTCCACAACTGTACCTAAGTAGATGAGAATCGCTCAACTTAGGTGCTATTCACTGACTGCAGGCACATCCACGCAGTCCCCTTGTGACCCATAGGAGGTAACACATGCGACAGTTCCGCATCATGATGATCATGGCTCTCATCCTTGCGGCGACCACATCCTTTGCCGGCATCCAGATCGTGTCCGGCAGTAACCCCATGCAACTTCCCCATGCGTCTGATCTACGACTCGACCGAGAGCAGGTGTTGACGCTCCAGGCCCAAGACCAGCTCAAGCGTCTCCCCATGGAGAAGGCCGCGCGGGCCGCAAACATATCGCTGAAGCCTGAGGCCGATCCCAGGGGCGGCACCATTATAGGAAGTGTGACGGGACCGCAATGCCCCGAGGGCTGCGAGTATGACGTTGATGTCCTGGCTCTGAATAAGTATGGATTCGTCCTTTCCTCCGATTGGGTGTGGATGGACGGCCGGGCCGACTATGAGCTCAGCGGGCTCCCCCCTGGTGACTACTACGTGTTCACACTCACCCAAGGGTGGGACGACGATGTGCACCAGGGCACGCTCATCAACGAGTTCTATGACAATACAACAGACTGGAATCAGGCAAGCCTCGTTACCGTAACTGCGGGGGGGACCACCGACGGCATAGACCTCGATCTCGAGAGCAATAGTGGTTTCGTCTCGGTTACTGTGAATGACGGATCGGGTCAGCCCCTGGCAAACACGGGCGTCGAATTCGAGCTGTACCCCTATGCACCAGCGGAAGAGGATATTTTCACGGAAGGTCACGTATTGCATCATACCGTGACCACCGATGACGCCGGCGTGGCGACAGTTGGCCCGATTCCTCTCGGCACGTTCTATCTCTCCTGCCGTGCCCTGAACTTCGGGCGGATATTCTACCCCAATACGCCCGATCCTGAGCAAGCCCAGTCGTTGGAGATCACCACTCCTGACCAAACGATTACCGGTATCACGTTCAATCTCCCACCGGGTGGGAATATAGCCGGGATCATCACCTTGGATACGGGCGAGGCTGCCTTCGGAACCATGGTGGATGTGTACGAGATCGGCAGTGATAGCTCCATTGCCATGGGTATGGTCTTCAACTTCGACGGGAGCTACATCGTCGAGGGGATTGCACCAGGCAACTATGTGGTACGTGCGGATCCCAGCTTCGCCAGTCCAGGCTATATGCCTGAGTACTATGATGACAAGCCCACTGCTGAGAGCGCCAACCCGGTGACCGTACAGCCAGGCCAAACCACCGAAGGAATCGACTTCGTGCTGGCACAAGGTGGGGCCATCAGTGGTACTGTGGACACAGACGTTCCTTCTGCCGATGAGTTTTTATTCTTTGTTTCAGCGTTCGCCCCCGACGACAGCACATTCTTTGTTGCCATGACCTTCGCGGAAGCAGGAGAGGAGTACATCATCGGGGGACTCCGGCCCGGGCAGTACATAGTCTCATTGCAGGGTTTCCCCTTTCCGCTTTTGCCCATCTACTATGACGATGTCCATAGCTTCGATCAAGCCACTCCTGTCACGGTGACGGGTACATCCACCACCACAGGCATTGACTTCAACCTTCCTGCCCGCGGAATCATCGAAGGCGCCGTCACGCTGGCCGGAGGAGGCACGGCGGACAATGACATCGTCGAGTTCGTCATTGCCTATCCAGAGAGTATTCCTCTGGAGGGTGATGTACTGGAGCTATTCTTCATGTATCCGGCTCCTGTGGACGAGAATGGTTCTTACACCATATGGGGCCTCCCCACGGGCAACTACAAGGTGTGGGCGTCAACCACAGTGGGTGATTACGACGAGATCGGATATGTATCAGAATATTACGGGGGGGTATTCAACTTCCCGGACGCGCCGACGATCCAGGTCACTGAGGATCAGACCACCAGCGGCATAGATATCGAGCTGGATCAGGAAGCCATTGTGCAAGGTTACGTCCATATGCCTGACGGCAGCCCGGCCAGCGATGAAGACATCCAGGTATTGATCGTCGCCTATGACGCTGAGAGCGGAGCGCCGACGGGCTTCAGCCTATTCGACGAAGCGCCCATCTACACGGAAGAGGACAACACCTTCTGTGCGGGGTATAGGATCCGCCGTCTTCCCGCTCGGCAAGTGAAGCTCGCCGCGGTTCCCATGGGCGCACAGGCGGCAGTAGGCTATTATGGTGGGGGCCACACCTTCGACCAGGGTGGTACGGTCCAGTTGACGGCAGGAGAGGCCTATGCCTCAGACCTTGATATCCATCTCACGGCAGCCAATCAGACCATAAAGGGGAGAGTCACCAATAGTGAAGACGCCCCGCTGAACTGGGTGATCGTGACATCATATGATCTCACCGGGCATTTGACTGGGGTGAGCAGCAGTGGCTTCGACCCTGCTACAGGGGACGAGTGGCAGGCCGGGAGATACGAGATACAGAGCCTGGCCAGTGGCAGCACCCACTATGTGAGAACATGGAGTCTCATGGCGTGGGTACGATACATCTTCCTCAACGAGGGAGCCGATATCATACCTGCGGACGAGTGGTACGACGATGTTCCGGCGCCGCTTCTTCCTATGGAGATGGCCATGTTCATGCCCTTCGGGTATTACTACTTCTTCGGATTCATGCCATTCGAGCAGGATGTGCCGCTTGAAGCTACCCAGGTGTCGGCCAGCTCCTCGGGGATAGACTTCGCATTGGGGTATCAGGGAATGGGCTCTGACGAAAAGCCCATGGCGCTCCCGGACGCCCTCACCATGGATCGAGTATGGCCGAACCCGACGCAGAAAGACCTGACTGTTGAGCTCGCGCTGCAGTCGCCACAGCAGGTACGCCTTGAGATCCTCGATCTCGCCGGCAGAACCGTCGGCACGCTGGAAGCCCGATTGCTCCCACGGGGACTGAACCATATCCGTATTCCCATGGGACAGTTCGATAACACGGTGGCATCCGGTGTATACACCGTCCGGGCCATCGGGCAAGACGGCGCCTCCGCAAGCAATAGATTTGTGGTCCTAAGATAGTCTCTTGGAGGGGCGGCCATGCCGGCCGCCCCTCACGCTCTGTTCTTTCCCGCCGTTCAAATTCTGTTCACAAATATCATCAGCTCCGCTGTTTCTTGCAAGACAGGCTCCACCTCCCTCCTTCGACGTTCGATGTTCATTCACCCATTCACTCATCCCCATTCCGGCATTCCGCTCTTCTTCTCAATCCTCCCTCCCCATGTTGGAAATTACAGATTGCCAGATTCCAGATTCTCCCCCTCCCCCCACCCAGATTCTTCGGTCGCTCCGCTCCCTTAGAATGACACGTGGTCCTGCATCCTTCCTCCGTCATCTGAACGCTCAGCGCTGCAAGCTCTCTTCTTCTCATTCCCCCATCAACCCATCCCCCATTCGCAGCTCATCACCATCTCTGGAGGGACGTCCGCCGGCCGGTGGATCGCGTCCGTTGTATCGAGCATCAACGGCCATGACGGAGCATGGCCCTCCATCATCCTCCCAAACTTCGTCTCGAACTTTGTCCCGAACTCCTCCCGACATCTACGCTTCTTGCGTAGTCCCGCGTACTGCGCGGGATTGCCCCGAGCAGAGGCGAGGGGATGTTGAATGTTCGATGCTGGGCGTTAGCCCGGACTTCTCACCAGCTTTCGTGGCGAAGCCCCGCGTCGGACGCGGGATTCTGAATGCGAGGCTTGCGACTGAGGACCCCGCAGGCGTATCCTCTGTCCGCCAGCTGGCGGATCGAGGAGGCCGACGAAGCGTAACAAAGTCCCGCGTCTGACGCGGGATGCCATATCGGCTGCTGCAGCCGAAACTTGGTGAGAAGTTCGGGTTAGACACCACCAAGCAATCTCAAGGGAATAACATAGTCCCTACGGTCATCTTCTCTTGGTAGTTCTCGGCTGAATTGGCACGTGGGAACAGAGCGAAGGTAAGCCCGAATATGATTGCCAGGGCTATGAGCAGTCGATCGAGACGTTTCGGTTCCATGGACCTGAAGCCAAAGAGCAATGCGGGATAGATCGGGTTGAGATAACGAAGTCCGACTTGATGGCTCTCGAGCTTGCCGGCGGTACAGAATGCCACCAGAATGGAGAATGCCGCCAGCATAAGGGTCGCCCCCCTCCGTTCCCGAACCATCCTCCACATGGCAAACACCGAGAGCGGATAGAACCATAATAGGCCTATCCGGGGAGACACGAGGGAAGTAAAAAGATCTTGGATGCGAAAGTGCGTCGCCCTGGAGAATCTCGCAAAGACCACAGAATGTGCCGCTCGGTCGAACTGCTCCTGACCAGGGAATTGGAAGGGGTAGTAGAGAAATCGAGCTCCTGTTCCGAAATCCAACCACGCGGCATGCGCGGTACCGAACACCATGCGGTAGTAGAGCAGTTGTGGCAAGAAACACAATACGGCAGCGCCACAGAGTATAAGAACATGCCGCGTCCAGATCTTTCCTCGGGCCAGTTCCAGGAGAGGCAGAAAAATCCAGAAGACCAGTGGGAATTGGCTGGCAGCCGCTAATCCAAGAAAAACCCCGGAAATGAGATAGCGCCTTCGAAGAAAGAAAAAGAGAAAGCCACTGCTGAGGAAAAGCATCCAGGTGGCAGGCGTCTGCCAAAGGACATAATCATAGGCCGCCGAGAACCAGAGACCAATGACAGCGAGTACCCACCCACGCCTTATTCCCATTGAACGCGCAAGATGTTTGGCGAGAAAAAGAACTGTTCCCGCCCATAACAGCGCGTTCAGGACATGGAAGCCAAAGAAACCGAATACCTTGAAAAAAGCTGCGGCGACTGCCGGGTAATAGAAACTGTGGCCACCCACATAGCAGGTGCCGCTCTCATTGCGAAGAAGAAACATCCCTGCGGGGAAATCAGTACCGAGCGGTCGCTCCGTCAGTATTCGAGACAGGTCGCCCGGCGCATAATAGAGATCTCCATCTTCCGCAATGCTGGCTGCCATCATGACATAGTCGCCTGCATCCCCACATCTCATCACCTGCCCCGTCAAGACAGGGAACAATGCGATGGCCAAACATGCAGCGAAACAACCCAAAGTCATCAAAGATGGGGATCTAATCCGCATCAATCACCACCCGAGGCGATTAGGGTTCGCGCAGTTCATTCCCTCGATGGGCTCAGGACGGGCTATGAGCGAAACAGACGGACTCCGAATGACAAACACTTCCATATCCTTATGCCTTAAATCCCTATCATTCTGAGCGACCGCAAGGAGCGAAGAATCCCTCCGACATCCTCTCTCCGTCATCTCAACCCTGAACCCTCTCTCCTCCCCCCACCCAGATTCTTCGGTCGCATTGCTTCCTCAGAATGACACCCAGTGCCACATACTTCTGCACACAAGCACTGTCATTCTGAGCGACTCCAAGGAGCGAAGAATCTCTCCTTGCTCCTCCTTCTGTCATCTGAACGCTACACGCTCAACGCTCTCCTCTCCCCTTCCCCCCATTCCCTTCTCCCATTCGACGTTCGATGTTGAATGTTCGATGTTCGATGTTCATTCCTCCCTCCCCAAAAATCCCCCATTCCCCCATTCCAATGCGAAGCGGAGCTATGTTCCTCGTCTCACCTCGGTAATACCAATCTCATCGATCTCCACAGGAACCGTCGAGAATGTGAACACTCTGATGTAGGGCTGCTCCCGGAAACTCGCCGTGTTGATGATCTTATGGAAGGCCATGTATTGGGGACCGATCTCCAGAGGTGGAATCAAGAGTTCCTGATCCGGGCTGTCATAAGTCTCATCCACAAAAAGATCGAGGCTTAGTTGGGCAGTCGGTGTGCGCACGGCTCGCACCTTCAGGGACAACTTATAGCTGGTATTGGCCTTCAGTGTGGTGAGTTTCTGCCTTATTTGGCTCGGCTCCACGCCATCAGGGCTCTGCAGAAGTGCACTTCCCTCTGCAATCGAAGCGTTCATGGCCTCCCACGCGAGCCGGTTATCAATTCCCGGATCGAGAACAGCATTCACGATATCCTCTTCTGTAGAGCAGCCCAGCAGGGATACCAAGATCGCTGAGATAGCCAATACAGTAAGCAGCCTAATCATTCTCTGCGCCTCCTTCCTGGTTGCTTCGGCAAACCGTAGGCGTTCAAAGGTTCGGATTCTCGGTGAACCCTGAACCATAAACCTCTGAACCTTGGAACTCCCGAACCTCTGAACCCATGAACCTTGGAACCTCTGAACCCATGAACCTCCGAATCAAGACATCCCTTCCACTCGCCATCGACTTACTCGAGGCATCTTTGATAAATGCCACGCGTCTGCCGAGCCGTCTCACGCCACGAGTAGCGATCAGCCCGTAACTGGCCCTTCCTCCGCAGCTCCGCACGAAGGCTGGAATCACTCAGCACTGATTTCATCGCCTGCCTCAGCATGCCGGTATTCTCTGGATCCACGAGAAGCGCGGCCTCACCCGCCACTTCCGGAAGCGAGGAGCAATTCGATGTAATGACAGGCGCACCGCATGCCATGGCCTCCAGTACTGGTAGCCCGAACCCCTCATACAACGACGGATATACGAAAGCACGACAGGCATTGTAGAGGACCACGAGATCATCGGTGCAGATGTACCCGAGAAACTTCACCGCATCAGCGATCCCGAGTTCATCGACTCTCTCGTATATCTGCTCATTCTTCCATCCGCTCCCTCCTGCGATGACCAGCCATTCTGGATGTTCTGATTCAGCTTTCATCTCGGCATATGCCTCGATGAGCGTGGTGAGATTCTTCCGGGGTTCTACAGTGCCCACAAAAAGGATAAAGTTCTCATGTATGCCGAGGTGAAGCAGCCTCTCACCAATTTCTCTCGCATCATCGAGCCGTCGGTATTCAGGCCCCGCCGCTTCTCGCACCACAAAAAGCCTCTCCTTCGGCACATGAAGGTATCTCCTGACATCGAATGCAGTGGCTTCCGAAACACAAATGATGGCGTCTGCATATCGGGAGGCCCGAAGGCTCTGAATCATGCAGAAGCTCCGGTTCTCCTCGGTATGAAAATGGGGATGTGTCAGAAAGCTCATATCATGGATCGTGACCACCAGCTTCTTGCCAGGAACATAGGGCGCCGTATAGGCAGGTGAATGGAGAAGATTGATGGGGCCCAGCACCTTATCCACAGGATATCTCCCTTCGGTCCATCGATCCTGAAGCTCCTCGAAGGAGCGATTCGCATGGTGCAATCTGAAATTGGGTTTGGAAGGCGCCCTAGCCTTCTTGTAGTCCTGTGGGTGGCAGAACCAGAAAAACGGGTAAAGCGTGTACTGATTCTCCGAATCTACCTCAGACAAAGCCCGCACCAGCTGGCGGGCATACCACCCCACACCTGTGGGCTGACCCAAGGTTCGCGATATATCTATCCCAATGTGAGGCATCGTCAACAACTTCCATTTCTCAAAGAGAGGAGTGTACGTTCGAGCAGCGTCAGTCTCTGCGCCCAAAGGTATGTCGAAAGAACCTTCTTCCTCCCTGCTTCTCCCATGGCTCTCCTCAGCTCTTTTTCCTTGAGCAGCCCGGCTATCGTTTCGCTCAGCATGTGTACATCGGCAAACGGAACCAGCAATCCGTCGACGCCGTCGCGAATTAAGGCGGGGAGAGACCCCGCGTAGCATCCTACCACAGGCTTTCCGTACACCCATGTCTCCAGAAAGGCGATGCCGAAACTCTCGGCCCGGGAGAGCATTGCCAAGATATCTCCCGCAGCCAGCAGGTCCTTCTTCAGCTCTTCGTCGATATGTCCCAGACAGTACACATGCTCGAGGATCTCCTTGGGTTGATGTGACAAATATGCATCAAAATCGGGGAGCACCTTGCCGACCATGACAAGATGCGCCTTGATTCCCTTACCCCAAACCAATTTCATCGCCTCCACCAGGTGGTGAGATCCCTTGTCATGGGTCTGTGTCGATATCTGGAAGACTATGGGGTACTCAAGCCCGTACTGTCGTCGAAACCGGGCGGCACTGCCGCCCTGAACCAAAGGCAGATCAAGCCCTGCTCCGATGACGGCAATCCGTTCCTTGTGTATGCCCCACCGTCGTAAGGCACGAGCTTCGACCTCCGTATTGGCCAGCAACAAATCTGCTCGTCGAATCAGGTTTCGTTGTCGAGGTCTCCCGAACGATGCCAGGACCGTTTCGTCTCCAGGTTCGCCGATATGCAACAGAGGAAGGATCACACATGGGCTTCCCGCGGTCCTGGCGATCACCTGCCCGGCATGGATGAAGCTCGTGAAGGGAAGATAACCCGCGATTACCATATCGACCTTTGACCGCCGAAACCGAGCGGCCAGCTGAAGTCTTGGAGACACTACGTGTGGGGCATCGAACACATCCCCGGATCCCGGAATCGGCAGACGTTGCGCCCTGGAGAATGTTTGCTCCTTGTTTTTGGGATGCCACAGCGGGAAGCGAGATACCGAAACCCCACCGTGCAACTCTCTCTTGCCGGGAACACGCCTGGCTGATGGAAAGTAGAGGTATCGATTTTCTGCAGCATCGGTGGTCCATACTTCCACCACATGCCCCCGGGCAGTCAATCCCTCTGCATAGCCCCTCAGCAGCCTCGTGGCGCCGGAGACGTCAGGCCAATACAGAGGAGTCACCATGAGGATTCTCATGGCAGAAGAGCTCTGAGCAAGGGACTGTGTGGCGCAAGAAGACTGATTTCGTTGATGCCGATGGGGACCTTGGTTCTCAAAGAGACACAGACATTCGCGGGGACATCGTTTGCTTCGACCCGGAGCGTATGCCATCCCGCCTGGGGGATGGATACCTGATAAGGCCGGCCACCGGTGAGAGCTACCTGCATCTCCGTATGAGGGACCTCCGGCGACAAGAAGGCATGGATCTGCAGAAAACCCCGGCTGCAGGCCTTATTGGACAAGATGATACTTCCGCGTCCATGGAGTGTGCGAAATCGGGGCAGCTGCGAAACCTCGGCTGACCACTTCCCTTTGAGTCCTTCATCCATGCATGCGGGGAGGAATCGCCCTTGGGGGACCAGGCCTGCATACAGATCTGAGAACTCCTCCAGGAGCAGAGGAAAGATCGGGCGTGGAAATCCGGAGGCAAGCTCCCGAATCCACCCCGTGTCACGACCGGTGGATCTGAAAATCCGCCACGCGAGGATATTCGGGATGTGGAGCAAGGCGGATGCCGCAGCTTTGATTTGAAGGAGAATTCTCCGGTACTCCCGTGCACTCATCCATGATCGGATCTCCGATACCTCTTGAGCCATCATTTCCAGGGCATGCCTACTCAAATAGGAGAAGGGAGCGTTTTTCAGAATGAATCGATAACGAGATCGTTCAAGAAGAAATGTCTTCCAGCTGGAAACAGGGCCCGAAGTGGCGGAATGCTTGTGAAATACCTTGCTCTTGGGTGCGTACACGATTCGCCACGCCTGCAGTCGGAGGCGATGACAGAGATCATTATCCTCATAGTAGGCGAAATACACGGGATCGAAAAGCCCTACCTGCCGCAATGCGGAAGATCGAAGAAGAACCGACCCGCCGGTCACGGACCGGCAATCAGTCCGGGCATTCCATCTCCGCCCATCGTGTTCATAAACCCCTCTGTCCCAGCCATAGAATGATTGGTTCATTCTGCCGCCTGCACTGTTTATCGTTCTCGGTTTATCATAGAAGAGCATCTTCGATCCTACGGCGCCTGCATCCGGCTCTCGCTCGGCAACAGCCACCAGCTCCTTGAGCCATCTCCGCGCCACACGTGTATCATTGTTGAGGAGCACCACGTAGTCAGCGCCCTCCTCCAAGGCGCGTTGCATGCCTCCATTGTTGCCACGTGCAAAACCGAGGTTTTTTCTATTTGTCAGAATCCGGCATTCCGGGAAGACCGACCGGACAAAATCAACACTTCCATCCGAGCTTCCGTTGTCGACCACCACAGGGAGCATGGCGGGGTACTCCTGCTCCCTGAGAGACTCGAGACAGTCCGGAAGAAGTACGCCTCCGTTCCAGTTCAGAACCACCACCTGTACATGGGGCTTGGGCGCCCTCATGTCCTCCAAGGCGGCTTCCAGGCGCCGCCACAGCTTGGTCCATGAAAGCTTCCGTTGGACAAAGCGTCGGCCGGCCATCCGTAGCTGTTCGGCGATATGCTCATGAGCCTGCAAGTACCTGACCGCCCTGGCTGCTTCGTCACGATCCCGGCAGGGCAATCCCAAGGAACCGAAATCACAGATATGCCTGAGCGGCATATTATGGGAGGGAATGATAGGGATCGCGCCGGAGCCAAGCGCGTGGAGAAAATGGGGGATCCCGCCCACGCCTTCAGGCGTCCAAATCACGGCAATGGAGGCGCCGGGAATTCCCGCCGTGTCTGTCGCGCCATCCACAAACCGGCAGGATTCTTCAAGTGCGGGCCATCTCTCCTCTGATCCGTCTGGTCCGTCCCACGAGACGACGACCATGTCCACCGAGTGCGTCATGTCCACGATCTTGACACCGCAACCAAGGAACGAGACAGGCGTGCCTTCCCAGCCGGCGCCGGCGCCAAGAGGGAGCAGGATGCGCGCGCTTTCTTGCCATGGGTGTGAAGCGAGATTCCCGTGGCCAAGCCGGGGTATCCAACAGCAGGATCCAAGATGTGCCGGAGCAGGAACCTCCCGGGAGGGAGCAATGCCAAGGTAGAGCGATGAGGATTGATTTCCCGATGGTAGGAATCCATCGTTGCCCGGCTCCGCGATTATCACACTCCGGAACGTATCCTCGAGACGCGGTAGTATCTCCTTGGTGAACTGCGCCCAGTAGCCCTGATCTGCCCCCTGCTCAGGAAGAGTTACAACTAGGTCACTTGAGCCCAATGACCGCATACTCTTGATAGCCGAACACCACGTGATTCAATCTGTCGAAATTGACCCGTATCTTCTCTTCCAATGTGTCCCCTGCTTGTTCCGGCAGTGGCAGCAGGCTGTAGTCTTCGCCGAATGGCGCGTAGTAGGACACCTCGAGCTTTCTGAATCCTGCGTCCTCGGCCAAGAAACGAATGGTTTCAGGAGGCAACGGGCGAACGTGCGTGGGATCGAGATAGAAGTTATTCGCCAGCGCAAACAGCGAACGGGGATTGATGGTAACCAGAACAAGACAGGTTCCCCGCTTGAGAACACGATATGATTCACGGAGAAGGCTGACAAGCGTGTGCATAGGCAGATGCTCTATGACCTGTGAGCAGAAAATGCCGTCAACCGACTTCTCCGAGAGGCTATACAGATGCTCTATGATATCCGCCTGGTTAACCTCCAGCCCAAGTCGTTGACAATGCAGCACCATATCCTCATTGGAATCCACACCGTATGCACCAACCCCCTCGGAGCCGCATAAGTCGAGAAACTCCCCACGCCCGCACCCGAGATCCACTACCCGCCTGCATCGTTGAAAGTGCGGAAGAAAAGGACGAAGGGATTCCCTGACCTGGTCCGCGGGCCCCCTGTGTTGGTCTTCGAACCAGAAGTAGGAAAAATCCGTTGGCGAGAGGACCGACAGGTGGCGAATCCCCCTCATGCGGGTCCCCATGGTCCGCACAGACTCCTCCAGTGTAGCCAGATGGGTCTCCAGATCTGATATCTTTCCACTGGCCGGAACTCCTGCATCGATCTTGCGCCGGAGCTTTTCCAAAGCACTATGGCTCGCAGGAGGCCCATCTTTTGCCAGCGAATTCTGTTTATTCTCCAATCGCGCCCCAAGCCGCTCGATCTTCGTGATCCTTTCTTGCACATCGGAAAAACAATCACGCAATGTTCCCAGCTCCTTGGCAAACTCATAACGAAGCTGATCGATGCTCTCTTCACACGCCTGAGCTCGAGCCTCTTCAGCCCTCCTCTTGCGCTTCAGAGTCTCGATCCTGCCGATAATGCTCCCATCCTGCTCAGGATGAGCGCCGGAGACATCCCCCTTGTTAATCGGCTTTCCTTTCTTTGCCATGCGTCCCTCCATTGACATCGCCGGCAGCCCGGAGCTCCTCTACGATGAGGATGCGAGGATTTCCTCCAGGAAGTCTACCACTGCCTCCAATTCTCTGGCCAGCTTTTTTTCAATGCCTTCTTGCCCTTCGATGGTCTTCTTCTCTATCTCTGCCAGCCGTGTTTGGAGGTTTTGTACCGCTCCGCCGAACTCGCTCCTCACTCCATCGTGGAATTCCTGCACTTTGGTGCTTGTCTCTTTGACCCCTTTCACAAATTCTTGCTGAACTCCCTCCAGCGCCTTCTGTGTCTCTCTGTCTGATTCCATCTGACGCTTTGTCTGATCTTCAAGGCCATTGGTCAATACGGCATGCATGGCTTGATCGCGCTCAGCCATCTCCTCCCCCAGAACTTCCAGCCTGTTCCGTACGTCCGCCATCTCATTGGCTATCAGCTCTTGAACAGCTTTCTGCTCGTTGCGGAGAGCAAGGAACTGATCATTCAGGGAATCGAGCCTCGCAAGGACACTGGTGACAATACGATTCAAGGCTTCATTGTAGTGGGCCTGTTTATCAAGAAAATGACCAGCATAAGGCTTTACCGCTGCTTCAATGATCTTCTTGAGCCCAATGACAAGAGGGGCAATTTTCTTGTCAGTGCCAATTCGGTATTCTCGCACATCGAAATTGTTGCGCAACACTTGGAGATCGGTCATCTCGGAGAAGAGTGGCGCAGCAACGTCAGATCGTGCCGCTCCCGCGGGGTCAGAGGGCGATTGGTGTGCCTGGATCTCCGCCCGAATAGCCTGCAACAGCTCCTTGACGTCAACCTCGTCACTGGGATATCTACTGCTCACTCGTTACCTCACCGGCAATAACCCGCCAGTTGCATTCCATATCGATCGCTCCGTCATATTCCCGTCGTGGTTCCACTTGGATCTTATAGTAATTCTCCATCCTGTGGTATTGTACTGTGTTGTCCGCGGAGTGTGCCGCCAGGGTGACGAAGAAAAGCCCGCCAAGCAAGGCAAGCCTGGGTATCTTGATCTCTAGCGTCCCCATGGTTCCAGTGTCCAAACTCCCCACCCTATCAATGACCGTATTGGTGCCAAACACAACGCTCCCCCTCTGATCGCGGAAAGAGATGCCGAATATGGGATCTTCAACCGCTTCATTGACTCGGTACTTGACTCGTACCGTCAGGGAATCGCCACTCCTGAATCTTTTCCCTGGTGTGCCATTCCCATCAAGAAAGTCCACGTCCAGAAACTCAATCTGATTCGTCCCAAAAGATCGCGAAAGCAAAGGAGACGCGTCGGAAAGGAACGTATGAACTCTGCTCTCCAAGAGCTCCAGCTTACGGCCCAAGTCGCCCAGTGCTTGGTCTCGCACAGCCCCCTGACCTTGGGCTGCACTCATGGTCTTCTCCATCTCGACGATTCGCTCGCGGGCATTCTCGATAGACATGGGTTCACTGACGCGTCGCTCCAGCCATGCCATGACTTCCTTGATCCCCGCCATCTTCTCGTCCACACCCGCCAGAAGGCCGTCGACATCCGGGAATGACTCTTTCAATTTCTCCTGGCATGGAGCGAGTTCCGGCACGAGTATCTGCGTCCCTGTTTCGGTGCCAAGTCGGCGACGGTACTCAGCAATCGTGTGCGCCGGCTGCCCATCTGCGGTCAACTTCCCCTTGGTAAGGAGGATGGCTCTATCGCAAAGGGCCTCCACCGAACCCAAGGCATGTGACACGAAGACGATGGTCTTGCCTGCCTTGCGGAAATGCCGGATCCTCTCAAGGCATTTCTGCTGAAAGGCCTCGTCGCCAACTGCCAAAATCTCGTCGATGAGCAGAATATCGGGATCCACATGTATCGCGATGGAGAAGCCGAGCCGCATGTACATGCCGGAGCTGTAGTTCTTGACCGGCGTATCTATGAATTTCTCAAGCTCGGCAAAGGCGACGATCTCATCGAACCGATCATTGATCTCACTTCTCGAGAATCCGAGGATTGACCCATTGAGATACACATTCTCACGACCCGTGAAATCGGGCTGAAAACCGGCGCCCAGTTCAATCAAAGCGGAGAGAGAGCCGTTCACCATCACCGCTCCGGTGTTTGGTCGGAGAATTTTCGCCAGAAGCTTGAGACAGGTTGACTTCCCCGAGCCATTCTCCCCGATGATCCCCAACATCTGCCCTTTGGGGATCTCGAGATCCACACCTCGTAGTGCCCAGAAATCCTCCCAGCGACGTCTATCGCGGAACATGGTAAGCACATTCTCCTTCAGAGAATGGTGTTTCTCATGATAGATCCTGAATCGCTTGGATACGTTCTCGAACCTGACTGCGTTATCTTCCATCTCAGATTTCTTCGGCGAAACGCGGTTCCACCTGGGTAAAGATGACATATCCACCCCCCAACCAGATCAGCGCGATACCAAAGGCCTTTGCGAGTGCGGCCACTCCTGGGAATGGCGAACCATAAAGAATTGCATGGTAGAGCTCAGTTATTCCCACCACGGGATTCGCGTTGTAGAGAACCAACAGAGGTCCCTGCAGGCTTCCTGCAACGAGGTCGTACGAGTAGATGATGGGAGTCATAAAAAACCAGGCCAACAGAAGCACCTCAAGAAGATGCTGTATATCCCGGAAGAATACATTCCAGGCCGACACGATGAGAACGACGCCCACGGTGAGCATCAAATGGATCACCAGGACAAAAGGCAAGAGGAGGTAGAGGCCGATATGAACCGGCCTTCCGAATATGATAAGGGCGGGAAAAAGGATGGTAAAGCTCAGCAGGAAATGAACCATATTGAACAGCACGGTGGAAATCGGAAGAATCTCCCTCGGGAAGTATATCTTGTTGATGAGGCTCCCGTTGCTGGTGATAGAGGTCACGCCGCCAAGCAAGCTCCCCGAGAAAAACACCCAGGGAAGCAGCCCTGAGAGAAGATACACGGGGAAATCCTCGATGGACGTTTTCATGAGATAGCCAAAGGCAAACCAGTACACAAGCACCATGACGACAGGAACCAGAAGACTCCAGAGGAACCCAAATACAGTCCCCTTATACTTCGCCTTGAATTCCTTGCCAACAAGATTGAACAGGAGCTCTTTATATCTGAATAGCTCCTTCAGCCGATTCGTCGAGAATTCCATGACTAGTGAAGTCTCTCCTTCTAGTGCCGCAATCTACCGCGGATCGTAGCGTACTTCCCACGATTGAAGACCAGGATCTCCCATCGTAGATGATGTTAAGAACTTACCCTGCAGTCTTATCCAGGGATACAGGCTGGGGTCGATACCCGAGAGATTCCATTGGCCCGATGCACCCAGATTCTGAAAGCCTCCGATGGCCTCCCACACCAAGCTCTGGGTTGAGAAACCCCAGATGCTCACGAACACAGAATCCCCGGGTTCCGATTCCGTGGCCTCCACAGAAAGCTCGTGCCACCAAAGCGCAGGACCAATACTCGAGCTCCAGAACTCACCTTCGGGGGGGACCGTCACCGGCTGGGCGAAAATCTCGTAGATCCTGGATCCCCAGTAGACGCCGCTGGTTTGCGGGCAACCGGCGCCAAAGCAGGCGCGAATATAGCGCGCAGGCAACGGATCGTCCACCTCGGCATAGACGCAAGGCGGAATCTCGACATTAGGCTCGGAATAGGGGCCATGCGTGATCCAGGGCTCATAGGAGATGCCGTCATTGCTCGTCGAGATCTCCAATTCCGACCATACCCCTCTGTCCATGGCGCCCGCCCATAACTCCGCCCCCACCCGAAGCAGGGAACGTGATACACCAAGATCAATAACCGCTGTTTGCTCCATGTCATTGTTGCCGAAAATGAACCTCCCGGAGCCAATGAGGGCCTCGGGCAAAAAACTGGGATGGGAGGATGAGTAATCAATCACCGTGGCGCCTGAATCAGTGAGGGCGACATCCGGCCCAGGCGACTTGGCGAGCTCGATCAATGACGACAAAGTATCTACCGTGCAGTTGAGGAGGGAATCGGCAACGAACTGGCCCCAGTGTGCCTCACGCCAGCCACGTCCGGAGGCAAGCCGGTTTATGAAAAAGGATCGAGCCCCCGACCATCTTCCTGGAATGTCGTGGTCCTCTGCTCGACAGCGCCAATAGAGCACTCTCCTCTCGGGCAGTGCCGGCGGAGTCCAAACCGTATAGTATGGCCCTGCAGGCAAAACATCCGATTCCGCAAGAATCGATTCTGGTATCGCAAAAGACGGATCCGTGCAGACTTGGAAGCGATACACGACATTTGCCTCTCCGGGAAGACTCCTTACGGAGAGCTGCGGAATCTGCGTCACCAAGAGCGCGCAGTCTCCCGGGCTTGAAGGCTGCGGCGCCGCGAAAAGCACTGCCATATCCTCTCTCGCGATGTTGTTGCCCTCATCGAGTTCGGAGATCTCGTGATTGACATCAATCTCGACCCGTATCTCATGAGATCCCCTGGCAGGAATGGGCTCCCACGGTATGGTGAAAAGACTATCTCCCGTGATGGCGACATCGGAGGAGAAAGACCCGAGCAAGGTCACTCCTGCAGAGCTGCTGTCGGACACCGTGATCTGACACCAGTCCTCCCCCGGATCGCTTGCAGCACTCCCGAGGTTGGCAATCTCAAAAAGCAGATTCACGGATGGATCATCTTCAGAGGGAGCCATGGGCTCAGCGCTCAACCACTGGTCTGGCGCCGAAAGATCGGCATCCCGGGGCCTTGACAAGACTAATCCCGGGTTCCCAAGGAGCAAGAATCGTTGAGAGATAAAATCACCCGCTTGAAGCACTCCCGCCACGAAAGCCTCACCAGCGGTCGCAGGCTCCTCCGCCAGAAGCACCGGCAACGCATACCGTGACCAGAGGTAGCCACTGCTGACGCTCGTAACACCCGTGCTGGAGATAAAGCCACTGCAGCATCCATCAGTGGAGCTCGAACGCAAGAGCATTTCACCAAGACAACTGCTGTCAGGCAATGCAACCCTTCCGCTGTGGCATGATCCTCCCACAAGGAATGGGGGCAGGTCAGCACCTGTCAGCGTGTCAGCCATGGAGTTATGCAGCTCCATGCACCAGGTATAGAAATCACCGCGTCCAATGAAATGAACCAAGAGCGGCGTATTGTTCCAGACATCCATGAACTCGTTCTTGTACGATCTCGTGCTATCGGCGCCCTCAAGATCGGCGTATATGCGATGGATTCGTGGCAATAGATCGCTGGGCACTGCATAGGTTATCAGTCCATCGGATTGGGCCGCAAAAGAAATATTCTCGTAGTCACTCGATCCGTGAGCCATGAAAACGATGCGCTTGGTTACAATCTCGGAATCAAGATATTGCAGGCTGGTTCGGATCATGCTGCGGGCTTCGGCTGCATCCCTGGCAGGGAGCCGGCCGATGGCTATATCAGGTATCCAATCATAGTCTCCTTGGAGGTCGCTGGTCAGTCTCCCAAAAAAATAATCGTTGCCTGGATTCCCCCACGTGGGGACAAGATTCTGTGCCGTGCCGGGACCGGAATGTCCCAAGAAATCCCAACACGCATCCCCAAGAAAACAGACATAGGAAGGCTCGGGACTGACCCAATTCTCATACGCGGCTTCAAGGAAATCTCGGATGGCCACGGGAGTGAGCTCACCGTAGGAGAAGTAGTCATAGAGCAACTGAACCCCAACAACAACAGTCCTCCAACCGAAAAACGATTCCATCTCTTCTGCCAGGGAGTCTGCCAACTCGGAGAATGCTTGAGGCGTGACCACGATATAATCAGCCCCCCGGGTCGACGAGTCCGGCGACGGATCAAGTTCCTCATAGACAACTATGGCCTGTACACTGTCCAGCACAAAGCTGTGTTGCGCCCAGAGCCGATGAGAGCCGGAAATATTAGCGGAAAAGACCAACGAATCCCCGGACAGCGTGGCGCCCTCGATCCAAAGGCCACTGGAGAGATTCACCACTGCCACGTCGGCATCGCCAAAACCCTTCAACTTGAAAAGATACGCCTCGCCTCCGGCTCCTTCAGGGGCACCGAACCCCAGGGAGGAATCCGAGGCCACGAAGTGCCGCGGGTACAAGATCTCAATCCAGTTCAAGTAGCTCCTTGCGGCTGATCCTGCGGGGCCATCATTCAGCTCCTTGATTCCTATGGTGGTACTCCCCTCGTCGAGAAGAGTAAGGGGGAGCCCAAGAGCGGAATCAGCACTGTCAAAAAGCAGCGTGTCACGCCCCGCCTCGGATCCCCACCAGGCACTGTCCACCAGTGCCCCCTCGACATAGAACTCGCTGTGATGACCGGGACTGTCCGATGCACCTTGGATTCCCGCTCGAAGGACAAAGGTGTCGGCAGCGGCAATATCCGTGGTGGGAACAAGGAACTGACGCAGGACCGTGGAAGCAGGCAAATGCTGCCAAAACCATTCAAGGCTGTTATTGTACGCCTCGTTGTGAAAAGCAATAATAACGGTGTTCTCCTCTTCAGTGTGCTCCAGATGCCAGAACCATTCGGCCTCGGGATTCTCATAATCGGGGGAACCGTCAGTCACGGTCCACCGCAGCCCTGCATCTCCCCCCCATGAAAACCAGTAGGTGGCTTCCCTCGAATAGTGACTGACATAGGGATCGTCGCGCCCTTGTGGATCTTCACGGTGCCGCTGCTCCCCATAGAAAACGATATAGTCGTCTTCCTCGAAAGCAAGATCACCGCCGTCTTCGACACGGAATGACTGCTCCTCCCCATGGTACCAAAGCCGGAATGTGGATGGATCCTCTTCTCGAAGTGACACACCTGCAGCCCAGAACTGCTCATACGTGACCTTGTAGAGGCCCTGATGGTCCACAATCAGTTTGCATGATGGGGAGGGAGGAGGTGTCGATCGCACACTGGATCTATTCTGTTTCTTGCGAAGGAGCCGCGCCTGGTCCGGATTCACAAGCAGGGGCCGCAGAATACGTTCCGCGAACGGATCACCGCCCCAAAAGGGATGCGTGGGGCCAACCGGAAAACGGAGGGTAACCTGCACCCGTGGAAAGAACAGCCACTCCTTACCCTTCTGCTGCAGCGGCTGAACCAGCACTCGAGTCAGAAAATTGGCCCGGAAAAAGCCCTCTCCCGCAATGGCAGCCACGGGCATCTCCAAAGCCGCTCGACTGGTACAAGGGAGGCTCAGACGAATCGGAGGGTCCAGCGCTTTCCAGGTGAGCTCGGCCTCGCCACCGGTGGCGAGAAGCAGCGGTCTTCCCGGCCACACAACCCCGTGACGAACCTGCTCCATTATGGCGGTGGAATCGCTCTCGACCACGAACTGAGCCAGACCAGGCGCGGTGAGGACAAGATCAACATGTTCGGTAGGCGAGACCGCCAATAGCAAAACAAGGATACCCAGAAGACTCATCTATCCTCCTAGTCAACGCAGAAGCGCGAACTTCTCTCGGCAACTCATGCCGGATTCCGATGAGAGGACGCAGAAGTAGACGCCGTTGGCTACTCTATCTCCATCCATATCCCGGCGATTCCAGGATAGATGCGTGACCGGAGGTTCCATACTGATCGTCCAGACTGCAATGGGCCGCCCGGTCACTGTGAATACGGTAAGAGTGACGACTTCGCTGTGCTGTCCCTGAAGAACAAACACGGTCTCGTCTCGTTCGTGTCGCTGCATGACGATGATCCGGATCTCTCCAGGCTCACTGGCGACCTGCAGCCCTATGTCATCGCTGTGCCCCTCATTCCCCGCGAAATCTCTTACCACGGCCCGGATCTCGTGGAATCCCGGCTCCAGGGGGCCTACGCTGCCTCTCACCGTCCATCCTTCCGCATCCTCCATCCAGAACAGATCGCCCAAGGCCTGTACGTCCCCGTCCACCAGAATACGAACTGTAGACGTGTCCACACCCGATCCACTGTCAGCAAAAACCCCCACCAGCGGCACCACGGATGGAACCCATGAACTGTCAGAAAAGCCGGGAAGTGCCACCCTCAGGAAAACCGTTGGTGACGCCGCATCACGGGGTGCGACAATGAGAGAACGCTCAGCTTGATTGTTGACCAATGAGGCCTCTCGAGCTGCCGAATCCGGATTGGCCAGAGCCTGAAACCAATGGATCTCTCGAAAGCCGCCAGCTATCCATGATACATGACCTTCCACAATCCCCCCAGGGGCAAGGGGCAAAAAATTGAAGCGAGAAAGCTCTTCCCAGGCTCCTGTGGTTCCCACCCGGTGGCGGAGCAATGCTTCAAACGGCTCCGAGGTACTGCCTCCTACATTACGCACGGCAAACTTCACCATCACTGATTCCTGCTCCACGGGCGCCGAAGGCTCGAAACGAATCTCTTCACTCCGGATGACAAGATCCGGTTCACCAAGCACCGTCACCAACGTCTCGGTGATATTGTTGAACTCATTGGTTTCAGCCACCGAATCAGCCGAGTCGATAACCAAGCGAACCACTGCCTCAACCGGCTCGGCTGTAGTAAGCAAAGAACCTTGGACCACGGTCTCCGTGGTGCCTGCCAGCGCATGCCTGTGCTCCGTGAGGGGAACAAGATCCTCGGTGTCCCACAGCACTACGAATGAATCGGTCGGTGCCTCTCCCGCATTCCTCACGATGCCCGTGATGCTAATCGTATCGCCTACCAGAATAATGAGGGGCTGTACGCTCAGCGTCTCCGAGGCGCAGTACAGATCCACGCCTTCCTGCACAAGAATAGAATCTCTGAGCGCATTGTTCTCCTCATCCTGCTCCGATAGAAGGCTCTCCGGGTCTGCCTCGGCAAAAAATCGATGCCATCCCGGCAGCTGGGAGGTAGGAAAGGGAGCTTTGAGCTCAACGGAGTCAGCACCATCAAGATGTTTCTTATCCCAGGAGGCCAGTAGCTGTTCATCCGCGCCGGGAGGGAAATGAGAGAGAACTACTGCCGCACTGTCCGTGGGCGCCTCCCCCAGATTCCGAAGCCAGAGCGAAAACCATACCGGATCCCCGGTGGGGGGAGACTCATTGGAGAAGCCTGCCGCGGCAAGGGCAAGGTCGGCGGCACTCAGGATTCTCAGGCGTGTGTGCAATGAATCATTCTCTTGGGTGATCTGCGCAGCCTCCGGGATGCCGTGGAGCCAAAGCCGGGCAATGTATACGCCGGCCATCATAGGGCGATCCCATACCGGAGCCACCAGCGTGCTCTCCCCGGGATCCATGGGCGGGATCCACCCCGTGTCCACCGGCGGCATCTGTTCCCCCACCGACTCCTCATTCACCTCGAGAAACCAAGACACCGAATCGGTCTCCACTGATCCTTTATTCTTGCACAAAGCCTCGAACAGAACGACCCGATTCTCCTGTGGCGACTCGGTAAGTACGTGCAGCGAATCGATGAATGCCGGATCGGGCAGTATGGCAACCTGCATCGATATCGAGTTGTCTTCCGGCGCAACTTCTTGCGCGCCGCCCCCCACTCCCGCCACGAGGGAGAGCGTATGCCTGCCCATGGTGGAGGTCCATGGAGCCGTTACCTGCCGCACTTCCCCGGGGTAGAAAACCAGCAATGTGGTATCCCACACCGATATGGCTTGTGTTTCCTGCTCATCGAACAGATCCAGGAATACGCTGTCCGCGGGCACAGCGCCATCATTTCTTAGCATGGCCGTGAGAAGCCCGATGGTCCCGGGTGGGGGCAGCGCGGGTGAAAGGGTCAGCGAATCACCGAATACGAGATCCACTGCTCCATCCAACTCAACGGACCACTGTGTGAGCTCCGGGGTGAGGGTGGGATCATCGCTCTGCAGCACGGCTTTCAGCTTCATGTAGGGTTGATCAACCGACGCCAGATCCACAGGAGGAGAAGAAAGGTGACCAAAGCCCTCCACCGGCACGTATGCCCCTTGCTGGCTTGACGCCGCCAACACGGTGATCTTGATCCGGGTTTGCCCCGGTTCCTCCCGCTCCCAGGAGAGCTGGCCCCACGATGCCGCAGGCCCCACCGGCCGGGAAACTATCTCGCCCTGCTCGAGAAAGTCCACAGCATAGGCGAACAGCTCATATATGCGAGACCCCCAGAGGCCGCCCCCCGGCCAGGGGTGGGGCAGTCCCCGCCAAAAGTCGAACTGGATGTAGCGAACCTGCCGGGGCGTATCCAATTCGAAAAACATCGGCGTAGGGATGTTGTCCAAAGACGGCTCGGTGAATGGCCCCAACGCGCCCCACAGAAACCCCACGGGGTTGTCATCAGTCCAGGCAGCGATCTGGTACAATTCCCACACCGGCCTGTCGTCTGATCCGATCCAGTGTTCCGAACCAAGGAGTCCGATGGTTCTTGTCTGCCCTAAATCGACGAGCGCTCGCTGTTCGTAGTCATTGTTCGCGAACAGGAACTGCCCATACTGCCCGGCGCCGCCCCCTATGTTGGCGCCAATAAGATTATCGGGATCGCACACGCTGGAATTGACCGTGGACACCTCGACGGATGCTCCCTGATCAAGATGCGCGTAATCCGTGGGGTTGATCTCGGATGCAAGCTGTACCCGGTCCATCTGCCTGTCGGGAACCACATTGTGCAGCGAATCAGAAAGAAATTGTTCCCCTGCTCGCTGCTCCCATCGCGTGCGCGTCAAGGTCGTATCAACAGTGAAACTGCGTACAGGTGACCATGCACCCCCATACGTTGTTCCCTCTTCCGCCTTGCAGCGCCAAAAATACGTAGCGCCCTGGGTCAACGGTGATGGCGCCCACATGGTCACCGATGCTCCCTCCGCAATCATCCCCGAGCTCTGATAGCCGGGAGCCGCGGCGGAGAAGCTGTCGCTCTCCGCGATCTCGAATATATAATTCCGCTCCGCGCTCTCGGTGGGCAGATTGACCACGGCCAGCCATGGGGATAACGACGAGGTGGCCTGGCAATCGAAAGGAAGAGAAGGCGCAGGCGGCGAAAGGAGCACTTCGATCTCCATCTGGGCCGCATTGTTGACTTCGCTGAGCTCTTCCATGTCGCCTGACGAATCCACCTCCACGAGGAGTCGACGCAGCCCAAGCCCAAGCCCGGAGTTCCAGGAGAAATCGTAGGTCGTGCTCCGCCTCATGCCGCATGTGTCGGCTCGATCACCAGCGGGCTGCTCCGCTCCCGGAACTCCGGCACTGAACACGGTCCGAACAGACGTCGGATCGGCTCGACCGAGATTCTCCACCGTGGTCCGAACCAGGATATCTTGAAGCTCGCCAACGGGCGATGGCGAAACAGTCATCTGGTCGGACGAAACAACGAGATCAGGACCCATCGGAATGGCCAGCGTGGTAAGGGGATCTCCAAGAAGCACGAAAAGCTCCATGATCTCTGACCCGCCACTGATCTTGCCTGCAGTGCTCAGGGGTCCGATTCTCCGCTCGAGTTCAAGACACAAACCATGGAGTATCTCCCGTGCTCCCTGGTTTGCGCTTCCCTCATTGGCCTGCGCCGAGGCCCCCCAGAAGGCCACGGCCCCATGTTCCGGACTGTCGAGTCGAAGAAAAACCTCGCCCAGGGAGCTCGTGTCCGGCTCGGCAAATGCCGCGGAATTGCACGTGAGTCCCATGCCCACGGGCATCTTCAGGCCATTTTCCAGGTTGTAGAGATCGCCCACGTCGAACATGACCCCCCACGTCAAGGCAGCGCCATGGCCGATGTAGTTCACGATCATGCTACCATCATTGATGGCATCCACCACATCCCTGTTGTAATAACCAGGCTGATATCCTTCCAGGGTTCGGTAGACGCGATCAACGTCGCCCAAAAAGGGCGGTGGAATCCAGAAGTCGTTCACCTGGCCTTCCGCATGGATCTGAAACGCCTGCTGCTCCCCCTCGGTGAAGCCGCCTACCACCAAAAGAGCATTCTTGCGCCAGCCTTGGTCTTCTGTACCCGACGAGGGATAGTGGGTCGGATAAGCCAATAGCTTTGCCACGGCATTGTCGGCCTCGTCCGCATTACGAACCGGCATCCTTCCTAGATGGATATCCGGATGCACCTCCTGGCCGTCCTCCGACGTCAACTCGGCATAGAAATTCTCGCTGGGTGGATAATCATAGCATGGAATGAAGGAAAACTCCACGTGAGGTCCTGAATGCCGGAGGTAGTCCCAGGATGCATCTCCAAAAAGGAGCACATATTTGAGTGAATCACTCGTCCATGCGTCAAAGGCAAACCGGAGAAAATCCCGAATGGCTACGGGATGGAGCACACCATAGTTGAACTCATCATAGATGTCCTGCACATCGATCAGCCTGGTTTCAACATTCTCCTGTCGAGCCAATGCCAGCTCCGCCGCGGCGCCGAACAGATTATGGAACGGATCCTCATCGCCCACTGACTGACGATCGTAGGCAATAATCACATACTCGGCTTGCCCGTCCCCTGAGGAGAACGGAGGGTCGGCAGGCCGGTCCCGCACAATACGGCTCGGCCGAAAAAACCTGGAAGAAGCACTGATATAGAAAAGCGATGAGTCGCCAACCTCTGCCTCAAATCGCAGCGTGCCTCCCTGCAATTCCCAACCCTCCAAGAGTGAAAAATTGACAAGATCCAAGAGAAGCAGATCATCGTCCTCCACGTCGCCCACATGGAACTCCCAACGCCCAGGCCCGAGTTGGGTGGGATGGGTGAAAAGAAGGGTATCGCTGACCGCGTTGAGCTGTCTCGGGTACTGGAGCTCCCAGAAATTAAAGAAGGATGTACTATTCGCACCTGCGTCGGTATCATTGAAGAACTGGACTTTCAGGACATTGTCTCCATCCACAAGCCATTCATGGGGAATCGTCACACCACGCTCATCGCTATCGTAACACAACTCCACCCGTCCATTCCCCAGTCCCCATGTCGTATCACCGACATCGTGGCCGTTCAAGAAAAATCCCGTGTGATGTTGTGTATACGCCCCGCCGATATTGGTATATCCATGGAGCCCCGCACGGAGCAGTGCTGATGATCCCTCCGCCAACGGATCATCGATATGGAGCGTGAACTCACGGCTGGCATTTGCACCGCCTGCACCCCACCGAAGCCAGAACCACTCAGTGGGCTTCGGCGCGCCCGTAGCGCTGAGAAAGGGCAGGCTCTCTTCCTCCGCGTGGCCAACGGCCAAACACCAGTCCACGGTTTGTGCCGTGCCCGAGGGCTGCGCATCCACGGGCGTGAACTGCGTACCGGCCGTATCGCTCCACGAAAGCCAGTAAACATTCTCTCGTGTATAGTGATCCCACCATTCCGTCAATCGGCACCCTCTGTCAGGTCGGTAGTTGGGATAAGCAAAAAAGAGAAGGCTGTCTCCTCTTTCGAACGCCTCACCTGTCCCACCCTTCAAGAGATATGCCACCTCGGATCCGCGATTGGTCAATTGCAGGGTCGATACATCGACTTCGGAGAGATCAACGCCCGCGTCCTGGAGGTCGGCGCCCTCCACCACACAGATGCCTTTCCCTTCCACATAAAGCTTCACCGCATTGCGGGGCAGTGGCACAGGCTCAAGGAGCACTCCCATGGGCGGCTTCGCACGCCACGACTTCGCCTGCTCATAGTTGATGACCTGGCGATAGGCAGCCTCGAAACTCGGTTCTCTGGGAAGAATCGACCCGCCAATTCCGCCAGTGAACGTAATCTCTACCCTGACCTGCTCGGCCAATCGGAGCCCATGACCCGTGGGGCTGCACAAGGCCGGGAAGATCCAGATCTCCAGAACTCGCTGGTGTCTGATCCACCCGGTGGCCGACACGTGGTACCATGCATCAGGAATCGCCACGAATCCTGATGCTCTGGTGCTGTCCTCCACCGCAACGAGTCGCCCAGGCACGGCTCGAACCCCCGAGGCTGAGGCCCGCACCGCGAATTCAGCGCCAGGAGGAATCGCCACCTGAACCGGAACCCCTGGGAGATCGGGGTTCCCCAGTGCCATGGGGTGACAAAGCGCGGGGCTTGTGATCCTGACCATCCCTCCCTGCACGGGCTCTACCACGATATCAGACCACTGCGCCTCCAGGGTCACCTGGTTGGGGCCGCTGGAGAGAAGGTGGATGGGCCCCGTAGATCCATGGATCAAGCGTGCCGGCAGCAAGAGAACAAGAAGAACAACAGCCTTTCTCATGCCTCCAGCCCCCCTTCCGTTACGAAGAAAAAACGTTGCATCTCGTTGCATCTCAATGAATCCGTGCATCCGACCTCCTCCCCCTTTTGCAAAGGGGGACTGAGGGGGATTTTTCGATATCGCCCGCACTCACTGAGATGTTACGAGAATTCATGTCCACACACCACGCTCAACACCGCACGCTTGACCCCGATCACTATGGGGGTCTTTCCCAAAACCTCCCCATCAGCGCACACGGGGCTGCCGTCCAGAGACGAAACCTCCACGCTCCTGACCGCGGCCGTCAAAAAATGGGGAGACTGCACATGCTCGCCCTTGAACACGTGGGGGAGAATCCGGAGGAACGCGGACTTCTTGATCTTGGGGACGATGCACACATCGAGATAGCCATCGGTAAGCGAAGAGCCTGGAGAGAGCTGCATGCCCCCTCCGTAGTAGGGAGCATTGGCAAGGGAGACCATCATTGCAGGGCCCTCGAAGAAAAAATCATCTCCCCTGACACGAAAAGACTGGGCCTTGTAGCGGGCGAGTTCCTTGAGGGCTGCCACAAGGTAGACCAACTTGCCCTTGACCACGGTGATCTTGGATGCCGCGATGGAAACCAGCGCATCGTAACCCGAGGCGGCGATAGTCGCGAATGGCCTATGCCCCACATAGCCCAGATCTATTAACTGTTCCCTCCCGGCGGCGAGAAGGGAAACTGCCTGCTTAGTGGCATGAGGAACCCCTAGACTCCTCGCGAGATCATTTCCTCTTCCGCTGGGGATCAATCCCATACGAACCTTGATTCCCTCTCGAAGCGCCGAGAGCACCATATTCACTGACCCATCTCCCCCGCACACCACCAGTCGATGGTCTTCGCCTTCAGAGCATCTCCGAACGAGTTCCTGGAAATGATGCGCCGTTTTGCTGAAATGGAACTCTCCTCTCAGACCGTGCTCTGCAAAGAGACGGGGAAGTATCTTTCCGATCCGGAGGCCGCTTCCGCCGCCGCTGGCCGGATTGATGATTACCTTGTGAATGAGTCTATCCAACATGGGATCACTCCTGAGCCTTGCGCTTCACCTGCACCTTGCGCTCTACCTGCACCTTGCGCTTCACGAGCGTTCGGATGAATTCTCTGATGATCGGATAGTCCTTAGGGGAAAATTGCGCCCCACGCGCCAAGAACCGTGTCTGAACACTGGCGCCGAGTTCCCGCACGCGAAGGGCAAGATCAGCCGACGAGATAGCATCCTCCGCTTCCGTGCCAATCAGGGCGAGACACGGAACATCATCAAGATGCCCCAACCCCCCTTGCAGAAGCGTTCGAACGGGTCCGTCGGCATATCCGGAGACCAACACCACTCCATCCACCAACTCCCGATGGGCTGCGGCCCATACCGCCGCGACTCCGGCGCCTTGGCGAAAGCCGAGCACGAATATGGGAGGCAGTTTTTTCGCCTTCATGTCTATCACTCGTTCCAGCACCTGGTCCACAAAGTACAGGGAGAGGGAGAGCCCTCCGTCAACCCAGGAACTCGATCGAGTCGAGATCCATGAATAGCCGCGAAATGTTTGTGGCTCACCGGTCTCGGAGTCATCCACGTGCCATGTCGTTTCCACGGGTGCCTGGATGATCACATGGTGCAAGAAGGCGGTATCGATTCGTGCAGCAATCTTCATGAAGTTCGGCGCATTGTCGCCTGCCCCATGGAAAAGCAGCAACGTAGCTTCAGGGATATTCCTCTTCGGCTGCATCACCTTATACGTGCAGTCGATATTCCCCCGCCACACATACTCCTGCATGGAGCACGCAGCAAGGCGCAGCGAATCCCCCGTGGTCAGACTCATGAATTCATCTGTGGCATAGGCACGCGTCGTGCATCCCCACAATCCGAGCACAATCATTATCGCATACAGGCTACTGGTGGGTCGAATCCGCATCATCATTCTCCTGTCTCATCTCGAAAGCTGACCTGAAACTTCATCCCGAACTTCCCCTTCCTCGTCCCCAAAACCCCCTCGGGAGCCTCATCGATTTTCCCAAAACTTCGTCCCAAGAGCATGGAATCCCATCATCAGAACTCAACGGGAACGGGATCAATACCAGAGAAGAAAGGGTCTGGTATTGCCAGCCGCCACCTCAGCGCGTATTCTCTTGTTCATCGCTGGAGGGAAACGAGCCCGTTTATGAAACAGAAAAACGAAAAAACACAAGCATGGGTCAGATCATGGCTCCAAACATTGGCTGTTGAGCGTAACCTCTCTCGACATACCATTCTGGCATATAGAGCCGAGGTGAACCGGTTCATAACCTGGCTAAGAGAAGAAAAAGACTCTTGCCCCATCACGGCCGGCAAGAGCGATGTCGCCCAGTATCTTTCTCTCCTTGGTCAGGTGGGGCTTTCTCGATCAAGCCAAAGAAGATGCTATGCCGCACTTCGGAGTTTTTATCTATTCGGCCAGATGGAAGGCTGGTCGACCCTGGATCTCTCACAAGGAATCTCGGTACCGCGGCTGCAGAGAACACTCCCCACGGTTCTTTCGGTTCACCAGATTGAGCGCCTGCTTGACCAACCAGATCTGGCCACTCCCCTGGGGATCAGAGACAGAACCACGCTCGAACTCCTGTATTCATCGGGAATGAGGGCATCGGAATGTGTGACGCTCTCACTTGAGACGCTCTCACTGAAGGATCAGACACTCCGTGTGTATGGAAAGGGTGGAAAGGTTCGGATGCTGCCCATTGGAACCCCCGCTCGGCAATGGTTGAGCAAGTACCTCACCGAAGCAAGGCCATTGCTCCTGAAAGGAAGAGTGTCACCATTCATATTCATTGTGCGGGGAGGCAAGCCCCTCTCAAGGATTACTCTTTGGCATATGGTGAAAAAGTATGCGCGTCGAGCCGGCCTCGGGGAGAAGGTGAGCCCTCATACCCTGCGTCACAGCTACGCCACCCACCTGCTGGAAGGAGGCGCCGACCTCCGCGTAGTCCAGGAGCTTCTCGGGCATGTCAGCATCACCACGACACAGATCTATACGCACTTAGACAGGGATTATCTCATGGAGGTGCACCGCCAATTCCATCCCCGCGCCTAACCCACACTTCGCACTCCCTGCAAAGTGGCGCAGGTCAGTGGCGCAGGCGTCCTCTCCGAGGCGTAGGCTCTACGAGCCGGAGGCCTGCCTGCGATCTTCCCCTGCCTGCGTTTTTTCTCCATAACATCTCAATAAGTCCGAGCATCCGACCTTCTCCCCTCCCAGATTCTTCGGCCGCTCCGCTCCCTCAGAATGACACGCAATACCACATCCATTTGCGCGCTGTCCCTGTCATTCTGAGCGACTACAAGGAGCGAAGAATCTCTCCCCCGACATTCTCACACTTTGGATTGCTTCCCGAACTTCCCCCCCCACTCCACCATCTGCATGCTCAACGCTCAACGCTGCACGCTCTTTTCTTCCCCATTCCCCCATTCACCCATTTCATCAGCATCTCTGGAGGGACACGCTCTGTCGCGTCCGTCGTATCGAGCATCAACGGCCATGACGGAGCATGGCCCTCCATCATCCTCACTTCGACGTTGAATGTTGAATATTGAATGTTCGATGTTCTACCCCTCATTTCCCCATTCCACCATCTGATCGCTCAACGCTCATCGCTATACGCTCTCTTCTCCCCATCCCCTCACGGCAGCACAAATGCGGATTGAATTGCTTCACGTGCGTTATCGAGTTCCGACTCCTTCACAAGACACGCCACCGTGGATATGGATGTTGATACGCCGAGAACCTGGATTCCCTTGGTGGCAAGACAACAAAATAGATTCGCTGCAATGTCAGGTGTCTCGCGAAAATGCGGCCCATAGACCCCAATGGTCGCCACATCATAGATGAGGTCGATCTTCTCTGCTTCAACCGTTGCGCGCACACCCTCCATATCGGCAACCACTTTCTCACCATCCTGCTTATCCATGCAAAGTATGAAGTTTGCGGTGCCTCTGACATCGCTTGCAGAGGAGATGAATTCAACATTCACATCAAGGGTGGCCAGGTAGTGAAAGAGACGTCCACCTGCCCCGGGAATGTCCCGTATCCCCATGATTCTCACCATGGACAGCCCCCGGCTCTCAATGATGCCCCCAATGGTGAGCTTGCGCCCAGTGCACCCATGCTGAATCGTTGTACGTCTTGGGATCACCTGCCTCCTCCGCGAAAAAGCCTTGAAAGAAACGCCATCATGACCAGAAGTCTCGTCCGTGAGGGGCTCCAGGCTAGAGCAGCACCTTCGGCGCCTGGGGCAGCACGATCGGGCTCGCCACATGCTCCGCAACGATCTTCGTCGTTCCCCCTACCCTCAGCTGCTCGTAAAGGAAACCAAACTTGTCCTCGAGACTCTGCATGATGGGCGAGAGTATCTCTTCAGGAAGACTCCACAGCTCTTGTTTGAAGGGGCCGAACCCCTTCTTCCTTGTCTTGTAGATAAACTGCTCCTCGGTCTGCCCCTCTTTCCATTCTTTCTGATGCTTCTCTTTCAGAGATGCGTAGATCCTCTCCTTCAGCTCCGTGGGAAACATATCATGGTCGCAAATGATGTTCTGGAATCCTGTGGCTAGGTGCACCTCTGCAGCCCCGGCCTCCGGAAAACGATGGAAAAGCTCGTCAGGAAGCGTTGAAGCGCCGTGCTGAACTGTTCCTGCAATCCCGTATTCCCGCGTTCCAACCTTGGTGATATCCTCCAACACCGCGAAGTCCAGCTTCACCTTGGCTATGGTGCCGTCGGGCAGCGGAACACCGCCATGGGATGTACCGGTCTGCACGCTGATTTTGCTGATGCCTTTCATGTCAGGGGGAAGTTGCTCGCGCAGTCCATCCATATATACCCGAAATTCCTGCACAGTACTATTCTTGCCGCCAACCTCGCCGATCTCTCCGCCCACACTCACGGTGATGCCCTCTGGCTCATGGGCGCGAATGAGCTCCGTCATGGCCGCCGCCACCTCGAAGTTGTCCCGCTGCTGTTCCACTTCCGTGGGACGTTCAAGCACCACCAGGGTCGAGCTATCGATGTCGATATTGTAGAACCCGGCCTCAAGCGCCTCCTTGATGATAACCTTGAGCCCTTCGATCTCTTTATCACGATCAGCGAAATATCCTGCGGCTTTGGCCTGGAAGTGATCTCCCTGTATGAATACCGGCCCTTTGAATCCTTCTTTGATCGCAGCGCCGAGAACACAGGTAACATACTCAGAAGGCCGCTGCTCGGTATACCCGATTTCGCTCCTGGCGATCTCGAAGATCAGAGCGCCCACATCTCTCTTGATTGCCGCACGAAACGCGGCGCGGGAGGCATCATAGGTGATTCCTCGAATATTCATGGCTGGAACAGTAAAACCACCGGCCTCACCCCGACCCATGGCTTCATAGAGCCCTTGGATGGAGCTCGGGATTGCACCAAGCGCGCATGCGCTTGCCCGCACAAGCCATCGACTTGCATTCCGGATTCCCTCATCAGGATTGAACACCGCATTCCTCACGAGATCATCAATCAGCCGCTCCCGAAGCGCCGGCTCATCAATGACAGCCAGGATGCCGGGCTCGTCGATTCTGAGAATTCCTTCGTGCGCCTGACGCATATCTTCGATATTGTTCCACATGGATATGCTCCTCCTCAAATTCAAAGGTTATGGAGACCCGGATACTTCGCAAGTCGCATTCGTTCCCACACAAGCCATCGGGGCACGGCATGCCGTGCCCACATGAGACCGTAGGGGCACGGCATGCCGTGCCCAAGAGCAACACAGAGTCATATTACCCAGTTTCACTCATGCGTGCCTCAGGAAAGCGTTCCCAGAAGCCAATGTCAAGCAATCACTGTCGCAGTACCGCATTGCCCCACAGATATGGCGAATGGTGTTCTCAGAGATATGCTCATCCGCCGTCGGATTCATCGCCGATTGACCACCACAGATTTTCATGGTACGAAAAGGACCCCTAAAGATCAGGACCTGGTATCGCCGGCAAAGGTTACCGCTCGGTTGCCCCACAGAGGGATTCTGA
>JAUXFG010000272.1 GCA_030620115.1 Candidatus Fermentibacterota bacterium
ACACGTGGCGCCACATACTTCTGCACACTACCACTGTCATTCTGAGCGACTCCAAGGAGCGAAGAATCTCTCCTACATCCTTCCTCCGTCATCTGAACGCTGAACGCTGAACGCTCTCTTCTCCCCCATCTCCCCCATTCCCCCAATCCTTCTCCCAATCTCCTCTCCCAATCTGTGTAATCTGTGGTTCCCCCCTTCCTCAATGCACCATAGGGGATCTTCGGTCCGGGGTCTCCAAATGACCGATTTCTGGATCCTGCCGGGCAATCACCCACTCCTTGGCCACACCATCAGATGAATGAGGCGGCAGACATATGAATAACCACCGTGCCACCGCCCCGGCTTCCTCGCGGGTCAGACCTCCCTCTCGCAGCGTATCCACCACATCATCCAGATCAAGCCCCCATACATGCGATGGGTCCACTTGATCGAGAAAAAGAAGCGCCAGCTCTCCCCAATCCTCCATGATCAACCCTCCAGCCTTCCGAAATCCTTGAGATCAAGGTCCCTCAAGTACCTCCGAAGGGCTTCTGCCCGGTCCTCTGGGTCCGTCTCAACAGGTGGACTGCTTTGTCGGTCGAAGATGCCGTCCGAAACAAAGATCGGCGCCCGCGCCCGAAGCGCCAAGGCAACCGAATCCGAGGGACGTGCATCCACGCTGATGAAGCGTTCGCCCTGCACAAGAATTATCCGAGCGTAGAACGTATTTTCTTTTAGCTCGGTGATTACCACCTTTTGAACTTTCGCACGTAGACCCTCGATCATCAAGAGCAGAAGATCGTGGGTCAATGGGCGTTGAGGAATCACGTCCTCCAACACAATAGCAATGGCGCTGGCCTCCGAGGGACCAATCCAGATGGGGAGTATCCGCTCGCCTTCCTTCTCCTTGAGGAGCACCACGGGTACTTTGGTCCGCTGATCAAGAGCAAGCGCCTTCACGGCGACTTCAATCGTCTTCTGCTCTTCGTTTCCGTTCTCCACCTTACCCATCCCCCTCAGGGTTCGCCTTTCGAACCGCCAGCATTCTTTGTAGTGCGGTCACATGACTGATCACCGCAATGAACCACACGGCCCAGATCAAAACCCGCGGCCCCAATGCCAGCCCAATGGCGAGAATCACAATTCGTTCGGGGCGCTGTGCAAACCCACCGGAACAGGAAAATCCGAGGCTCTCTGCACGGGCGCGAGTATAGCTTACAAGAAACGATCCGCCCAGTGCCAGCATGACACCAACACTTGCCCCTTCCAAGCCCTGCCGCAGGAAACATCCCAACAGGCCCACATACACGAACATCTCGGCATACCGGTCAAGAGTCGAGTCAAGAAACGCGCCGAATCGATTCGCGGTTCCTCCCGCCCGAGCAACAGCGCCGTCCAGGAAGTCACAGCAGCCGCCCAAAAGAAGAAAGAGGAGACCAAGACCCCGGTGGCAACCAAAGAGTGCGCCGCCGGAAAGCAGACTCAAAACCGCGCCTGCTATGGTAAGCTGGTTGGCCGTGACCCCCCGTCGTTGCAGTCCTCGCCCCAACGGCAGTACGCCTCGACGGAAATGCTCTTTTCCGGTCTGTCGCCAATCCATGAACACCTCATATGCCACGCAGGATCCACTCTTCATCCCGCGCAGTACGCGGGGCTACACCTCCGGTGGGCACGGCATGCCGTGCCCCTACATGGGGGAGACCAAATCTGCGGGAAATCTGCGCGCCATAACCGCAAGCTTATTCTTGCGCGAACCCCAAGATATCAGGAGATTACTCCAAGCTTCTTCCCGACCCTGGTGAATGCATCCACGGCCTGATTGACCTGATCGATATCATGTGCGGCGGACAACTGCACACGGATTCGTGAACGCCCTTTGGGCACCACAGGATAGCTGAAGCCGATGACGTAGATTCCTTCCTTCAATAGGTCATCAGCCATCTGTGTGGCCATGGCGGCATCGTTCTCGAACCGCGAGAACATGATGGGCACAATGGGATGATCACCTTTCAGTATCTCAAAGCCGGCCGCAGTCATCTTCTCGCGGAAATGACGCTGGTTCCGCTCCAGCCTATCACGGAGCTCAGTGGATCCGGTTAAAATGTCGAGCACCTTGATCGTGGCCCCCACCACCGCCGGAGCAACCGTATTGGAAAAAAGATATGGGCGCGATTTCTGACGCAGCCATTCAATCATCTCGGCGCGACCGCTGGTACAACCACCGGAAGCGCCCCCCAAGGCCTTGCCAAATGTCGTAGTAATAAGATCGATCCGACCTACCACGCCACGATACTCGTGCGTGCCCCGCCCGGTCTTGCCCATGAAACCGGTCGCATGACTGTCGTCAACCAGCACAAGAGCATCATATTTGTCTGCGAGATCGCAAATCCTATCCAGCTGAGCGATAGTACCGTCCATGGAGAAAACTCCATCAGTACAAATCATTCGGTACTTGGCATCTTTCGCCTCAATGAGCCTGGCCTCCAAGCCGGGAAAGGCCCTCCCATCATGTTCATATTCGCCCGTACCCATCTGATTATGCGCATAGACATAGCGTTGGGCCTTGCATAAACGCACGCCGTCGATGATGGACGCATGATTCAACTGGTCGGCGATTATGGCACATTCCTTGTCAAGGAATGGTTCGAATACTCCCCCATTCGCATCGAAACATGCGGCGTACAGAATGGTATCCTCGGTTCCGAGGAATTCGGAAACCTTCTTCTCAAGGCTCTTATGTATCGTCTGGGTCCCGCAGATGAACCGAACCGACGAGAGACCGTATCCCCATTCGTCGATGACCTCATGCGCAGCTTTAATCAGCTCCGGATGAGAGCTGAGGCCAAGATAGTTGTTTGCGCAGAAGTTGAGAACCGTGCCCCCTCCCACCGTGATTTCCGCGCCTTGCGGCCCTTCTATGACGCGTTCCGCCTTATAGAGGCCTGCGTCACGCACTCCCTTGATCTCACGTATCAGATCTTCGCGGATCTTTCCGTACATTGTCGCCTATCCCTCCAGATGCGTGGTAAACATTCCCTGCCCGTGCAGAACTACCGGTCTCCCGGGATGCAGACAGATTGCATGCTCCGTCGGCTGTGTCAAATGCGGAAGGAAGTGGGGAAGAATGGGGTGATGGGGTATTGGGGTGGGGGGGAAGAAGGGAAGAGAACGGAATATTGGCTTTTCGGACAGATGAAACGATGAGATCCCAATCCCTCCGACCCATTCCCCCATCACCCCATCTTCCCATCTTCCCATTCCCCAAATCCTCCCATTCGACGTTTCCGCCAGCTGGCGGATCGCATCAGTCGTATCGAACTTCTGCGGCCATGACCCAGCATAGAAGATCCGACAACCGGCGGATGGCCCTCCATCATC
>JAUXFG010000068.1 GCA_030620115.1 Candidatus Fermentibacterota bacterium
CGGGCAGTTGACGGAACGAGGAGCGAGGTGAAATTCTTCGCTCCCATGAGTCGCTCAGAATGACAGTGGTAGTGAACAGAAGGATATGCCGGTACATGTCATTCTGAGGAAGCAAAGCGACCGAAGAATCTGGGTGGGGAGAGGAGAAGGAAGCGTTCAGCGTTCAGATGATGGAGCAAAGAGCAAGGAGAGATTTTCCGCTCCCGCAAGTGCTAGCCCGGATCCTCCCCGCCCACCAAGGTTGTGTAGGCGTGCCATCGACGTACGATGTCGTTGGCATAGCTTACGGCTTCATCTCCCCTGGCGTAGCCGTGCCGCGCCTTTCTGTAGTACTCGGGGCGGGAGAGCAGGAGCAAGGTTTGTTCAACATTGCCTTCCCAGATGCTCGGATCCAATTCCGATTCCGTGGCCAGACTCTGCGCATCCAAGACATGTCCGAGCCCGGCACAGTATGAGGCCAGCGCCAAAGGAATTCGATTCTCCTCAGTCGTGGATTCGAATTGATCACACATCCTTCTCAGGTAACGTACACCGCCCTCGATATTCTGCGCAGGATCCCATGGGTCCACCACGTCAAGTTCCCGGGCAGTGATGGGGAGGAGTTGCGCGAGGCCGATGGCCCCGGCCCAGCTTTCCCGGTCTGGGTCGAAGCGCGATTCCTGATAGATCAGGGCAGCCAGAAGAAGCCAGTCAAAGTCGTGCCGCTCCGCACTACCCTTAATGTAGCGATCGTAGCGACTGATGACGCCCTTTTCTTTGGTGACTTCCAGCGAATTCCGGTGGCGCACGATGTTCTTGGGAACGAGGTAGTACTTCTTGACAAGATAGTTGAAGAACGTGGTCTTCTTCATGCTGGTGAGGTATTCATTCGCTGCCCGCAGCAGAGAGAGGCAGTCGGGTCGAACGCCCCACGCGATGGGGCGAGGCTCGGTGAGGGCGGGGCCCAGGACGATGTCGTTGGAATAGGTTCGTTCGAACCACCCGATGTTTTGGTCCGCCACGGTGAGATCTATCTCCCCGGCCCTCAGCATGGCTACGATGTCGCTGGTCTCCATGTGCGGGGGCATGATTTCGACAGAGAATTCCATCCGCTTCTTGAGCTTCAGGCGCAGCAGCGTGGCTTCGTAGCTCGAACCTTCACGGACGTGCATAGTCCGTCCTGCCAAATCGTCGATGCTTCCGGGAATCGGCTCCCCCCTCCGGCCCACCAATACTTCGGGTATCCTCTGGTAGGGAACGGTGAATGCGATTTCAGCGGCACGGCCGGGTGTGACGGTCATGGCCGAAGCGATCAGATCTCCCTTGCCCTCCAAGAGCCACGGGATGAGATCGGTCCATTCAGGAGGCACCACGGCACGTACGTTCACACCCAATCTCGTGGCAAACTCCTCGGCAAGCTCATACTCGAATCCTAGCTCTCTCCCCCTGAATAGGAAGTATGTCTGGGGGTTGTTCCTGGTCAGGATCCTCAGTTCTCCGCTGGCCTTGATTTCCGCCAGATCCCGAGGTGGAGCAGGGAGCGAGACCACCGTGATTTCGGGAGCCTTGGGAACGCAAGAAAGAAGGACACAGGATCCGACCAGGAGCATACGCCGAAGCCGACCGGAGGGAAATGTTCTCATGCGCGCTCCGTCATCCTTGACTGTCCCTGCCTGTCGAGGAATGCCTCCCCGTGCGGCGGTCTCTCGTACGGCTACGGCGGCGGGGATGATCCCACTTCTCCGGGAGAGGGGGCCAGACCCAGTCAGGGGGGTTGGGAGCGTTGAGCACCATCTCGATCTGTCGTGTAGGATGGGTGAACCGCAGCTCCAGTGCAAGCAGACCAATTCCGCCCCTCACCCGATGGCGAGCGCCATACTTCGTGTCTCCCAATATCGGCCATCCCGCATGGGATAGCTGCACTCTGATCTGATGTGTTCGGCCGGTCTCAGGTCGTATCTCCAACAGGCTCATGTCTCCCCGGCTTTCGAGAGTCTTGTACGCAAGTAGTGCCTGCTTTCCCCGGAGATCTCCGGGAGGGACGGGCCGGCTTTTGCGATTCGGTGGCCTTCTGAGCAAGTGCTGCAGGGTGCCCGCCGGTGGATGCGGAATGCCCTCCACCACGGCAAGATATGTCTTGGTGATCAATCCATCGCGGAATTGGGCAGAGAGACGTGCGGCAGCCTTGGAGGTTTTGGCCAAGAGCAAGACTCCGCCCACCGGGCGGTCGAGCCGATGAACCAGACCAAGGAAAATCTCACCCTGCTTATGGTACTTCTTGCGCAGCCACGCGCGTGCCACATCGAGAAGTGTGTTATGGCCATGCCCCGGGCCCTGGGTGAGCAAACCGGCGGGCTTGTAGATCCCCAGGAGGTGGTTGTCCTCGTAGAGTACAAGGAGCTCCTTCGCCGCTCTGAATGCCGGCATGGTTGACATCCGGTGACCATCCCACCATACAATGCCAGTCATGAAACGATCCTCCCAACCAAGCAAGAAAAAGCTCGGGCATATCTTGGAAAAGGCCGGTCTCCGGCTACGAGAAGATCAGCTTGATCGTCTCTGGAGATACCACCTTCTCCTGGATGAGCGCAACCCTGAACTTGACCTTACCAGGATCAAGGGTCTGCGAAACGTGGCAATCAAGCATTTCCTGGACTGTGCCATTGTGCCGGGCCTCGTGGCGCTTCCCAGCCCGCTGCTCGATATCGGCACCGGTCCTGGTTTCCCCGGGATTGTCTTGAAGGTGGTACAACCGGATCTCAAGATCATCCTGGCTGAACCACGGCACAAGCGAGTGTCTTTTCTGCGGGAAGTAGTACGTGAGCTGAATCTTGAGGGGATCGAGATCTTTCCCCACAAGGTGGTTGGCGATCACCCGCAGCCCGTGGCGGGGGTGATTACCAGGGCATTGGAGACGATTGCAGCGACATTGGAACGCGTGCAAGGCGTGCTGGATTCTGGTGGCTTCGTCTACTTCATGAAAGGTCCGTCGGTAGATCCGGAGCTCCTCGTGGCTCGCCGGAAGCTCAGGCATGTGTACGAGCTTGTGGACGATATGGACTATGTGCTTCCCGGTACAACCTATAAGCGAAGATTGGTGGTCTACCGGAGGGTATGAGCGGTGCTGAGTGATTACCAGTAGGGCGAACCCAACCTTCAAGCAGTTACGGGCGCTCCTTCACTCGAAGGGGATCAGGCGAGCCGGCCGTGCGTTGATCCCCGGTGACAAAGTTATCAGAGAGTTCCTGGCTTGCGAGCCGGCGCGGTGCAGATTTCTGGTCTGTGAGGCATTGCCTGTGGAGGATCTCCCCGGGTCGGAAGGAGTGTGCTCCATTCTGCTGTCAAAACGGCTGTTCCGGGAGCTGGATCGATGGGGTTGTGGTTCTCCACTTCTTGTGGTAGACGTGGCCCCCATCCTGCGCTGGGATCAGGCGAGCTGGCCCCATGGATGTACCGTGCTTCTGCCCCTTCAGGATCCACGGAACATGGGCGCTGCGCTGAGGAACGTTGCCGCGTTCGGCGCCAAGAGGGTCATCTTGACTCAAGAGGCTGCTCACCCCTTTCACCCGGATGCAATCCGGGCATCCGCCGGTGTGCTGCGCAGCCTGGAGCTGTTCACCACCGGTCCCCTGGGCGAAGGGGGTTCCCTGCCGCGTCCATTGCTCGTGTTAGACAAGGGAGGCATGCCGGTGGAGCGCGTGCAGTGGCCGCCTGCCTTTGGTCTTTTGGTGGGCATAGAAGGGCCCGGTGTACCGCAAGAGCTGCCGGCAGCCCAGCGGATCGCCATCCCCATGGAGAGGGGAGTCGAATCCTTGAATGCGGCCACGGCGCTTGCGGTGGCTCTTCATATGTGGAGTAAGAGCCGGCGGATCGAGACTGGAGGAGATCCATGAGACCATGGTGGCTTCTGGCCCTCGCATTCTGCCTCATTCCCAGAGCTCTGGATCTTGTGTGTGATCCCCCCCCCACTCTCGGTGAGAGTGGCGGCTACTATGCTGACGAGGGCTTCTGGACGCATAATGCCCGCAATAAGGTGCTCTTTGGCACGTGGGTGACCGACGAGTGGAACAACATGTATGCAAGCCCACTCACCCACGGGCCCACGTTTGTCTCGTTCCGGTTATTTGGAGTGGGACTTCGGCAAGCGCGAATTATCCCGGTGGCCCTGAGCCTTATCGCGGTGCTTCTGATCATCTGGGGGCTCCCAGGGCATGCGGCACCCCTGGGTGCACTGCTTTTCTCAAGCAATGTGCTGCTGATTCACTTCGGCCGGCTTTCGCTCCTGGAGGCGCCCTTGATTCTGCTTCTTCTGGCATCGTGGGCGCTGCTTGCACAGGAAAAGCTCACATGGAGGGAGCTGTTTCTCTCAGGCATTGCCATGGGGCTTGCCGTGGGCACAAAGCTCTCAGTGGCCTACTTCATTCCTGCGGCATTCCTTACCGTCATCCTGAGACCGGGAGCCATGGGGAGAGGCAAAGGGCTTCTGTTTTTGGCTTCCGGCTTCGTGCTCGCCGCAGCGCTCTGGATTGTGATGGTGGGTTCGCATCTTGGCTCCTTCCTGCAGTATGTGACCTACTATAGCTCGCAACAGGCGCCTTGGGCGACGCGACTCCTCCACAATATCAGGCATCCGGTGCTTTTCTCTCGCTTGAAGATCACGCCTCTTGTGCTCACCGGGGGATTCATCGTGGCCGCGGGAATGGTGCGTGAAACGTGGAAGTCGACAGTACCCCGATCGATACTGCTGGCCACTCTCTGGTTCGTATTCGGTGCGCTCTATCTCAATACGCTCACGTACGCTCCCCTGCGATACCATCTCCCGCTGCTCCCGGCCCTGGTGATCCTGGCTTCCTGGTTCGGTGTTGAGGCCTGGCAGGGAAATCGGCGCCTGCGCTTGAGTCTGCCGGGGGCTCTTTTTATTTTGCTGTTTCTCGGGCCAACGGTCTGGCAGTTCGTTTGTGATCTCCGTCCCGGGCTCTCTTGGTGGAGCACATGGCGCAAGCTTTTTCTGGCGATTCTGGCGATAGGTGGGCTGTATGTGATCTGGGAGGCTTCGGCAAGGATCTTTCGTTGTCGCCGACTGAGAAGGATATTCCTGGGAACAGCTCTTATCGCCTGCCTTGGCCTGCACGCGTACCAGTATCTCCACTGGTTCGGCGGGAGAACACATGAGATTTATTCCACCAGCAAAGCCTTGGGTGAGCGGTTCCACACCGTCACGTTCACGGGGCAGTGGGCCCCGGTGCTCTGTCTCGAGAACAGGCACCGTGCCGTGCCGGTCTGGCCGGGCTTCATCAATGGCGAGGAACCATTTGAGCGCTATGCCATCACCCACGGCCTCATCTGGGGGCGACATTGGAAACGTTTCAACGAGTGGTTCCCCGAAGAGTTCGGAAATGCTGCGGTTCTGGATACGCTGTGGATCAAGGAAAGCCCGGTAGTGCTGTGCCAGTTCGGGGCATCCTGGGGTGGATGATGGGAATCGAACCCACGACGACTGGATCCACAGTCCAGCGCTCTACCAACTGAGCTACACCCACCGTTCGAATCAGAAATCGTCTATGCCACTGTTCTTTCGGCAGCCTCCACAAGGTTGCTCATGAGCATAGCCACTGTCAAGGGGCCGACTCCTCCCGGAACGGGGGAGACTGCCGCCGCCTTGTGCTTCACCTCTTCGAAGGCCACGTCGCCCACCAGGCGACCTTCTCGCCGGTTGATGCCCACATCCACCACCACGGCTCCCTCTTTGACCATATCCGCCCGGACGAACTCTGCTCTGCCCACTGCGGCAACGAGGATGTCGGCTCGACGGCAGACGGCAGGCAGGTCCGCTGTCCGCGAATGGGCAATGGTCACGGTGGCATTGGCGTGCATGAGCAAGAGCGCCATGGGTATGCCGACTATGTTGCTCCGGCCGAGCACCACCGCCTCTTTCCCTTGGATATTTATGTTGTAGAACCGAAGCATCTCCATGATACCGCGGGGGGTGCATGGCGCGAACAATGGCTCCATGCCCTTCATGGCAAGGGCGCCCATATTGGCCTTGTGGAATCCGTCCACATCCTTGGTGAGGGAGATGTTTTCCAGAATAGCGGGCTCATCGTATCCATGAGGAAGCGGCAGCTGGACAAGAATGCCGTGAATCCCGGAATCGGCATTCCAGGTATCGATCCGTGAGATAATTTCTTCCTGTGATGTTCCCTCAGCGAGGTTCACCTGGTCCGAATCTATCCCCAGCCTCGCCGCTGATTTTCCTTTTCCACGCACGTAGGCAAGCGATGCCGGATCATCCCCCACTACCATGGTCGCAAGTTTGGGCGTGATTCCCTCTCGCGCGAGCTCGGTCACCCGTGACTTCAGGTCGTCATAGATTTTGGCTCGAACGGGTTTTCCTTCCATCAGCACGAATGCATGACGGTCCATGATCCGCTACTCCGTGGGAATGAGTCCGGCGTAGAGGGGAAAGGCGTCGCACAGTTCTTTGACTTTTCCACGGACCGCGTGGGCCTCTGACTCATTGTCGATGTTGGTCAGCACCTGGTCGATGAGCTGCGCGATGAGCTTCATCTCGGGCTCCTTCATCCCCCGGGTAGTGAGGGCCGGCGTGCCGATGCGGAGACCGCTGGCAATGAAGGGCTTCTCGGGATCGAAGGGTATGGTGTTCTTGTTGGCCGTAATTCCCGCCTGATCAAGCGCCTCCTCCGCTACCTTGCCGGTAAGTTTCTTCGGGATGAGGCTCATCAGGAAGAGGTGTGTATCGGTTCCACCGGATACGATGTGATAGCCAAGTTCCGCCAATGCCTGAGCCATGGCGGATGCGTTCTTCCTCACCTGTTTCTGGTAGGCCTTGAACTCATCGCTCATGGCTTCCTTGAGGCAGACCGCCTTGGCGGCAATGACATGCATCAGAGGCCCACCCTGCGTGCCGGGGAAGTTCTGACTGTTGATCTTCTTGCGGTAATCCTTCTTCATGAGGATGAGGCCGCCGCGTGGCCCCCGCAGTGTCTTGTGCGTGGTGCTGGTGACAATGTCCGCATACGGGACAGGGCTTGGATGCTCCCCGGCTGCGATGAGGCCCGCGATGTGTGCCATGTCCACGATGAGATATGCCCCGACTTCGTCGGCGATTCTCCGAAATGCCTCGAAATCGAGTGTTCGTGGATACGCGCTGGCACCGGCAACAATGAGCTTGGGCCTGGCTTCCTTGGCCACCTTCATCAGCTCATCATAGTCCAGCTGTTCCGTCTCCCTGCTCACCCCGTACTGCACTGCGTGGAAGAAACGGCCTGAGAAGTTCACCGGATGCCCATGGCTCAGATGGCCTCCGTGGGAGAGGTTCATGCCGAGCAGCGTGTCGCCTACATCTCCCACCGCGAAATAGGCCGTCATATTTGCCTGGGTACCTGAATGGGGCTGGACATTGGCTGATTCGGAACCGAAGAGTGCGATAGCGCGTCTCCTGGCCAGCCGTTCGGCCTCATCCACATTCACGCATCCGCCATAGTATCGCCGGCCGGGATATCCTTCCGCATACTTGTTGGTCATTACCGATCCCATGGCCTCCATGACGGCGCGCGAGGTGAAGTTCTCACTGGCGATGAGCTCCAGCGTGGTCGCCTGTCTGACGACTTCGGCGCGAATCGCCTCATAGATCTCGGGATCAACGGCTTTCAAGTTCTTCATCGTGCCAACTCCCCTTTTCTGATGGCCTCCAAGCTACATCGTGAGTGTGTTTGTACTTCCCACATTGGTCTAACCCGGACAACATAACTCCATGGGCTCGCGAGTCGAGTCTATGAGTTATCGCTTCTTGCTCGATCACAGCGCGACGGGCAACTCGATGGTCACGGTGGTGCCTTTGCCCTCGATACTCGTCAGCTCCAGTTGCCCTTGGTGATCCGCGATGATTCTGTTGCAGATTGACAGGCCAAGCCCCGACCCCTCGGCTCGTGTAGAAAAGAACGGTGCGAATACATGGGGCATACTCTCAGGCTTCACGCCGATTCCGGTGTCCGTGACCTGCAGTTCGATCATATGTCTGTCTTCCCGTTCCGCCGCGCGGATCACGAGATCACCGCCCTTGGGCATGGCCTCCAATGCGTTGAGGAAGAGATTCAGCAGAACCTGCTCGATCTTCCCTTCGTCTGCGAGAAGGGGAGGGAGACCGGTGGGAATATGGACCCTTGTGTTCACACCCTGTTCCAAGGCTCTGGTTGCCACCGTGTCCAATGCTCGATTGACGGGCTGAAGTACTGGACACGCCTTCTTGATAGGGCTGGCGGGTCTTCCCAAGATGAGGAGGTCGCTGACAATGCCATTGAGGCGTGTGATCTGTTGTACAATAGTCTCCCTATGCCTGAGGGCTCTCTCATCTTCCGGCGGCAATGTTGCAAGAATTTCCACTCCGGAAAGGATACTGGCCAAGGGGTTCCTTATCTCGTGGGCAATGCCCGCGGCCATGGATCCGAGCACGGCAAGCTGATCCGTACGGCGCAGCTGTTCTTGGAGACGTTTTTTCTTGGAGATATCCTGGTAGATCAGGACAATCCCGGCATCTTTGTCATCAGGAAGTCCATAAGGCGCGGTACTGAGGCCAAGCAGAACGATCTCTCCAGAGGGAAGCGGTAGCCGGTGCTCTACTCGTGTGCCGGATTCTCCGCTCCTGAGCGCTTTCCATAAGTGGTCCCGTCTCTGGATGTGGAACAGCCTTATCACGTCCTTGCCCACGAGTTCGTCTTGTTTGCTGCCGAGAATAGACGCGCCGTGGCTGTTCACCGAGAGGATCTTGTTCTGCCGATCAAGTAAGATCACGCCGGCGGGGAGGTACTCCACGATCTTGGACGTCATATCTTGGTATTCACCGGCGAGTTTGTCCGGCCTCAGGATCCCCGCATCCGAAGACGCGAGGATCTTGGCTTTATGGACATCCCCCTTGCCGCAGTCGAGCCGCAACGCCCGGAAGAGCAGCTCTTCCGGTGTGTACGGCTCGACAAGGGCTTCCCATCCGGTCTGGGCGGCGATCTCAAACATCTTCTTCGAGGCAACGCTGTCTGCGGTGAGCATAATTCGAGCAGGAAGCTTTTCCAGGGTCTCTCTGGTCCGCCGGGCCAGGAGAGAGGAATCAACGACAATAATGGTTGTTCCCCACGTCGGATCAGGAGGTCCGGGCAGATCGGTGAGGCTGGCGGTCATGTCCACGCGATATCCTCTATCAGTGAGAAACTGCTTCGCCCGGATTAGATAGCGAGTAGATCCGAATATCAGAAACCATGGTCTTCTATCCAAAATGAACCCCTCCATGAAGACGTACAATGGCGCGAATTTAGGAGATGCGAGCCGATACGCCAAGATGGGATGGAAGAGCCCCGCAGATCCGGGACTCAAATCTCGTTCTTGACGAGCCATGCCGAGAGACAGATTTTGTCCCATGAAGACGTCGTCTAGTCCACTCCGCGCAGGGAGGCATCCGTGTCCGCAGATCCTGGGTCCACAGATGGGGCTGATACCCGTCCCCATGAAGCGATCTCAGTTCTCGTCGTGGACGACGAAGAGACGTTTCGCAACTTCCTTTCGGAAGGCATCTCCCTGATTGGGCGTGGGCGGTATGAGCCCGTATGCGCGCGCTCCGTGGACGAGGCTTTGGAACTCCTCTCTGATCGGGAGGTCGGCGCGCTGGTTACCGATATCCGTATGCCGGGAAAGGACGGCCTGCAGCTTCTCCTGGAGATCAAGAAGCAGTCGTTGAGAATCCCCACGGTGGTCATGACGGCATACGGTTCCCCAAGCGTTCACGCCGAAGCCGCACGGAGGGGCGCGATTCGATACATCGAGAAACCATTTCGTTTTGAGGATCTGATAGCGCTTTTGGACGAGATGATCGATGAGCATGCCGCAGAACCCCCTCGTTCTTCCCTGGACCTGATTGAGGTGGTGGAGATGCTTTGCGTGGGCGGCAAGGACATGGAAGTCACGGTTCGTACGGAGGACGGCAACGGGAAAATCCATATAAACCAGGGGGAGATCCGTCACGCTGAATTCCTCGGCAGGGAGGGCTCTGGCGCCTTTTATGAGCTTTCCGCATACCGGCGATCCCAGATCTCCACGAGCCCTTCGTCAGAGATGCCACATGCGACGATCACCCAGCCCTGGCGAGAGTTGACCCAGGAAGCGTGGAGGCGGAGAACTAACCCCATACTTTCCGGGAGAGCTGCCCGGGTTGGAGGGATGGGGGGGGGATCCATTCTCGAGGACAGAGATCTTCCGGTGCCGGAACCGTTCTGGTCGAAGCTGCCCGTGGATGAGGTGGTACGGAGCGCAGCAGTACATCTGAGTGGAGCTCAGCACCCCACATTGATCTCACATGATGATGAGGGCGGCGATCGTCTTGGTCCCGTGGAGCGGACAATCCTCTGCGTGGGTTCGGTGCTCAAGTTGGGACCGCTTGTAGGATGTATCATTCGGGAACCGGAGGAGTCGTGGATTCTGCTTCCTTTGGGACGGGGACGGACGCTGACCGCCTTGTGCGATGGATCCGTCCACATCCAGGCGCAGATCGTCTCCTTTGCCGAAACGTTTCGTTCCGACGATCGAGTCGCCCCCCACGGGGCAGAATAGAGATTGTTGTGACGAAAAGTCGATTCATCCATGAGGAAAGGGAGTAGTCATGGAATACGGCCTCTTGGCAAAGCATATACGGGCGCTGGAAGGGGTCACCGGCGTAACGGTGGCAGACGCCGAAGGTCGGTGCTTGGCGCGTGAAGATTGTAGTTATCCGGGCGGTCTTGCGGCGGCAACGGTTCTTGTCATGAATCATGCCGCCCAGTTGGCGGAAATGCTTGGCCTTGGGGAAAGCCCGCACGTCGACTTTGTGTGCGGGCTGACGCGGGTCGCATTGATCGGCAATGCCAATACCTTTGTCGCAATCGAGTACGCGTGGCCTGCGGACTCCGATCGCCTTGCCGCTGAAACAGTTGGTCTATTGGCCGCATATCGCTGACCCGGGAGGTGGGAATGATGGTCCAAGAGCAACTTGCTCAGCTCAATAAGATTTCCGGTGTATTAGGTGCATGTTTGTGCAGCAGGGACGGGAAGGTTCTGGCCTGTAATATGCCGGAGATATACGAACCAGAAACCCTCGAGCTGGCGGCCCGCCTCATTGCTGAAGCGTTCATGGGTATCGAGAGCATCCGTGAGGATGTATCAGAAATGGATTTTATCTATCAGGATTACCTCTGCATCGTCCGTCCAGTAGGGGATGCCCGCCTCCTCTACGTGATATGTGAGCCGGAGGTCAAAACCCCTATCGTGAAACTGAGCCTCAACGTGGCTGCGAAAAAGCTGGCATTTGTACCCATGCCGGAAACAGTTGATGAGGGGAGCGCCGGGGGCACATCGGCACAACAGGTTTCAGGGGCGCCTACCCGGAAGCCCCCCGACGACTCCCTCGGCCACCAAGCCCTCACGGATTCGGAAACGCTGGATCCTGCGGCGGTAACAACGGTGATGAAGGCGATCCAGGATCAACTGGGGCAGAGCATGGGGGAATCGGTGGGCAAGATCATTGTTGATACTGCTCTGGATGCCTCGGGGGTGAACCGGGAGGCGCCGGGAAGGACGGAACTGAGGATCGCGCTCAACGAACTGCTCAACAAGGCGCTGGCCAATGTCATGGGCAAACCTGAGGCCGTACGATGGCTCAACGAGCTTCTTGAACGACATGGCCTTGCCCGAAAAGGGCAATAGCCCGCATCATTCCTCGACCCCGCTGTGGATCCGTATATGATCAGGGTTCAGGGTTCAAGGGTTTCCCGCTGGAAGCGGGGTTCACGGGTACAAGGTTCAAGGTTCACCGAGAATCCGCTTTCGTCTCTTGAAGCTGCTCCTATCTGATATTTCGTACCGCAAGATATCACGACTGTCATTCTGAGTGAGTGAAAGGAGCGAAGAATCTCGCCGAGATCGTGGCGAGCCTTGGGTTCGCGCAAGAATAAGCTACGTTGAGTCACGCGTACTGCGCGGGATTCGCATTCTTGACGCACAGATTTGCCGCAGAATTGGTTTCCCCATGTAGGGGCATGGCATGCCGTGCCCACCGGCTTGTCACGGCGCAGTCAAACGTAGACGTGAGGCGTAGCCGAAGCTTTGGAGTGCGATGCTTGCGCTTTGTTCTGCGGGAGCCATGCTCCCGCGCTTATTGCAGACTGTTCGATGTGCAACGGCCTACGCAAGCATGGCTTCCTCGGGAAAAGCGGTAGCATGGCTACCGCACTCCAAAGGGGGAGAGTAGAAGATTGGTGAGAAGTCCGGGACATCCCGGATATTTCAAGGGAGGTGTATATGAAATACTATAGGATAGGTGCGCTCTTTCTGGGACTAGCTCTTATGTGGCTTATGGTTCCGATGGAGAGCGGCGCAGGCGATTACAGGGATCTAGAGAAACAGGTTGTGGAGCACACATTGCCCAATGGGCTCAAATTCCTGCTAGTGGAGCGAGGGGAGGCGCCGGTTTTTTCGTTCTGCACTACGGTGCACGCCGGAGCCGTTGACGAGCAGTACGGTATCGGCGGTATCGCGCACATGATGGAACACATGGCATTCAAAGGATCCCAGACGGTGGGGACAACCAACTATGCTGGTGAGGCGCAAGCCATAGAGCGTGTCGACAACGCCTATGAAGCCATCCTGCAAGAGAGAAGAAAGGGCGTTTTCGCGGATTCATTGACGCTTGCTCGGTTGGAGCAGGAGTTCAGAGAAGCACAGAAGGCCGCGGACGCCTTTATCGTTCCCAATGAATACTCCAAAATCCTCGATGAAGAAGGGGCAACAGGTGTCAACGCGTACACCGGGGCTGATCAGACTGTCTACTACTACTCCTTGCCCTCCAATAAGATCGAGCTCTGGGCGCTCATGGAATCTGATCGAATGACGTATCCGGTCTTCAGGGAATTCTATAAGGAGAACGAGGTAGTCCAGGAAGAGCGGAGAATGCGCTTCGAATCCACGGCCTCCGGTCGATTGCTGGATGAGTTTCTCTCGGCAGCCTTCAAGGATCATCCGTATGGCCACGGCATCATCGGAACACCTTCGGATCTTAAATCATTCACGCGTAGAGATGGGCGCAATTTTCGAAATACATACTACGTTGCTCGCAACATGACCACCGCCGTGGTCGGCGATGTTGACGTCAAGCAAACCATTCAACTGGCCGGAAAATACTTCGGAGATATGCCCGACCGGCCCTTGCCGCCGGCAGTGGACACGAAAGAGCCCCCGCAGATGGCCCAGAGACGGGTCATCATGGAAGACGCGGCGCAGCCGTTCTTCGTGGTCGGATATCATGTACCGGAAGAGAAGCATCCCGACTTCCCCGCCATAGAGGCAGCGACGGACATCCTTGCAAATGGAAGAAGTTCGAGGCTCCACCGGGAGCTCGTGAAGAAGAAGCTTGCCGTTCAGGTTGGAGGGATCGTCGGCCCCTGGGGATGTCAGTATAATACGATCGCCATCGTTTTCGTCGTGGCGTCGGCAGGCACGGATATCCACGAGCTGGAGGAGGCCTACCATGGCGTGGTGAGCTCCCTCTGCTCCGAGGCCATCACTCCCCAAGAACTCCAGGGCTACAAGGCCAGGGCCAAGGCCGACCATTTGCGACGCCTTCGCGATGATGATGGTTTTGCCAATCAGCTGACGTATTACGAAGAATTTAGAGGAGGATGGAGGAACCTGTTTACCCATCTGGATTCGATTGAAGCCCTGACCATCGATGATCTCTTGAGGGTCTCGGAACGTGTGTTCACCAAGAACAATAGGACGGTGGCAATGATCGTGCCGCCGGCTGAACAGGAGTAGCAGAAAGTGAGAGGCCTCAAAAAAACAGCAATGCCGATAGGATTTCTTGTGATCGTGCTGTTGTCTCTCTGTGGTGCCGCCTACGCAGAGAAGCAGTGGGAGCAGCTTTCCTATCCGCCATTGAAGGAAATCAAGGTGCCCGAGGTCGCGCGCTATGAGTTCGACAACGGGCTGGTTCTTTTCCTATTGGAGGACAGGGAGTTCCCCCTGATCGATGTGCGAGCCAGTCTCAAAGCCGGTGGCGCATTCGACCCGGCGGACAAGGCGGGGCTTGCTTCGATCACTGCGGTGGTACTGCGGAACGGGGGGACCGAGTCCTTTCCGGGAGATGATCTGGATGTGTATCTCGAATCCATTGGCGCACAGATAGAGCTCACTACTGAGAATGACAGGGTCATCATCAATGCGTCATTCCTCTCAGAATATGATGATGATATTCTTATGCGGCTTGCCGATCTTCTCATGCGGCCGGCGTTTCCGGACGACAAGATCGAATTGGCGGAAATCGATGAACAAACCGCCATCGCGGCGCGAAACGACCAACCATTTGATATTGCTCTCAGGGAGTATCGGAAGGTCGTCTATGGCCCCGAGAGTCCGTATGCCAGGCACACGGAGTACGCCACTATCGAGGCCATCGGAAGGGACGATCTTCTTGCCTTTCACCGCAGCTACTACCGCCCCGACGGGATGGTTCTGATCATCACCGGTGACTTCAAGAAAAAGGACATGAAAAAGCGGGTCGAGCGGCTTCTCGGAGGGTGGAAACAGCCGGGAGAGCCGCTACCCGAGCCGCCGGCTGTTCCCGAGATGCAGGCCCGGGGCATCTATTACGCCGAGAAGACCGATGTCACCCAGTCGACCATCCTCTTGGGTCATCTCGGGTTCCGTGTCGACGATCCTGACTACCCGGAGATGAGAATCCTGAACGAGATCTTAGGTGGCGGTTTCTCTTCACGCATCATGAACGAAATTCGAACCAAACGCGGGCTTGCGTACATGGCGAACTCGATTCCCGGCTACGCCTATCCGCGACCAGGGATTTTTGGCGCCATTGCCGGCACGAAGTCTGAGTCGACCTTGGTTGCCATTCAGCTCTTGGAAGAGGAGATCCGCAAAGTCACGGAAGAGCCGGTTACCGAGGTGGAGCTGGAGCGAGCCCGGTCCGGCCTGTTGAATTCCTTTGTCTTTGAGTTCGATACTCGCTCCGAGGTTGCCAATCGTGTAGGCTTCTTCGAGTTCTACGGCTATCCTCTGGACTTTCTTGCGCAGTATCAGCAAGGACTGAGGGAGGCCACGCCGCAAAGCATCCTGGAAGCCGCCAAGCGGAAGATTCACCTTTCGAAGCTCTCCGTACTCGTCATAGGGAACAAAGCCCAGTTTGCCGGCTCGCTTTCGGAGCTTGGCGAGGTGGTAGAGCTTGACATCTCGATACCCGAACCGCCGTCAAAGCTGGAAATACCCGAACCTACCGAAGAGAGCCGTGAGCGTGCACGGGAGATCTTGACCAAGGCGGCCCAGCTAGAGGGTGGAAAGGAAACGCTCGCGGAGCTGAAGTCGTTGAAAGTCGAGACGGACGCCAAGATTTCCATGCAAGGCATGACCTTTAATATCTTTTCCACCGAGATACAGCTCTTTCCAGACCACCAATACGGCTCTCAGGTTCTTCCGTTCGGTCAGGGCACGGCTGTGCAGGTTTTCACTGGAGACGCGGGGTGGATGAAGGATCCCCGGGGTCTGCAGGACATGCCCGAGGATCAACTCGTCGATGCGAAAGCGGATCAGATCCGAGACCCGATCCGGCTCCTTGCTCATTACGAGAACATGGATCTCCAGGCATTGGATCCAATTGAAGAGGATGGGCAAACCTTCGAACGGGTATTCGTTCGTACCGAGCTCGTCAAAGATTTCATCTTGTTCTTCGACAAGGAAGGCCGATTCGTGCGCATGGACTACCAGGGGAAGGGACCACAGGGGCCGGTGAAGGCCTCCATGCGGTACGAGGGATTTACCGAAGAGTCAGGGATTGGTTTCCCTTCGACAGTCAAGCTGTACCATGACGGAGAGCTATTCCTTACCAGCACATTGAAGAGTGTTGAGGTGAATCCCGAAGTGGATATGACCATATTCGAGAAGCCTTCAGAATAGGCCACCACAAGACCGACGCTCTGCGGTACATTCTTGAGGCAGAGCGTTCAGCGTAGAGATTCTTCGCTCCTTGCGTCGCTCAGAATGAGAGGGGTGGTTTGCATTGGACGTAAAGAGAGATGTCATTCTGAGGGAGCAAAGCGACCGAAGAATCTGGGTGGGGACGGGAGAGGAGAGCGTTCAGCGTAGAGATTCTTCGCTCCTTGCGTCGCTCAGAATGACAGGGGTGGTTTGCATTGGACGTAAAGAGAGATGTCATTCTGAGGGAGCAAAGCGACCGAAGAATCTGGGTGGGGGAGAGTGATGGAAAAAGGGGGATCGAGGGATTCGCCGAGGCTCCCGCCGAAGCTCCCGACAAGGTTCTTTGGGAGAGGAGAAGGAAGTTCGGGCTATCTGTAGGCGTTTACGGGTTCAGAGTTTCCCGCTGGAAGCGGGACCTTTCAGATCCCACGAATCAACGGTTCGATTTCCGGTGAACCCTGAACCTATGAACCTTTCAACCCATGAACGGTTACGATGCCGGATCCTCCACCAGCTCATCCAATCGGGCGAGGGTCACTCTCCGGAGTCTCCTGAGCGCCAGATCGAGATCGACGCGTGTGGCAAGGAGGTTGGTCCGTGACCGAAACAGTGAGAGCTGGGCATCGAGGAGGCGTTGGCTGCTGATACTGCCGGTATCAAAGCGAGCCTTGGCGATGCGATAGTTCTCCTCCGCCACATGAAGGGCCTGCGCGAGAACCTTTTTCCTCTCCAGCACGGTTCCCACGTCTCGGACTACCCGTCGTACTTCCGAGACCACCTCCTGCTCAGTGGATTCCACACCAAGGAGCTCCTGATCCCTGGAGAGCTCAGCCTTTCGTACGTCGATACTCCCCCTGCCGAACTGAACCAATGGGAGGGTGATCCCGAGGCTTATGGAATGCTCCCTGGTTGCGTTGTTCCATGCCGGCTCCAGCGCGGTGCCGCGGGAGACAAGATCCAATCCGACCGTCAAGTTTATTTGAGGCCCATTGGATTGCCTTGCTTGTTCTATGGTGAGTGAAGCGAGGTCAAGACTGAGCCGATGGCTTTTCACTTCACGGCGCCGCGCGAGTGCCAAATCCAGTGCGCGTTCCAAGGAAATCTCTGGCTCCACAGGCGGCGGAGGGACCACCAATTCCACCGAGATATCCATGGGGAGACCAAGAAGGAGCAGGAGTTCTTCCGCGTGTTGGATCTTGGCGGCATTGCTCGAAATACAGGCCGCCTTGGTAGTGGCCTCTTGAAGCTCGAGTTCCAAGACATCTCCCTCTGACAGGAGCCCCGACCTTCGCTTCCTGCGACTCAAGTCTGCATTCTGGCGTGCCACCTCCAGCTCCAGAGAATCGATGCGAGCCTGTTCCTGGGCACGCACTGCGGAGAGGAACACCCCCGCAACCCGGTAATCCAGGTCGAGAAGCTCCTTCTGGTAGGAAAGGAGGGCCTGTTCATAGTTAATATTCGCCTTCCGAAGGGCGATCTCCTTCCCGGTGGACCTGTCGAGGATCGGCTGCTCAAAGGTGAAGCTCAAGGTGCTGGTATACGTGGGATCGTAAACGTTGGCTTCGTCCCGTGGGAAATCCTCCCACCTCCGCCCAGTGAAATCAACGGTGAGCGAACCATCCGTGGGAAGTGGCAGCTTGAGAGATAGGCCACTGGAGAAAAGCCGGCTCTCTCTATCGTACATCAGGAATTCGCCTGATTCGGCGTCGAGCTGCTGAGTCGTATACTCACGGAGTGACGGGACCGTCATCTCCAGATCGAGACGCGGCAAGAAGCGCTCAACCCATGCCTTGTGACGTGTGAGCCTTGCCTGTTCCAGAACGAGCCGGCTGGTTGCCAGCTGATGGTTCTTTTCCCGGGCGATCCTCAAGCACGACTCCATATCGAGGCGAAGCCCTTCTTCCCCCGGAGGAAAAACCAGCAGCGCCAAGAGCAGGATACTACTCATATCGAAGGGCCTCTATGGGCTGTGTCCCCGCAGCCCTCTTTGCCGGGTAGTAGCCGAACACGATCCCTACGGCCACGGAAACACCAAAAGCCAGTACCACGGCCGAAAGCGTAGGCTTCGCGGTGAATTCGGCCAAGAGGTCAATGCCGCGCGCCAAGAGGAGCCCCGAGAGAATACCGATGATGCCGCCGGTGAGACTGATCATGGATGCTTCGGCCAGGAACTGGGCCAAGATATCGGCACGCCGCGCGCCCATGGCCCGACGAACACCGATCTCTCTTCTGCGCTCGAGCACAGAGGCCAACATGATATTCATGATGCCAATGCCCCCTACTAGAAGGCTGATTCCCGCAATGGCGCCGAGCACCACATTGAACATCCTTTGCTCTTTCTGCTGCTGTTCTATCAGTTCTTCGGGGACCACAAGACCAAAGTCCTCTGCGCCGTAGTGCCTCCGCGTCATGATTCGTTTCATCGCCAAAGCTGATGCCCTGAGAGCATCCTTGTCCGCCACCCTTATGGTGATTTGGGTGAGCTCGCTTTCTGCGCCCGTAATCTTGTGCCGGGCGAGCTCGGTGTCCAAGGGGAGGTATACATCCTTATTGAGGTCCCGCGCTGAGAGCACCCCCGCACTTTCGGCGATCCGGTGTTTCCCCTCCATGATTCCCACCACGCTGAACCACTCCGTATCGATCTTTACTTGCTTCCCTAATGCTGATCCAAAGGGAAAAAGCTCCCGCGCGATCTCCCACCCTAGTACCACAACCGGACTCTTCTGCGCCATATCGAGAGGAGACAAAAACCTGCCACGGTGGACGATGAGGCTGAGCGCCTTGAGTAAGTCCGGCGTCGTGGCGACCACCAAACACTCATCCTCCTCGTCTTCGTGTCGAATCGTCGCCTCTCGATCCTTCTGTGGAACCACGCACACCACATTTGATACCAACTCGGCTAATGCAGTGGCATCACTGATATCTAGGCCTCTGGAGTATCCGGCGCTGCTCCCTTCGCGATCCTCATGGGTTTCGCCCATGTCACGGATGATGATGTTCTCGCTGCCCCATGCTTCATACTTGGCCATCGCCTCTCGTTTTGCCCCTTCACCCACCGCCAGCATGGCGATGACCGCGGCGACCCCGAATACAATACCCAAGGTCGTAAGCAGCGAGCGGAGCTTATGGCTCAAGAGACCCGTGAAGCCGACTCTGAGGCTTTCGAGATTCTTCGACCTCAGCCTCCACATACGATCACGCATACCCCGGATACCGCATGAGCCCCGGTTCGTCGTTCACGCGGACCATCCATCCCCATGTTGGCCATGAGTCGTTGCTTGCCTTATCCAAATTCCCCAGCCCCAAATCCCTTCTTTTCCTTCGATGTTGGATGTTGGATGTTGGATGTTCAATCCCCCAATCCTTCAATCCGGCATTCTCGCATTTCCTCTTCTCCCTTCCCCCCCAGATTCTTCGGTCGCTTCGCTTCCTCAGAATGACAGACAATCCACATCCTTCTGCTCACTACCACTGTCATTCTGAGCGACCGCAAGGAGCGAAGAATCTTTCCTTGCTCCTCGTTCTGTCATCTGAACGCTGAACGCTCTCCTCTCCTCCCCCCCCAGATTCTTCGGTCGCTTCGCTTCCTCAGAATGACAGACAATCCACATCCTTCTGCTCACTACCACTGTC
>JAUXFG010000001.1 GCA_030620115.1 Candidatus Fermentibacterota bacterium
TCCATCAGCCTCCTCGACGTATCGCAGAGGATACGCCTGCGGGGTCTTCAGTCGCAAGCCTCGCATTCAGAACCATCTCGGCTGTTTCGCTTCGAAAGCCGGTGAGAAGTCCGGGCTAAAGTCTCAATGAGTCAGTGAAGTATCGGAGAAATCCCCCTTTTCGAAAGCTGACTATCGAACATGCATGACTCCGGGGCCATTTTCCCATCCACAGCATCATCGGGATCGAGATCGGCATCGGGATCGGAATCAGCCAGACCGTAGCTCTCGCCTTCATCAAATCCCCTCATCCCCGCCCAGATTCTTCGGTCGTTCTGCTCCCTCAGAATGACACGCATTCACGCACCCACTTTGGCTCTACCCCTGTCATTCTGAGCGACTGCAAGAAGCGAAGAATCTCTCCTTGCTCCATCATCTCAACGCGGTACGCTCTCTTCTTCCCAATCCCCTCATTCCCGCAATTCCCCATTCCCCCATTGCATCTCTGGAGGGGCGTCCGCCAGCTGGCGGATCGCGTCCGGGGTATCGGATCAAACGGTGGCCATGACGGAGCATAGCCCTCCATTATCCTCCCTTCGAAGGGACGTTGGATGTTCGATGTTGGACGTTAGTACAATGCGAATCCGATCTTCTCCTCCATGTCTTGCCCGCTCAGGGCTGATGTCTTTGTCTCTCCATGCCTCTCTCGTACTCGGGAAGGAAGGCTCGAGGATCGAGGAAAACGCCGCGGAGCTCCACCTCATAGTGGAGATGTGGGGCGGTGCTTCTTCCCGAATTCCCCAATCGTGCGACGATCTGACCAGTCTCTACTGCCTCGCCGGGGCGGACCTCTACTTTCTGTAGATGCGCATAGCGGGTCACATGGCCCGCAGAATGCTGCAGCTCCAGTATCCGGCCAAGGGTGTCATCCCAGTAGACGCGGAGGACCTCGGCATCCGCCGGCGCAATCACCGGGCTGCCCAGGCGAGCGGCAAGGTCGATTCCAAGGTGGCTGGGGCGATCCTGCCCTGGTTCCGGTCTGAACTCCTGGGTGATCCATCCTGCTACCGGCCAGAGATGCGGAATGGGGTTTTCGGGCTGCAGGTCGACTGCAACTTCGCCGGCATCGGCCATGGGGACTGCGGGCGTCTCCTCTTCTCTGAGGAACGAAGGGGGCTCAGTTGCTCCGTCACCCGGTGCGCGCCCCGCGGCGCGCAAAAGGGCGGCAAGTTGTGCCTGTTTCTGGCTCAGGCCCGCAAGCTCCTTCTCTACGAGACGAAGACGAGCTGCTTCCTGACGCGTTGAGAGAAGCTCCAGGGAGGTCTTGGATAGCGTACGGTTGGTCTCATAGAGCTTGAATGCCGCAAAAGAGGCGATCCCCCAGCCCAGAAGAGCGGCAAGAGCCAGGGATCTATTGATGACCAGTGCGTGTCCTCTATCCATGTTGCTTGTCGTATTCTGGAGGCGGCCATGGGCGCGGGGGCTCCTGTACTCCCCATACCCGATGGACTGACACAAGGGGCTCTCCTTGCGCCAATCGTACCGTGAGAAAATGATAGAAGCCCCCCTTCTCCGGGGCAAGACCTCTGAGGTTCGCACCTCCTCCACCTGTGATAAATTGCATGATCCCGCCCGGCAAGCGCGACTGATGGAACATATGATCATGGGAACAGAAGACGGCTCGGACCGCGCTGCCCGCCATCAATTCGATCACCGCGTCTGCATTGAACAATTGTCTCTTCGCGGGCGAGTTAAGGGGATGATGAAGGAAGAGAAATGCAGGCCCACGCTCTTTTGGCCACTGTCGCAATCGATGTCGCAGCCAATCGAGTTGCGCATCATCCAACCTTCCTTCCTCGCCGGGGAGGCAGCTATTGACGAGCAGTAGGAGCGCGCCGGAGTGCTCCAAGGCGAGGGGGGTCGCATTGAAACGCTTCTCCAGCAGCTCGAGCATAGTCATGGTCCCCTGATTCTTGGCCTTGTAGAGATCATGGTTGCCCGGTGCGACAAGAAGAGGGGTTTCCAAGAGCGAAAGCTGGCGATCAACCACGGTCCACTGTTTCTTCACGATGGTAAGATTTTCTGTATAGCCATTGATCAGGTCCCCCAGATGGATCACGAGTGGTGGGGAGATTCTATTGATCGAATCGATGATGGCAGGCAATACGCTGCGAGATGCCCTGGAGTCGCCAACCACGGCAAAAGCCAATTCGCCATTGCGATCCTGTTGGCCTGCTCTGAGTGCCTGTGTTCGATGGTCCTCCCGGCAGCCAGGGAGCAAGAGAATCAGCATGGCTATTGACAGAAGCGGAAGATTTGATCGTATTCTCAACGAAAGAACTCCTTTTGGTGATGGTGAAATGAACCCTCTCATGCTACGTTCAGTTTCCTGTTGCATCAACTGTTGGCATTCTGGAAGAAGCTTATGATGCCTTTTGCCCAGCTTGCCGTGCTGGCCATACTCTTGCTTGCCTCGGCGTTTTTCTCTGGTTCGGAATCGGCGCTGTTCTCCCTTTCGGGCTCGACAGTCGCAGGGTTTGCGACGAGCAAGAAGCGCCATGAGCGGGCCGTAGCGCGTCTTCTGGCTGATCGGCAAGCATTGCTTGTGTCTCTTCTGTTAGGCAATCTACTGGTCAATCTGGCGGCTACGAGCCGTGCAACCTCTCTTTTGATCCATGCATTGGGCGAGAGTTCGGGGTCATGGGTGGCTTGGTTAGGGATGACCGTGATGATCCTGGTGGTGGGGGAGATTACCCCGAAGATGATTGCGATACAGAACTCCGGAGCCTGGGCCGTCGGATGTGCCCGCCCCTTAAGTCTATTCTCCCGACTGATCCTGCCCATTCGGCTGTTCCTTGTGTGGCTCGTATCTCCTCTCGTGTCCAAATGGGGGATACAACAGGGTTACGATTTCGTGGAGTTGGCTGAACTTCGCACCGCGGTGGACGAAGGCTGGAAGGCCGGGAAACTACATCAGTTCGAGAGTGACCTTGTGTCTTCGTTGCTTGAGCTGGAAGAGCTGCGTGTAAAGGAGATCATGACTCCTCGGGTGAAGATCAAGGCATTGGCGGCCGAGGTCCCTCTGGCGGAAATGACCCGGGGCGCGTGGAGAATGCGAAGAACACGTGTGCCTGTCTACTCTGGAACGGTGGACAATATCATGGGTGTTCTCCATCTCAAAGACCTCGCAGGCGTTCGAATATCGGCACACAGCTCCACCGCGGGCGATCTGGCCCGAAAGGCCATGTATGTTCCTTCGGGCATGGCTGTATCACGTCTTCTCCTGCGCTTCAGAGCCGAGAGTGAAGACATCGCCGTGGTTGTTGATCAGTTCGGCTCAGTTGCCGGGCTGGTCACACTGCAGGACATCGTTGATGAGATTCTCGGACCGCTACCGGACAAGCATGACCCGGCCTCTCCGGTGCTTACTCCCTATGGTCCCGGAACGTGGTTGATACCTGCGGTATTCCCACTTGATGAGCTGTCGGAACGACTGGGCATTCAGATCGACGATCCGCTAGTGGAAACCATTGGCGGCCATATCACGCATTGCCTCGGCAGGGTGCCGAAAACAGGAGAAGAGATAATCCTGTCGCAAGGATTGAGGATAAAGGTGCTCCGGGCTGAACCGAGAAAGCTTGTGGCTCTTTCGGTGACAGTGACGGATCCAATGGGAGTCGACTAGCATGCTCTGGGTTTTGGTTTTTCTTGGGATCGTGGCGTCAGCCCTGTTCAGTGGCGCGGAATCGGCGTTTGTGGCGTGTCCGAAGCTCAAAATACGCCATCTGGCCAGGCAAGGGGTATCTGTTGCACAACGTCTGGAAAAGGCCATGGCGGATCCCGGGCCGTATCTCTCCACACTATTGGTGGGCACGAACCTTGCAAATGTGGGCGGTACCGTGGCTGCCGCCAGATTGGCTGAAGGGCTTTTTCCCGGGAAAGGCGATGCGGTGGCTACCGCGGTGATGGTACCCCTTTTTCTCGTGCTCAGCGAGATACTACCGAAGAGCTACTTCCTGGCTCACGCCAGAAGCCTGTGTCTCAGGATTTTTGTCCCACTCGCCGTACTCCGGCGTGGGCTTCAGCCATTGATTGTGTTGGTGGGGGCCCCGGCGAGGCTGTTGGGCATGACGGAGTCCGAGGCGAATCTCCCCATCACCAGGGAGGAATTGGTTCTCCTTGCGCGGCTTGGGAGAAAACAGACGCGGCTCAGCGGAGCGGTGAGCCACCTCTTGGAAAAGCGAGTGGCGGCGGCACGCCCGATAGCCAGCGAAATCATGATCCCGGCCCACAAGGTGGCGGTACTCCCATATGACATCACCGTTGAGGCGGCGTTGCCCATGATCGAAGCTTCGGGATTCACTCGCTACCCATTGGATCGGGGGGGCAACTGGCATGGACTCGTACACGTGGTGGACATCGTGGGGAGCCTTGCCGCAACGCCGCTGGAGCTGCTTGCTCATCCGATACCGGCAGTGGCAGGAGACGCGCAGTTGGAGGATATTATCGAGACCATGAGAACCGCTGGTGAGCATGTAGTGATCGTGCGGGAGTCGATGAGGAATGTCGGACTACTCACTCTGGACGACGTGGTAAGGCATTTCACCTCGGGACTAGACCCTGAGGTGGCGCAGTGAGGCTTGCTTGGCTGCCGCTGCTGGTTCTGGTGGGTTGCGCAAGACTGGGCGCACCAGGGTATCAAGAGATACCCAAGGAGCAGCTCGTCAAGGAGGTTGTGATTGAGGACCAGGGCGCCTTTCCACACAAAGAGACCGAAGCTGTTCTTTACGTAACGCGGGGGCGGTTTTTCGACAGTTATGAGTGGGACAAGGACAAAGATAGACTAAAAGCGTACTATCACTTGCGTGGGTTCCCTGATGCACGGATAGAGCTGTCCGAGGCGTTGCAAGGGCCAGATGGTGTGCGGATCAGATATGTGATCAACTCCGGCCCCGAACTCCGCTTGATGGATCTTTCACTGGCCTCCGGTGGTATCCTGATGGCGAGTGAGCTCAAGGAACTCCTCTCCCTTGATACCGGCGATCGCTTGGATCGGCAGGCCCTGGATCTGGGCAAGGCACGCATACGGTCTGCGTTGGCCTCTTTGGGTTATGTGCGTGCGAAGGTCGATGCAAGAGTGATCGCCAAGAAACATAAGGCCTCCCTGGATATAGCGATAGAAGAAGGGAAGCGGGCCTATATCGGTGATGTTGAGCTCTTAGGCCTCGAGCATGTGCGTCTTTCGGTTGCATCCAGAGAAGTGGTGCTGAAACGGGGAGAGCTGTTTCTCCCCAAGTCCGTGTATGCTACCCAGAAGCATCTGCTCACCACCGGGCTCTTTTCAAGCGTGAGGGTCTTGGTCCCCGGGCTAGAGCGTGGAGACGATACCCTCCGGGTATTTATACAGATGAGGGAAGCAAAACACAGATTCATCGAGTCAGGGCTTGGCTACGCGTCCTCCGATGTCTCGCCCGACAGGGTGACCACGTCTCTCTCAATGGGGCACGAGAATCTTTGGGGACTCGCGGCATCGCTTCTTCTTGAGCTTGGTCTCCAGCGGGAATGGTCGTCGGATTTCTGGCAGCAGACTGCTCGATTGGCCTATACGGAACCCTGGCTCAGAGGGATGCCGTTCACCGGCGGCATTTCCTTGGACTACAAGAGGCGTTCAGTGGGGAGCTCCGAGTACCAGAGCTATGGCGCAACCATTTTGGCCGGCCGGTCCTGGCATGAGCGGGCCAGTGTGTTCGCGCGGTACAAGTACCAATCAAGGCTTACGGATGCGGGTGAGGACCCAAGCGACTACCTCGTTGATGAGATCAATCGCCCCATAACCAATAGCGTGGAAGGAACAATAACCCTCGATACGAGGGATTCTTTTGCCGACCCGCACTCGGGGCAGCTTTTCCGCACGCAACTGATGCACGCCGGTACGTTTCTCAAAGGAGATTGGTCCTTTCGGAAGCTTTTCGTGGACTGGAGCGCGTATCGCCAAGTGGGAGCTTTCGTGTTCGCTACTCGTGCTCGTGTGGGTCTGATTCGGCCATTGTCTGATTCGCCCACTGCTCCGGAGGAAGAACGATTTCGCGCCGGCGGGTCGAATAGCGTGCGCGGTTTCAAGGAGGAGGGGCTCGGACCTATTGATGAAGATGGCAACGCCCTAGGGGGAGAGGAACTGGTGGTGGCCAACCTCGAGCTGAGGGCGCCGATCTGGCGCCACGTGGGCCTCGGCCTTTTTCTTGATATGGGTCAAGTGTGGCAGACGGCTGGGGCGGGGCGCCTATCGGATCTGGAACCCGCCGCCGGGCTCGGGTTGAGATATGCCACGGTCATTGGGCCGGTGCGAGCGGACTGGGGCGTGCCATTGAAGCATGACGGCCGGGGCACGGTGTGCCTGACATTGGGACACGCATTCTGATGCCTGGAAGGTTTTTTCGATCGGGAGCACGGATCATCCACCTGTACTTGAGCATCACGCCGGTTCTCCTGGCATTGGCTATCGCCGTGGTGCTGCTGACTGGAAAGGATCTTGGCCTCTTCTTCGCCCAGCAGCAACTCTCGTCGTACTTGGGTACGCGAGTTTCGTTCGCCTCCTTCCGGTTCCTGAGGCCGAATCTGATCGAACTCAGGGGGCTATGCCTTGGAGAACTGCACGATGATGACCTGTATGCACAGGTTCGCAAGGCCCATGTGGCTCTGGATTGGAGGGAGTTGCTCAGGGCGGAGATCAGGATCCGTGACATAGACCTGGAGGGGTGGATGATCCGCCTGCGGTCACAGGAGCAGGATGACCGCGAAGCGAACGGCTGGCTTGGCACGTTTCCAACCCTGGAACTTCCGCGAATTTTGCTCAGCAATGGCCTTGTGCTCGCTGAAACCGGGGGTAGGGCCTGGCATGTACGAAACGTCACTGTAGAAGGACTCGTACGGCTCGATTCGTCACAATCCTCCATACGCATACGAGAGCTGGGCTTCCAGCTGCCCGGCGGCAGTGCCGTTCGCGGAGAAGCGAGCCTCTGGCGGCTTGGACGAGGCGCCTGGAAGGCGGAGTTTGGCCTGCAGTGTCAAGGTGGGGCCATGGTGGGCACGGCGGTTCAAGCAGACGGAACATGGGAATGGTCTCTCAATAGCCGACGCGTTGATCTGGCGAGCTGGATTGCGTCATTGCTTCCACCCGATGCGGGGCTCACTGGTCTGGCAACTTTTGCGGGGAAGGGGACAGGCGCCGAGGGGACAGGGGTGCTATGGCTGGCTGATCCTGGGTGGGATGGTTTGAGCGCAGACAGCTTGCAGGCGGAGCTTGTCTTGAGAGAAGGCGCTCTTGTTGCGGAGAACATGATCATCCATCGCGGAGCGGGGAGGCTCACCGGAGCGACCGGGTTGGTTTTCGGCGACGAGGGAACCCGCGTGTGGTCGAATGTGACAGTGGACTCTCTTCGGGTGCCGGTCCCGGACCCGGCGGGGGGAGAGGCGATTCTCTCTGGTGAGATCTATGCAACGTTTGGCGCAGGACCCGGTCGGGGCTTTCGGCTTGGTCTTCACCGTGGTGATGTCTCCTGGAAGACGTGGAGACTGACAGGCATCGATGCGGAGATAGCGGGTGAGGGCCACAAGGTCCATCTCCAAGAACTCAGCATTGCGGGCGGTACCGTGCGGGGCACCGCCCACGGAGAGATTGGTCCTGGAATGATGGTTCTTGAGCATGATCTGCACGTGTCGCTTCGACCAACCCTCCGGCCGTGGACCGGAGAAAAGATGGGAGGAGAGCTTCAGCTCACTGGTGTGCTCAGAAGTACGGAGCGACTGCAATGGCAAGGGCGGATATATCTGGCAAATGGAGCATACGGCGTATGGAAGCTGGCGCACGCGGCATATCATGGCATCATGTACCATGGGTATGGCGGAGCGGGAGTAGATGGATCTTTCTTCGCGGAGAGAATCGACCATGCGGGTTCTCGTATTGCGGCGATTGTGGCTGCAGGGCTCGAGATGGACAATGGGCGCATGGCGATTCCCCGGGCCGCCATCCTAAGACCAAACGGTGCCTTGCTCTTGGGGAAGGGGAGAGACAGGGGCGAGTTCCTGGAACTCGAGCGCTTGAGTATTCTGTCATCCGCCGGCGGTGCTGAGCTTGCCGGACCTGTGCAGGTCCGTCTTCATGGCGGAAAGGCGAGCATTGGAAGGATCCGTCTGTGTGCCACCGATGGAGGCTGGATCGACGCCCGAGATATCATTTTGGCACCATGGCCGGAAGCGGGAACCATGGCTTTGGAGGAATTTCCCCTCAGGATGGTGACCAGCATGCTTGGTCTCGAGGGCTCCTATGATGGGAGGATCTCAGCCATGGTTACGGCAGGCGAAGAGAGTAAGGGCTGGGCGAGACTCGAAGGTGTGCGTCGATTGCCGGCCATGGAGAAATTCCCCACGGACATCGAGGTGAGGATGCACGGGGATAGCACGAGAACAACGTTCGATGATGTGGTGGTGACACAAGAAGATTTGACCATGCGCGCTACGGGGTGGTTTGATTTGGACGGTAGAATCCACGGTGAGGTCCAATGTGAAGACGCGCCCATCTCGCAAGTGCTGGTTCTGGTGGATGAGCTCCTTGGCGCTGGATTGCGACCGATTTTTGATTCCCAAGTGGGCAAGGTGAGTGCGAGAGTCGCGGTTGACGGGACATGGCAAAGCCCATTGCTGGAAGGACAGATGGTTATCGGGGGGGATGCGGAGATTGTGGTACGCCCGATCCGTTCGACATTCCATGATGTGCGCGCGTTTGCGACGCTCGAAGGGCATGAACTACGCATCGATCACGTAACTGGGCGCAGCGGCCAAGGGATGGCGCGGCTTTCCGGAACAATCACCATGCCCGGGTTGCGGCTGGAGGATATTGTTTTCGACATCACGGCCTCCTCTCAGCAGTTCAACATCATACAAGGAATCTATGGGCTTTATGATGCCGATCTTGAACTCGGGAAACAGGGTCTGGGAATCAGGCTCGAAGGGGACGTTCGGCTTCTGGAAGGGCGTATCGATCTACCTGCGCTGATAGAGGCGCCCGTACCTCCGCCAACGTCAGCGAGTTTGGATGATCAATGGATGATTGCCGTGACGGCCGACCGGGGAGTATGGGCCAGGGACAGGTTCCTGAATGCGGAAGTTGCTGGTCGAGTGGTGCTCACAAAGGAGGATGGAATTGTCTCCCTCCAGGGAGAACTGGAGCTCTTGAGGGGGACCTACCGGTATCTCGATAGGAAATTCGAGCTAGAACAAGGGACGGTGACCTTCCTCGGGGGGCCATTGATCGAGCCGGTGATGAATGTCACCGGTTCGACGATCATACGGTCGGGTCGGCCAGAGGGGGAGGATGTCGAGCTGTTTCTTCACGTCACCGGTACGGCCATGAATCCCGAGCTCGATATCCGGTCTGATGCGGATGATCAGTACACTGAAGAGCAGATGATGGCGATGCTGCTGTTCAACCTGACACCTGAAGAGATTGGGACTCTATGGGAAGGCGATGTGTTCGCCAAGGAGGCGGCGGGCACCGTGGAGGAATTCCTTGCCGGCGAATTGGCTCGCGCCCTTCGGGCCCAGACAGGGCTGGATGAGTTTGAGGTCTCCTCTGAGCTCCTTGCGAGGGAGGAGAAGGATTTCTATGTAAGGATGGGGAAGTATCTCAGTAGGGATATCTTCGTCTCCGTGGGAGTGCGGAGCCTGGATGTGGATGATATCAAGATAGAATACATCTTGGATCGATTGACCCGTCGCTTGGGCATCAGCAGACGGGTGGACATCAAGCTTGTTGGTGAACGGGCACAAGACGAGTACTCAGGAACGTCCTCGCAGGTTGAACTGAAGCTCAGGTATAAATTCTAGTAAAGCTGCGCCTCAAACCGACGAGTGATCATGCCGTAGCCCATTGATCGAGGCGCAGCGATACCGGTTGCTGGTCACTGGATACTGGATGATGGGACCGGATCGTTCCGTTTTCCTTCCAGCATCAAGCATCCAGAAACCAGCATCGCCTCGCAGCCAACCCACATATGTCGTCGCAAAACTTGACTCGTTTGTGAAGTTTCCAACCTATTGAAGACGGCTAGTAAATCCATAGACTTACTAGAGATTTAGCCTACATTCCGCACTTCGTGAGGGCGATTCTGGCGAATATTGGGCCGCTCTCGACACCCGAATCAGGTGTAGCCTGAGAGGTCCATATCGAGTAATCTGAGCAGCAGTTTCTGGAGGGGCGAGAGTCGAATCGGAAACGTGACCGTTTCACCTCCTCGTTGGAATTCATACCACGATACCCCACTGAAGATTTCGAGGAGACGAGCTGTTGTCGGCGTCTTGGTTGGCCGCCCTTCCGGCAATATGGGCAAGCTCTCGATGCCATGGCGTTTCTCGACGTAGAGCTGATATTTGTAGATGAACAGCACTTCCTTCTTCGATGCCTTCCCCGATTTGAGGTTGGTGGCCAACGGGAAGACACCATCAGTCCGAGCCTCCAAGCGGAGTGCCTCTTTGTCTCGGTGTACCTGGAGGTGAAAGACACGAGTGTGAATCTCTCGCACGGGGTCGCCTGTCTTCGGTCTACCGCGGCGGAGGTACTTGGTGGTGATCCGGATCTGAGAAGCAATAGTCACGTTGAGGAAACGCCGACAGCCTCGCTGCCCAACGATTCGCTCGACCTCTTTACGGATAGAAGCTCGGCGTCGCAAGTGGCCGCGGTTGAGCCGTGTATCGAGGGCAAAGAACTCTGCTTCAGCCTTCCGCATGGCAGCTTCTCGTGCATATGCGTCAAGCTCCATCTTCTGGGAGCTGCGGAATGTAGGATTGTGCACAGAAGAACTGACGATTCGCTTTTTTGCGGAACGTCTGTCGGAAAGGAAACCCACGCAAGGAGTCCCGCTCAACTCAGGTTCCTCGCAGAGTATACGATTGCGTCGTCCGACATCCAGCGGCGTAGCCGCAGGTCAAGCCGCGTTAACCGAAAGCATCACCGTCTTTACCATCTCCGCTGTTTCGTACAGAGAGTTGGAGAGAAATACGGGTTAGCTTCGTCTCATTCAAGCGAGAAGATGAACTGCATGGATACCCAGACGCCGACAGGCTTACCCATGAGCGTGGCGGAGTGGAAGAGCATCCGGTACGCCGCTTCACGGACGGTGTCGAAGGACATCTCATCGCCTTTGATGATGCGTACATCCCTCACGCACCCGTGTTCATCCACGAACAGGCGTGCAAGAACCCGTCCCTCATGCCCGGCGAGCCTGGCATTTTCGGGATACATGGGCGTCTCCCTTCTGATCAGTTTCGGTGTTGTGTCGTGAGGGATGTGTTCTCTTGGGCCAGGACGCACCGGCGGGGGTGGTCTCGATGGGATGATCTCCGGTCCGGTGCTCTTGGACCTGGTTTTGTCGGGGATTTCCTTGATGCGCGGTCTTGGAAGCGCGGACGATCTCCGTTTGGGGATGTCCAGCAAAGGAAGGCGTTCGATCTTGATGGGTTCTTGGGGTTTCGGTAATGCCACTCTGATGTCGTATGTCGGTGCTGCAACGAACATAAAGAGGTGGATGAGCAGAGCAAGAAGCAGCGCCCGTCGCTGGAAGGTTGCTGCTATGGACCGCTCCCGTCCCCATGGTGTCTTCTGTTCGCATTGCATGATCCCCTCCTTCTTTCCCGCGACAGTAGACGGCTCCCCGGCTGTCTATTGGGAGCCATTCATGATTTCCACTAGTGAAGCGACGGAGATGGTCGCGAGGTTCACCGGGGGTTGATGTGTGCAGACCAAAGATGGGGGATGGGGAAGAAGAGGCCTTCAGCGTTGAGCGTTCAGCGTTGAGATGATGGAGCAAGGAGAGATTCTTCGTTCCCTGTGGTCGCTCAGAATGACAGTGGTAGTGCCAATGTGGATGTGTGAATGCCTGTCATTCTGAGGGAGCGGAGCGACCGAAGAATCTGGGAGGGGGAATGATGGACGGAAAGGATTGGCCCGGACTCCTCAACTTCTCAATAGGTGCGGGCGGTCTCGGAAGAATCCCCTCAATCCCCCTCTACAGAAGGAGGAGCTCGCCCTCGGTCGCAAGCCTTTCAGTCTTCGCCTTCCCGTGGCTATGACGGACATGCGCAGCAATCCCGCATCCGCCGCGGAACACGAGATCCGGTGAGAAATGCGATTAGAGTTACGCGTCCTCCTCGGATGAAGCGGGCTGTCGCTGTTGGAACTCCTTGGATCCTTTGAGCACTGAGAGCGCCACGGCGCCGAGCAGGACGAGAAGGAGCATTGCCCAGCCAAAGACGACTTCTTGGCTGCGGAGGCCGAAATCGCCATACGGGGCCTTGAGACGTTCGTGTATTTCAAAGGCGAGCATGAAAATGATGAATGCGGGGATGATGAGCTGAATCCTGATGTCCCACCAGATGCCGATCTTTCCTTCAGAGCGTTCGTTGATGAAATGGCGCATTCGAGAAGCCCTGTAGTACCATCCCACGATCAGGCATGTGCCAAGAACCACGAGTGGGAGGCCGAAGAAATTCATGAAATGATCAACGATATCGAGCCAGTGAATACCTGAACCCAACAAGTACGGCAGCCCCATGACCAACCCTACGCCTGCCACCGTGAGGTTTGCCCGGGCATGGGTGAAGCCGAACTTGTCCTTTATGGCAGCCGACATGGCTTCCACCAGGCTGAAGGCGGAATCAATGGCCAGAAGACTGAGCATGGTGAAGAAGAGCACTCCGAAGAGCTCCGGAAGGGGCAGGCCGTTGATGATTTCCGGATAAGTCACGAATGTCAGGCCGGGGCCGGATTCTACCACTTGTGCCACGTCAACACCTTCGAGGAATGCCTTATGCCCCAGTGCGCCAAAGACCGCAAATCCGCCCACCACGGCAGTCATGGCGTCGGCGATGCCGATGATCCATGCATTTTTCACAATGCATGTCCTGTCGTCCATAAAACTCCCATACGCAATCATTACCCCGAAGCCAACCGTGAGGCTGAAAAAGACCTGCGAGATGGCTGCGAGCCAGAGCTCATGGGCGCCTATTTGGCCGGCCCCGGGGTTTATGGTCCACAGCATGGACCAGTCTGGCGTAAGGTAGTATGAGAGGCCCTGCGAGGCCCCCTCGAGCGTGACGCCGCGAACGACGAATACGATGAGGAGAAGCCATGGACCGAGGACGGTGAACCAGACCACCTTTCCCACGGTCTTCGTCCCTTTCCAGATGGAGGCTACTATCCAGATCCACGCCACGAGAACACCAGCAAACAACGGCCACTTGAATGCACCGAGCTCCCACGGTTTCTGGGGATTGTTGGTTATCCCAAGGACTTCGTCGAAGAAGAATTCCCCGGGAGTGTTGCCCCACGAGAGCCCGAAGCTGTAGCAGAAGTAGTTGATGCAGTAGGACATAATGCCGGAGTAATAGGTGCAGATGATGAAGCCTGTTCCTACGGCAAACCAACCAAACCATTCGAGATTCTTATGCACGCCGCGAAAGGCGCCCGGAGATGCATTGCTCATCTTTTTCCCAAGGGAGAACTCGAGCATGAGGAGCGGTATCCCCGCCACAAGAAGGCAGATTGCGTATGCTATGAGAAATGCCCCCCCACCATACTTGTAGCATACATAGGGAAACCGCCAGAGGTTACCCAACCCGATAGCGGAGCCGATTGATGCCAGGACGAAAGCCGTCCTGCTTCCCCAGACATCACGAGCTGCCATTATCTCCTCCTTGAGGGATCGACCCACGTTTATCACCCAATAGGAAAGGCATTGGGTTATGACCTGGGTCAGGTGGTGGAAAGCGGCACTGAAGCGACTCACGGCTATCTATGACTCGTTGATTCCTGGTCAAGAGTCGTGTGTCGGTCGGAGTGGAGCTTTGCCACCCGCTTGTGGCGGGCTGGCCCAACTGGAGTATTGGAATGCTGGATTGCGGGAATGGGGAGAGGAGAGCGTTCAGCGTTCAGCGTTCAGATGGCAGAATGAGAAGAGGGAGAGGGTTTTTCGCTTCTTGCAGTCGCTCAGAATGACACATGTCATCTACAAGAACCGGGCAACTCTGCTATTGACACATCTCCTGGAAGCCATATTCTGTTGCGCGTTCTCGGGGCGTAGCGCAGTTCGGTAGCGCACTGGCATGGGGGGCCAGTGGTCGCTGGTTCAAATCCAGTCGCCCCGACCAGAGGCCGGCTTCGGTGGTCGGCCTTTTTTCAATTGCTGCGAGTCATTCAAACCCTATGACTCGGATGTTGACGGGAGTTGCACCATGCTGATTCTTCTCACAAATGATGATGGAGTGGACGCTGTCGGACTGACTATTCTCAGGGAGAAGATTCGTATCCTCGGCGACGTGGTTGTTTGCGCTCCAAATCGAAACTGCAGTGCCAGCAGCCGCAAGCTGACATTGGATCGACCGCTTCATATCCGAGAGATTGAGCCCGCGGTTTTCTCCATTGACGGCTCGCCTGCTGATTGTGTGCTCTTGGCGATCCATCAGATTCTCCAAGAGAAGCCGGCTATCGTGATCTCAGGCATCAACTCCGGGGCCAATCTTGGACAGGACATCTTCTACTCCGGAACCGTCGGAGCCGCTATGGAGGCACGGATTCATGGGGTGCCTGCCGCCGCCATTTCCCTTGCCTCCAGGGCGCCCGAGGGTATGCCCGCCGCAGGTGATGTAGCGCTCTGGGTGGCACAACATATGTTGCAAGGGCATGTGCCCGACCATGTGGTGCTTAATGTCAATGTGCCGTCGGGTATCACGACTCCCGGGGCGAAGCTCACGCGCCTGGGGCGGCGGACGTATGAGGATCTCGTGACCGTCTCGCGCGGTCCCCGGGATCGAATCGTCTACTGGATCGGTGGAAACGGGCCTACATGGGAGGAGGATCCGTTCTGTGATGCAGCCGCCATTGCCGAGGGGCTTGTCTCGGTGACGCCGCTGGGTGAAGATCTCACGGAGTACCGGGCGATTCGGCATATCAAGCTTCCCGGGCTCCGATTTGATGAAGAACTGTTTGTTGAAAATGCCGGTCAGGGATCCCAAGCTTAGCACTAAGCGTCCTGACGACGACGCGCATATCATCGCCGCGGTAGCCCGCGTACCTCGGGAGCGGTTTATCGATCCTTCCCTGAGATCGTTGGCATATGGGGATTACCCGTTACCAATTGGGAGCGATCAGACCATAAGTTCGGTGGAAACAGTCATTCGTCTTTGTTTGGCACTGAAGGTGCAGGGGGGAGAACGTGTACTCGAGATCGGCACGGGATCGGGGTATCAGGCAGCAGTTCTTTCGGAACTCGGCTGCCGCGTTTTCAGCATCGAGAAGGTTGCAGAGCTCTCAAGGGCTGCGCGTAGACTGCTTGACCGGCTCGGGTACCAACGTGTGTTGGTTCATTGGGGTGACGGAGGTGAGGGCTGGCCCAAGTATGCGCCCTTTGATCGCATACTATTGACCGCCGCGTGCCCGTCGGTTCCTCCGCCTTTGGAGGGACAACTGGCGGAAGGAGGACTCATGGTGTTCCCTCTGGGGCCTCCCAAAGAGCAACGGCTTGTTCGAGCTTACAAGGGTCGGCACGGGCGACTCAGAATCACGGAGATGGAGCAGTGCAATTTCGTACCGATGGTCGGCCGATGGGGATGGAGCAAAGAGTTGCTCTCGAAGTTTTGGGGCGTGGGAGAGGCCGCTGAGGTCTAAGGAGGATTTGGTGATTCGTCTACTCATGTGGCCGTCGCGCATCATGCGAAAGATGTACGATTGGGTCCTGAAATGGGCGGAGACGAAGCAGGCGCTGTGGGCTCTTTTTATCCTGGCATTCGCGGAGTCATCGTTTTTTCCGATTCCTCCTGATGTCTTGCTCATCGCCATGGCTGTGGCGACACCCTTGAAGGGGTTACGGTACGCCGCCGTGGCCACGTTGGGCAGTGCCTTGGGCGGTATGCTTGGCTATGTGATCGGGGCGGAGCTATATGACGCCATAGGGAGGCACATCATTGCGTTCTACCACCTGGAATCACAGTGGGAGACGGTGATGGCGAGCTATCAGAAGAATGCGTTTCTTCTTGTCGCGGGCGCGGGGTTCACGCCAATTCCCTACAAGGTCTTCACCATTGCGGGAGGAGCGTGTCGGATCTATTTTCCGACCATGGTCTTGGCTTCAGTACTCTCGAGAGGGGCCCGTTTCGGATTGGTGGCGGGTCTCATACGTGTCTTTGGGCCAGGGGTGAAACAGCTTATCGATCGCTATTTCAACCTGTTGAGCCTGCTTTTTTTCGTGCTCCTCGTGCTGGGGTTCTATGTGGCCAAGGTGCTCTTGCATTGAGGGCTGAACGTGCAGATTTTCGGGGCGTAGCGCAGCCAGGTAGCGCACACGGTTCGGGACCGTGGAGTCGGAGGTTCAAATCCTCTCGCCCCGACCAGATATCAGCAGAGCGGACAGATTGCTTGTAGGCACATTCTCGCGACGCATGAACTCGCATACCGGAAGGAACGTAAAAGCACAGATCGCCGTTATTGGGTCTGCCCGACCGTCCAAAGAGGGCTATGAGCTTGCCATGGAGGCGGGAAGGCTGCTGGGGCGAGAAGGTGTGGTGGTCCTCTGTGGTGGCCTGGGGGGGATAATGGAAGCCGTGAGCCGCGGAGTGCATGAGGAGGGCGGGCTTGTCATTGGTATTGTTCCCGGCGCAAGACACGACGGAAATCCATGGCTCAGTGCCAGGATTTCCCCGGGCATGGGGCTTGCGAGGAATTACATCCTTGTCAACTCCGCGGATGGCGTACTCGCCGTGGAGGGAGGCCTGGGGACGCTTTCGGAACTCTCGTTCGCCAGGCAGCTTGGCCTGCCCATCGCGGGACTCAACTCATGGGATTTACCAGAGTTGGATCTGTTCCGTTCGACACGGCCGACAGAGGCCGTTGCTTGGCTCTTGGAGCAGCTAGATGTGTGAGCGAAGAAGCATTGTAGTGACCGGTCGGGTGCAGAACGTAGGCTTTCGTTGGTTTGTCGTTCAACGGGCTCGATCCATGGGACTCGTGGGGTGGGTGAGGAACGCTCCGGACGGCACGGTGGAGATTGAGGTCCAGGGAGTTCAAGACGATCTGGCATCATTTCTTGCAGCCATGAAAGAAGGCCCCCGCTTTGCGAGGGTTGCCGACGTGGTGGTGGAAGAGATCCCCTGCGGGAGCGGCGAGCACGACTTCGGAGTGAGATTCTGAGTGAAGACAAAGGAAAATCGGAGGTCAACAGAATGGAGCTAGCAGATATTATCCGATCGGTACCGGATTTCCCAAAGAAAGGGATAGTTTTCAAGGACATCACGACTCTCCTCGCGGACGAGAAGGCATTTTGTGCGGTTCTCCACCAATGGGCCGATCGATTGCGGGCACGAGAGGTGACGAGGGTCCTTGCCATAGAGTCGAGGGGCTTTATATTCGGCGGTGCTTTGGCTTATGAACTCAAGGTTCCGTTGGCTTTGGCCCGGAAGGCGGGGAAGCTGCCCTGGTCGACCATACGGGAAGAATATGCCCTGGAATACGGCACGGATAGTCTTGAGCTCCACGAGGATGCAATAACGCCGGGAGACCGGGTTGCCGTGGTGGACGATCTCTTGGCTACCGGCGGAACTGCGTTGGCCACTGTCAAGTTGGCCGAGCGGCTCAATGGAATAGTCGTTGATGTTGGCTTCCTCATTGAGCTGGCATTCCTGCACGGAAGGGAGAAGCTCGACGCCTATCCTGTTGAGAGCTTCATCACGTATTCGTCTGAGGCCTGATAAGGCTTCTTGCCCCCGTAGCTCAGTCAGGATAGAGCACCGGTTTCCTAAACCGGGTGCCGCAAGTTCGAGTCTTGCCGGGGGCGCCATTCGATACCCTAAGCCGGACTTCTCACCGGGTTTCGAAGCGAAGCGTTCGTCACGATGTGCCACGCGGTTCTGTGTGGTGATTTGGAGAATCGAAGAGAAGGAATAAACAATGCCTCCCAAGAGAAAAAGGCTCACCAAGAAGGAGATCAAACACGATCCCATCCTCGAGAGTGTTCTTGCCGCATGGCAGTACTATACCCGGCATAGCGCCAGGTTCAATGGCATTGCACTCGGTGTAGTCGTGCTCGTGGTCGCGCTGATCGGCCTGAACTCCTACCATTCTTCGGGCATTCGAGATGCGGAGACCGATTTGGCCCGAGCATTGTTCCATTATGAGGCGGGGGAACAGAAACAGTCGGTAGAATTTCTCGGGAGACTTGTCTCTGAGAAGGGTGGCACGCCGGCAGGCAAGAGGGCGGTCTACTACCTTGGCCAGGCGAAATTCCAGATGGGCGAATATGCAGATGCTCAGGCGCTGTTCTCCCAGTATGAGAGCCACGCCACCGATGATCCAATGCTGAAAGCCGCAGCGGCAAAAGGTGAAGCTGATTGTTTGGTGGAACTTGGAGAGCTGTCGGCTGCCGGGGTCAAATACCTTGAAGTTGCCAAGGAGTTCAACGCCAATCCTTTGGCACCGGACTGCCTATTCTTGGCTGGACTTGCGTTGGGCAAGGCTGCCGACAAGAAGTCGGCGGTTTCTGCGCTCCGGAAGCTTCTGGAAGACTATCCCGACTATGCGAGGAGTGGGCAGGCCCGTGTCCTGCTTGGTGAACTGCGTGCAGAGAATAAAAGGGTGGGGTCTCAGAGCAGCCCCATTGGTGCGGATAGTTGAACGAAGGCATAACCGATACCGAGCGTGCTATTGGCGCCCTATGCTATATGGGGCCCCTCTTCGTCATCTCACGAGTGGTCTTGCCGAGAAGCGATTTCTGCCGGTTTCATTTCAGGCAAGGCCTGGTTCTTTTTGTTCTTGAGCTGGTGGCTGCTGTCTTCCTCGCCATAGTCAAGGGAACTCTGGGCCTTATTCCTGTTTTGGGTACACTCGTTGTGGCAGCTCTGGGATTCGTGATCTGGGTCGTTGCCTTTCTTGTTTCCTTGGCAGGGGTGGCGAGTGCGGTGAAGGGAGAGCGTTGGCGTATTCCTCTCATCTCGGAGTATGCCGACATCGTGCCAATCTGATGATCTTTACGAATTGGGAAGAACTCTGGAGGAGTCATGTCGCGTAGGTGTTGCATCACAGGGAAGAAGCCCATGGTGGCGAACCATGTTTCCCACGCCCACAATAAGACCAAGAGACGGCAGCTGCCGAATCTTCAAACGAAACGGATCTGGCTTCCCGATGAAGGAAGATGGGTCCGACTCCGGGTCTCGGCACGCGCTTTGCGGACTATCGACAAGAAGGGACTCAAGGCGGCCATGCGTGATGCGGGCGTAAGATTGTAGGCTGACGAAACGTTCAGTCTGGGAGGAAAGGATGAGACAGGTTAGAGAGCGGCGCAGGTTTGGAAGAGTACGGATCAGGATCGAGCGAATTGAGGACCTCAACTACAAGAATCTCGAGCTATTGAAACGTTTTATCTCCGAAAGAGGGAAGATAGTGGCGCGTAAGACTTCTCGCATTCGGGCGCGGGAGCAGCGGATACTTGCACGCGAGATAAAGCGCGCGCGTCATTTGGCGTTGCTGCCCTACTGCTCGCATCACAAGTAGAGCGGTTCCTTGACTCCCCGTATGTGGGAATCTATACTCGCGGGCGCATCCGCAACCGGTTAGGCCAGGAGGGGCGATTAGCTCAGTTTGGTTAGAGCGCTTGCTCGACACGCAAGAGGCCACTGGTTCAAGTCCAGTATCGCCCACCAGGTAGCAATTGAGCCGTCGGTCTTTTGACCGTCGGTTTGGCAGGCTGTGCGGAAGTCACAGCCATCATTCAAATAAGGAGAGGATAGCGCATTAAATATGGTGAGGAGGTGGAAGCCCGAAGGTGAAACGGATCGGGTCAAGATCAACCGCATGATTAAGGCCGCGCAGGTCAGGGTGATCGGCGCTGATGGAAGCCAGGTAGGCGTGATGCCTACGCGCGAGGCAATATTGATCGCAGAGGAGCAGGGATTGGATCTTGTGGAGGTGGCTCCCAAAGCGAAGCCTCCTGTGTGCAAGATAGTCGACTATGGAAAATTTCGTTATGAGCGCACGAGAAGGGAACGGATTGCCCGCAAGAAGCAGCATACCGTAGATGTGAAGGAGATCAGGCTTCGTCCCAAGATCGACGATCATGATTACGGATTCAAAGCGAAGAATGCAAAAAAGTTTCTTGAAGCGCGTAACAAGGTGAAGGTGTCGGTACTGTTCCGTGGTCGCGAGAAGAGCCATTCAGAGCGGGGTCGTGTGCTCCTCGATAGGTTTGCCGCAGATCTGGCGGAGGTGGCTGTCATTGAGCAGCAGCCGCAACTGGATGGCCGGAGCATGATCATGATCATGGTTCTTGCTCCGCGCTCTGTGAGCTGAATCAACTGATCCGTCTCTCCTAAGGTCGCCTTCCTTCCCCCTACGCTATTCGTTATCTACCATTTTTTGCCCCGGCTGCGAGGAGCCGGCTTACGTGGAGTTGTCTTATGCCAAAAATCAAGACGAACCGCGCGGCGGCCAAGCGTTTCAGAACGACAGGAACTGGCAAGATCAGGCGATACCATTCCCATGCCAGTCATATTTTGACGAAGAAGTCTGCCAAGAGGAAACGCGGACTTCGTAAGGGAGCGCTCATAAGTGATGCCGAAGAAAAGCGCGTGCGGAGGCTGATCGTTTGCTGAGGAGGTGATAGATTGTCGCGATCACAGGTACGGGTTCCTTCCCGTGCGAGACGGAAGGAAGTTCTGCGCCTCGCCAAGGGTTTTCGGGGAGGACGTGGACGTTTGTATCGCCCTGCCGTCGAATCTCTGCTCAGAGCGGGCCAATTTGCCTATCGAGATCGTAGGCGGAGGAAACGGGATTTTCGAAGACTCTGGATAGCCAGAATCAATGCGGCCACACGGGCCAATGGTATGAGCTATTCTCTGTTCATCCATGGGCTCGACACTGCGGGGATTAGGTTGGACCGGAAACAACTGGCTGATTTGGCGGTGAGAGAGCCGGAGGCCTTTACGCAGGTAGTGAAAACCGCACAAGAAGCGTTGGCTCCAGAATAGTAGGTCACCAGTGGATCAACGTGATGCACCTCTGCTGGCAATACCGCTTGAGAAGTGGGAACAGTTGGAGGATTTGACTGCATCACTGAGAGCCATGTGTGCACGGCTCGTAATGGAGCAGAAGCAACTGAAAGGGCAGCTTGAGCGAACCATTGCGGAACTTGATCGCAAAAGGATCCTGAACGAGGAATTGGAAGAGAAGCGGCTGGAGGCCGATCATTTCCTCGCCCATAGAGACAATATTCGGCAGAAACTGGATGGGCTGCTCTCACGACTGGATGTCCTAGAACTCCCCGAAGGAATCATGGCTATGCTCTCGGACAATGCATCGTAAGGAAGAAGCATGGGTGAACCAATAAAATTCGCGATGATGGGGCAGGAATATGTCATATCGGGGAATATAGAACCCAACTATATCGCTGAGCTTGCGAATTTTGTTGATAGAAGTACGAAGGAATTACGTGCAAAATCGAGTGGAATGTCGAGTGAAAGATTAGCAGTTCTTGCGGCGATGAATATCGCTGATGAGTTGTTTTCCTTAAGACAAGAGCTTGAGGAGGCAAAGGAGCGTGCTGGAAGTAGGGTCGATAGATTGATATCGGAGATGAGAGCCGATCTGGACGTGACGAGTGAAAAGTAGAATAATCAGGCAAGATTATCATTTCAAATATCGGATTCACAAGGTCAAGAGTTCCCTGTCGTGTTTGTGAAGCTTGGGCATGTTTTGAGCCAACACTTGAACCGACGGGGTTCAACGTGGACACTTCTGAAAAGGCCCGCTCTCCGGGCATGGAGCGCTCTGCGGCGATCCCCACTTTTTGATTCAGGTTCAAGACAGACCCAACGCACGGCATTGATACGGGGGACTCTTTTTTTTGCGCCCGTGGTTATGGGTTCTGGGCTGAATCACTCCTTTGGGAGCGCAGTCCCGGTACGAGCCCGACACCCGGGACATAGGGGAATCTCTGATGATGGTGCATTACGGAATACTCGCAGCAGTGGCGGTGGTGTTGTCCTTCCTGGGCTTTCTGTTCGGGATGTGGTGGAAGAGACTCAGCGACGAACGTCGTATGGCCAGCGTCAAGCAGCTGGCGGACAGGATTCTCGACGAAGCCCGCAGAGATGCGGAAGTACAAAAACGAGAAGCCGCCCTGGAGGCCAAGGATCGTTGGTATCAGGCCAAGTCGGCATTTGAGAGCGAAACAAAGGGGCGGCGCAAAGAGATAGAGACCCTCTCGAAGAAGCTTACTGAAAGAGAGTTCAATCTCGAACGCAAAGCTGATATCCTCAGCAAGAAGGAGCGCGAGTTTACCAATAGGGTGAAAGCCTTGTTGACGAAAGAGCGTGTCGTCAAACAGAAGGAGGAGAGACTCAGCGAGGTTCTTGCAGAGCAGAACCGTTGTCTTGAGCGCATTGCCGGCATGACCGAGTCTGAGGCAAAACGCCAGCTCATGGGGAACCTGGAAGAGGAGGCGAGAAAGACGGTTGCGCGAACGGTCAAGGCTATCAAGGATCGGGCCATTGAGACTGCGAACAAAGAGGCCAAGAAAATCATCAGCCTCGCCATACAGCGATGTGCCGCTGAGCACGTCACCGAGTCCACAGTGACCGTGGTAACTCTGCCATCCGACGAGATGAAGGGCAGAATTATTGGCCGAGAAGGCCGGAACATCAGAGCGTTCGAGACTGCAACCGGTGTGGACGTCGTGGTGGACGATACTCCAGAGGCGGTGGCCTTGTCCGCATTTGATCCAATCCGAAGGGAAGTCGCCAGGATTTCAATGGAACGACTCCTGGAGGACGGCCGCATCCATCCCACCAAGATCGAAGAAATCGTCAAGAAGGTCAGTCTGGAGATGGAAGAGAAGATTCGTGAGGCAGGGGAGCACGCTGCAATGGAGGTTGGCGTTCACGGGCTTCATCCCGAGCTCGTCCGTCTTCTTGGAAGATTGCGCTACCGCACGAGTTATGGTCAGAACGTACTAGTTCACTCCAAGGAGACGGCCATCATCGCCGGCATCATGGCCTCCGAGCTTGGGTTTGATGCGGCGCTCGCTCGGCGGGGGGGATTGCTCCACGACATCGGCAAAGCTTTGGATCACACTGTTGACGGGACCCATACGCAGATCGGCACCGAGTATGTGCAGAGGTACGGTGAGAATCCCGTGGTGGTGAACTGCGTTGCCGCCCACCATGAAGAGACGGATTTCGAGACCCCCATGGCGGTGCTCGTACAGGCGGCGGACGCCATCAGCGGGGCGAGGCCGGGCGCCCGGCGTGAGTTGTTGGAGACCTACGTGAAGCGTTTGGAGAAGCTCGAAGAGATCGGGGATTCCTTCGAAGGAGTCGAAAAGGCATACGCCATTCAGGCGGGAAGAGAAATCCGGGTCATTGTCTGCCATACCTTGATTGACGACGTCGGCGCAGAACAGCTGGCTTCATCCGTGGCACAAAAGATAGAGCAGCAAATGGAGTATCCCGGTCAGATCAAGATCACCGTCATCAGGGAAACCCGCGCGGTGGAATACGCTAGGTAAGATCTTGAGCACAAACGACCGATGCCCGAACGGAGAGAATGACCCAAAGAGCGATTCCGCAGAAGCCTCAGGCAGTGTATTCTGGCTCACCGTAAGCCAGCTCACTGGGCACGTGAAGAGGTGCCTGGAGGAGTCTGTTCTGCCTACATGGGTAAAGGGCGAACTCTCCAATGTGAAGCTGCATCGTCCGTCAGGCCACCTTTACTTCTCCTTGAAGGATGAGGGGGCCGTGCTCCGCTGTGTCATGTTTCGGCGGAGCGTAGCGGGTATCGGCTTCGAACCTATGGAGGGGGAGGATGTCCTCGCCTTCGGAAGGGTGACGGTTTACGAACGGCACGGTCAGTATCAACTCCTCGTTGATGATCTGGTCCCCGCAGGCACGAAGGGGTTGGCAGCTCTTCAGCTGGAACGTCTCAAAGAACGATTGGCCGGGGAGGGGCTGTTCGATTCTGCCAGGAAGAAGGAACTCCCGGCGTTTCCTGCGGTGGTGGGCGTGGTCACATCGCCCACAGGCGCGGCATTACGAGATATCATCCGCGTCACGCGGCGTCGATGGCCTGCGGCCCGAATTCTCCTCTCGCCCGCACAGGTGCAGGGAAGTGATGCGCCTAGGACTCTGGCCAAGGCGATTGAACTGCAGAACATGGCCGGGCTTGCGGATGTCCTGATCGTGGGAAGAGGCGGCGGTGCTCGGGAAGATCTGTCGGCATTCAATGAAGAGATCGTGGTTCGGGCCATCGCTGCATCTGCTATCCCCATCGTCTCCGCGGTGGGACACGAAACCGACACGACCCTGGCGGATCTGGCGGCCGACGTTCGTGCACCAACACCCTCGGCGGCCGCCGAGCGTGCCGTTCCCGAGGGGAGAGACTTGACATTGCGCGTTTTCTCTCTCGGAGGCAGGATTGAACGAGCCATGGGTATGAAGCTTGAGCTTCTTGGAGAGAAACTCCGAAGACTTCAAGGGAGCCATGGGTTGCGGGGACCGCGCTATCTTGTGCAAGAAAAAGCCCTGCGATTCGACGAGCTTGGATCTCGCCTGAAGGCAGTGATGGACGGGCAGCTGAATCAGCTGGAAACGAGATTCACAGGACTGGACGAGCGGCTGGCTGCCTTGAATCCTATGGCCGTTCTCCAGCGCGGGTACACACTCTGTGTGGACCCACGGTCTCGAGCGCTCCTTGCACGGGCCAAAGAGGTCCAGACTGGGCAGCTTCTGGAGGTTGTATTCTCGGATGGAGAGGTGACATGTCAGGCGATAAAAACAACTCAACCGACATAATCGGACCAGAGATCAGAGAGTTTGACGCCCGCCTGAAGAGGCTGGAGGAAGTTGTCGCACAGCTTGAGCGAGGAGGAGTGCCACTCGAAGAATCGCTGAAGCTGTTCGAGGAAGGCATGGGTCTTCTCAAGAAGCTTCAGCGTGTGCTGGAGCTGGTAGAAGTGAGGATCGATGAGCTGGTAGATCATGGGGAAGAGAAGCTGGGAACTAGACCTCTCGAAATCTCCGACTGAACTCCTCGCACACATCGGGGCCCGGATGGATACGTTCTTCGAGGAAGAATTGGCCGGGCTTCTGGGAGGTGAAACGTATCTGGCGGAAGCAGCCCGGTACATGCTGCGGGGAGGGGGAAAGCGTGTGCGTCCCGCCCTGGTGATACTGTCAGCATGGAGCTGCCGTGGCCCTATGGCCATTGACTTCAACGCTCTTCTTGCGCTTGCTGCCGCCACAGAGCTCATGCATACCTACTCCCTGGTGCATGACGATTTGCCATGCATGGACGACGATGATACGCGGCGAGGGAGGCCCTCCTGCCATGTGATGTTCGGCGTCGAAAGCGCTGTCTGGGCAGGAGATAGCCTCCAGATGGAGGCTATCAGATTGCTTCATGCGAGCTTGCACAAGCCGGCACTATTGAGAGATGCTGTTGGAGTCCTTGCCAAGGGGTGTGGATTCCAGGGGATGGTGGGAGGTCAGTGGCTCGATCTGTTGTGGGAAGGAACAGAGCCGACGTGGGAGAAGGTGAAGCGCATTCATGCTCAGAAAACCGCGGCGCTTATGTCTTCGTGCGGTGAGCTCGGGGCGCTGGCGGGGAATGCGGATCAGGAAGAACGGTACATACTTCGACGATTTGGGTGCAACGTGGGGTTGGCCTTCCAGGCCATCGATGATCTGTTGGATGTGGTGGGCGACGAATCGACCGTGGGGAAACGAACAGGGAAAGATCTCGCTGCGGGCAAGATGTCCATGGCCGGCGTCGCCGGCATTACGGAGACCAGGCGTTATGCAGAGGATCTCGTAGGGAAGATGGTGGCTGATGTGGAGAGGCTGGAAGGAGAAGCCGCACCTTCTCTTGCGGAACTCGCGCGTCATCTGTTGAGAAGAACAAACTGACGGAAATGGATACAAGTCTAGTGAGCAATAGATCCGAACTCCTCAATAGGATCAATTCGCCGGCCGATGTAAAGGAGCTCACTATCCCCCAGCTGCTTCAACTTGCTCAGGAAATCCGCGAGTTGGTGGTGAAGACTGTCAGCAAGACGGGGGGACACCTTGGTCCGAGCCTAGGGGTTGTTGAGCTTACGCTTGCACTCCACTACGTGTACGATTTCGCCGTGGACAGACTGGTGTGGGATGTCGGGCATCAGTGCTATCCCCATAAGCTCCTGACCGGCCGCAGGGAGCAGTTCGCCACGCTGCGTCAACTGGGGGGCATAAGTGGATTTCCCAAGCGTAGCGAGTCCCTCTATGATCATTTTGGCACCGGACATGCGGGGACCGCTGTCTCTGCGGTGCTTGGGATGGCGCTGGCCCGGGATGCGTTAGGCAAGGATCATTCCGTGGTAGCCGTGGTAGGAGACGGCGCCGCCACGGAAGGAATGGTATTCGAGGGGCTCAATCATGCAGGCGATTCAGCCACTGATATCACCGTAGTGCTCAATGATAATGCATGGTCAATATCACCCAGCGTCGGTGGGTTGAATGAGTACTTGAATCGGCTCATCACCATGCCTGCTTATCAGAAGCTTCGGGATGAGATGTGGCGCTTCACCGGCGTTCTGCCAACCGAATCCAAGCGAAAGGTTCGCAAGGCGGTGCATCGTTTCCAGGAAAGCGTCAAGAACTTGCTGGTGCCGGGGACGCTGTTCGAAGAACTAGGATTTCGCTACATAGGCCCCGTGGATGGGCACAACTGCTCGGCCCTCATTCGAACCTTCAAATATGTCAAGAATCTGAAGTGCCCTGTGCTCGTTCATGTGATGACACAGAAGGGCCGTGGCTACGCTCCCGCTGAGAGCGATGGGCAGCGGCTTCATGGCGTGGGACCGTTTGACGTGTCCAAAGCGAAACCGGATATATCAGGCGGCATCACTTTCACCCGAGTGTTTGGCACCACCTTGGTGGATTTTGCCAAAGAGCGTAGTAATGTGTTTGCCATCACAGCCGCCATGCCTGTGGGCACGGGGCTGCAATTTTTCGCTGATGCCTATCCCGATCGTTTTATTGATGTAGGGATTGCGGAGCAACATGCCGTCACCTTGGCGGCGGGGATGGCGGCAGAAGGCCTCAAGCCCGTGGTGGCCATTTATTCGTCGTTTTTGCAGCGGGCATATGATCAGGTCATTCATGATGTGTGTCTGCAAAAGCTTCCCGTGGCCCTTTTTCTGGACAGGGCGGGACTCGTTGGGGAGGACGGCCCTACCCACCATGGCGCCTATGATCTCAGTTATCTCAGGCCGATTCCGGATCTTGTACTCATCTCGCCGGCTGACGAAGCCGAATTGCAGCGAGCCATGGCCTTCGCACTCAATTTTGATTCCGGCCCCGTGGCGGTACGGTTTCCCCGCGGAAAAGGCCCAGGAATCGCCTTGGAAGAGCCGATCTCTGCTTTTCCTCTTGGCAAAGGAAGGCTCCTAAGGCAGGGGCATGGAGTGGCCATTATCGGCGTGGGGCCTGTGGTGTACGAAGGGCTGAAGGCAGCCGAATTGCTCGTAGAAGCGGGAATCGACATAGCAGTTGTCGACGCCCGATTCGTGAAGCCTCTGGATGAAGAGCTTTTGCTCGATATTGGGAAGAGGAGCAGGCTGATCCTTACCATTGAGGATAATGTATTGGCCGGCGGGTTTGGGAGCGCGATCCGGGAACTCTACGGCGAGAAACTTCCCCTTCCGCCGAGAATGGTATCGATTGGGCTGCCTGACCGATTCGTGCAGCATGGGGATGTGACCATACTGCGCGATATGATGGGGTTGAGTGCGGAAAAGATCACCGAGAGAGTGAGAGAAGAACTCGCGGCAGACGGTGAGGAATGAGGAATAGTTTCTCCCTGGGGTTGGTGGTAAACCTCGCGCGCCCCGGGGCACTTGAGCTCCTGGGGGAGGTGCGGCGTTGGGCAGGAGCGAAGCACGCAGACCTCGTGCTGGGAGATGTGGGTTTCGGCTATCCCCCCGGCGATGAGAAGAAACTACCGGTGACGGAGATGTCGGGGTTCTGTGATGCAGTTCTCGTGATCGGTGGCGACGGGACGATACTGAGAGCCGCGCCGCTTGTGGCTCCGTTGGCTATTCCTCTGGTTGCGGTGAACACAGGTGACTTCGGCTTCTTGGCCACTGCCGAGAGCGAAGAGATCGAAGATCTTCTGGAGGAATTGCTGGCGGGGAGCCTCAGGGAGGAGTCTCGTTGCCTTCTCGATGCCCATTTCGATGCGACTCATGGTTCCCGGGATGTCCTTGCATTGAATGACATCGTCATGCATAGAGGAGAAGAGGCCAAAATCGTGAAGCTCCAGGTCATGGTGGGAGATGAGTTGGTGAGTAGGTTTGCTGCCGATGGGGTCATTGTTTCGACACCCACCGGCTCAACCGCCTACAGTCTCTCGGCCGGTGGCCCGGTGTTTCATCCCGGAGTCGACGCCTTGGCCATCACCCCACTCTGTGCGCACACGCTTGCCATGAGGCCGGCGGTGGTGTCGGGGAACGCGAAGATCACTCTGAAGGTTCTGGCCTACGAAGGCGGGGACGTTCTCGTGCTGGCTGATGGCCAGGTGGTGGCGAATCTTGGGATAGGCGATGAGGTGATCGTTGAGAGATCCCAACACCGGGTCCGTCTGCTCCTGAGGAAGGAGCGATCTTTTTACCAAGTACTGAGGGCGAAACTCGGATGGGCTGGAGCCCGGGATTTCGGGGAGATCTGACGTGCTCAAGAAGCTCCTCATACGTAGCTTCCGTGTCGTAGAAAGCCTGGCTTTCGAGCCAGGAGGAGGACTCAACGTCATCACAGGCGAGACCGGAGCCGGTAAATCGCTTTTGGTGGGAGCATTGGAAGCTGCTTTGGGAAGTGAAGTCACCAAAGACGATGTCCGTGATCTCGCCGAGACTGCTGCAATCGTGGCGGAGTTCGAGATTGCTCCCGACTCGCATGCATTCACCAAACTCAATGAGCTGATTCCAGGATGGCAGGGGCCAAGTCTGGTGATGGAGCGGCGAATCCACTCGAGCAGCCGAAGCTCATGCCGTGTACAAGGGAAGCAGGTGAGCCGAGAATTCCTCTCCAGGGCGGGGGCATGGCTGGTTGATTTCCATGGGCAACATTCACACCAGCTCCTGTTGACACCATCATCGCAGCTCGAGATCCTTGATGAGTTCGCGGGGTTTGGGCCCAAACGAGAAGTGGTGGCACAAGCGCACAAACGCTGGCAGGAGTTGAAACGGCTTGTTCAGGAACGCAAGGCCTGGCTCGAGAGAGCCCGCAGGGAGCGAGAGGAACGAGCCTTCCAGTTGGCAGAGCTGCGTCAGTTGAATCTCCGCCATGGTGAGAGAGCGGAGCTGGAGAAGGATCTGAAGATCCTCGCCACTGGGCAGGATTGGAAGGAGACCTGCATCCGCGCTCGGCAAACCCTCATGGAGGAAGATGGATCCGTGGCGGAGAGGCTCGTGCACATCAGTCGTGACCTCGAGGCACTTGGAGCTCATTTCCCCGAACTCAAGAGTGGGCTTGTGGGGCTTGAGTCATCGATAGTGGAGATCCAGGAGTTCACCGACGTAATCCGCCATATCGGTGAACGCTTGACCGTGGATCCGGCGAGGCAGAGTGAGATCGAAGAGCGGCTCGCCGCGCTCATTGGCCTCGAAAAGCGATTTGGACGAGACGAAGCGGGTCTTATCGAACTGCGGCAGGAACTGGAGCATGCTGCTGATGTGCTAACCAGAGCAGACGAGGATTTGCGGGCCTTGGAGATTGAACTGGAGGGTTCGAGGAATACGCTGGAGGAGCAGGCAGCCGAATTGAGCATGGGAAGACTCAGGGCTGCGGAGCAATTTGTCCCGAGGGTGGAGGCAGAGCTTGCGCTTCTGGGCCTGGAACGAGCGCGTCTTATCGTTCGCCTCGAACCATTGCCGGTACGTGATGGTTTTGCAGGTGACGGGAGCGGCAAGGAACGGGCTATGCTTCTCTTCTCTTCGGCACTAGAGGAGGAGCCTAAGGAGCTGGCTCGGGTAGCCAGCGGAGGCGAGCTCTCGAGAATCATGCTTGCCTTGAAGACCGTTCTTGGCGATTCCGATCCAGTTGGCGCCATGGTGTTTGACGAAATCGACACAGGCGTCGGAGGAGGGTTGGCGGCGGTTGTGGGGGAGCGTTTGCAGGCATTGGGCGCCGAGCGCCAGGTTATCTGCATTACCCACTTGGCCCCAGTGGCCAGCCGAGCGGCTCATCATTTCGTGGTGGAAAAGGACGTACGAGAACGGGTCTCTATTCAGATCAGGAGGCTCTCTCCCGAAAAGAGGATCAACGAAGTTGCACGGATGCTTGGCGGTTTTCCGCTATCCGATGAGGCATTGCGCCACGCCGAGGCTCTTCTTGACAAGACTCCCCAAGGAGGTTCCCAGTGAGGATCTTGCGTAACGATTGGATGGATGTGATCTCCGCCGCCAGCCTCGGGCTCAGGGTGAGGAAGTGGGCAGTGGCGCTACCGGGTGTGGCGGCCGGATTCGTCTGGTGGGGAGTGTTTGGCTATGTCGCCCTCCTCGTTCAGGGATGGTCGTTTGCGCAGATCTGGCGTGTCTTCGGTCCCCTACCATGGATGACAAAAATGACGCTGGGAGGTCCAATCGGAACGCTGTTGTGGCTAGTGGCGGACATAGGTTCCGTGGCTGCCTGGCTTCTGGCTTCGGCCGCCATCGCGAAGATTACCTACGAGCAGCTCAAGGGCAATGAGTTCGTGAGCTGGACGGAAGCATGGACATTCTCATTGTCGCGGTGGAAAGCGCTGATCCTTACCCCCTTCACGCTGCTGGTGGGTGCAGGCCTTGCCCTGTTCTTTCTTTGGATCATATCTCTACTGGTGGGGGCGTGGCAACCGTTGGCGGGGATACTCTTCGTGTTCGCCTTGCCTGCCGCCGCAGCGCTTCTCTATATCTGTATGCTCAGTTGCCTGGCGGTTGTCATGGGGCCTGCAGTGGTTGCCAGCAGCAACAGCCTTACCCTCGAGACACTCTTCGAGATTCTCAGTCTCCATGCGAGTCAGGGGCGAAGGAGTTGGTTCTATTCGTTGCTCTCCGGCCTTCTGGCCTCGATTCATACCGCTGCTCTGGGACTGTTCCTCGCAGTGGCGTCGTTGTTTTCGACTTGGGTCTTGGATCTGGGGCATGGGGGTATGGTGGGCCGCATGTTCAAAGCCGCGTCGGCCTGCACACCGCGGATCGCTGCGGCGATCAACGGGGTGCCGGGGTTCTTCGAATCAGTGACTCATGCAGGAGGAGTGGGCTCCCGTGTGCCTCAGAGTTATGCGCTGCTTGCAGAACCTATCTCGTTGGGCACGGGTCTTTTGGCATTCTGGTTGCTCGTCTTGTTTTTTCTGTTAGGAGCACAGTTTGTCACGACATACACTACATGCAGTACCACTTCATACATCGTACTCAGGCAGCTGAAGGATGAACAGAACTTGCTTGAGGAAGATCTCGGGGATGAGTAGCATCACGTTTCCTTGAGAGCCGAGGCGAGTGCCATGTACTATCTGGTCGATGGTTCCAACCTGCTGGGCGCCATGAACGAGCTTGGTTCTCGCGGTGCGGAGATATCACTTCTTGCGAGAATCGACCGTTTCTGCCAGGCGCGACGGCATCGTGCACTGGTGGCGTTCGATGGCATGGAGAATCATGAGCCAGGAAGGAAGTTCGGTTTCGGAGCACGTGTCACCGTCTGTATTGCTCCGGGACGAGGGGGGAAGGACCGCGCCGACCGTCTACTCTTGGCTCGATTGAAGGAGCGGAAAGACACCCAGGGAGTCTGCCTTATTTCCAGTGATCGTGTTCTTGCGGCTCTCGTCCGCGTCACGGGGGCAGAGGTGATGGGGAGCCGGGAATTCGCCGATATGCTTCAGCAAAGGCTCGCCAGAGCTACTGATGATTCTGAAAAAGAACACGCCATACGAGGAATCGACAATTCGGAGTTCCGCCGTTTGTGGGGCTCTTCCGCGCCGGATAGATCCAGGGACCAGGGCGTGGGGGACTGATTGCCTTGGCTTGTCTTTACGAGAAAAAAGAGAAGCCTCAAACAGGTGGGTCTGCGAGCCACCCCGAAGACTCAGTGGCCATGGTCGTGGAACTCACCTTTGGTGCAGTGCGCATGGCGGCCTCTGCAGTGCGAGGCATCGCCGAACTGATGCTGGATCAAGAACAAGGTCAGCAGCTGGAAGTCGTGGTCGCCGAGGTAGGGAACAACATCATCCTGCACGGCATGGGAGACATGCAGAACCCGCCTGGTCATACATTCACCATCACGGTGACAGGCCGAGATGGGAAGCTCACCTTGATCTTCGAAGACGAGGGCCCCCCATTTGACCTGGCAGCAGCCCGGCCTGGGACGCCGGAAGAGAGTGTTGCGCAGGGAGGAGGCGGCCTTGGGATTTTCATCGTTCGACAGGTGATGGACGAGTTGTCCTACACAAGGAAGGGCACGAGAAACAGGCTGACGTTGGTGAAGTATGGGGCGCCGGCGGAAGATGCTTCATAGGCCCCACGAAGGGTATAGGCTTCTTCCGAGACTATGCTCGGAAGAAGAAACGTCGAACATCCAACATTCAACGTCCAACATCGAAGTAGGAGCCTGGATTGGATCCGTCGGCTGGGGGATAGGTTTCTTTCGAGACTACGTATGGAAAAAAAACGTCGAAGATCGAACGCCGAAGTGGGGCGCTTCCTTCATCCGTCCTCAGTCATCACTCTATCCCCGCCACTGCGGGGTTGGTGAACTCGCACTACCAATCGTCTAATCTACTGTATCGTTTCCCAAGATGGCATTTGCGATGCGCCTGATGGAAAAGGTTTTTATGCGGCGAGGGGAAGGGACAAGCAGGCGGATATCTTCTCCTCTGAGGATCATGCGAGGAAGCGTCTCAGAGATCACATGGAAGTACTCCTCACCCCCCAGCTTGACAACCTTTTTCACAGCGTCCTTCCAAAGACGGACCCTTGAGGAGGGACCATGCAGGTCAGAGCCGAGAAGGTGAACCAGATGATTCCTTATCAGCAGTTCAGCGAATCTCTGGACATCAGAGCCATGCAGCCCAAAAAGGCTGGCGATGTCGAGCTGAGCGAGGATGCCTTTGCAGTACCACGATCGGATCTCCTCAGTATCTCTGTGGAGCAGGTAGTATCGCGCTGGATGGGCCACAATAGGAGTTATGCCTGATTCAACCATGTGTTCGAGTACGCTCATGGAGAACCATGGAATCTCATGCAGAGGAAACTCTACGAGAGCGTATGTGTGCTGATCCGCGATGGTGAGAAGATCGCCCTTGAGGAGTCGTTCGGTCATTCCTTGGTGAACCATGATTTCGCATCCGGGAATGAGCCGTATCACGATTCCCGCATCATCCAATGTCTGCTGGAGATCCCTGGTCGCAGAGAGCAGCATGTCAGGCGTGAGCTCATAGTGCCCCGGAAGGTAATGGGAGCTTGCGACCAGCGTCTGGATACCTTGCTCAACAAGTGCCCTGGCCGCCTGGAGGGCCTCTTCTGTGGTGGCACACCCGTCATCCATACCGGGAAGAATATGAGAATGGAAGTCTATCACCTGCTGCTCCAGAAGGGGCCTACGAAAAATCCAAACAAGTAAGAGCGCGCCTGTGGGTGGTCAACCTGGACAGGAATTGCGAATGAGGAATGTGAAATCTGATAATCTGGAATCTGCAATCTGGAATCTGGGGAAAGGGGAGAGATTCTTCGCTCCTGTCGGTCGCTCAGAATGACAGGGGTGTGGTACGAACAGATGTGGCACTGTGTGTCATTCTGAGGAAGCGGAGCGACCGAAGAATCTGGGTGGGGGGAAGGCGGGAATTGAGGAATGCGGGAAGCTCGTGAGCTATTGAGCCCTTCGACTTTGCTCAGGACAGGCTGATAAGCTGTTGAGCGGGGATGGGAAGGGAAGATTGCTGGAATGGATTGGGATTCTTTGGCACATAAGACGTCATCCGCCAAAAAATTGTAACATTCCCGATGCGTCAGATTACCCCTCCTTGGCCGCATATTCCTCGTACATCCAGCGATGCCCGTGCAGAGCCCTCAGTGCTTGCTTCGCATATATATTGTAGGGCTCGTCGATGAGTATTCTCCGAAAGACTTGTTCGATTGTCTTTTTCTTGCCCGATCTGCGGCCGATCTCGGCCAAGATCTCGTAGACCCTCCATTGGCGCTTATTCACCGCCAGGAATCGTGTGGCGATCTCCTCTGCCTTGTACATGTTGCCGCCTTCATAGTACATGGTCATTACCCGTATCCACAGTTCCCAGTGGCTCTCCCAGTATTCCGCGAGCTGCTCATACTCTCGTGCCGCCTCCAACATCATCCCCCGCCCCTCATACCCCATCCCTGCTTGGAGATGACCCACATTGAAGATCTGCTCCCGGTGTTCGGGTTTCATGAAACAGAGAGCCGACAGCAGGAGGGACGCCGCCAGAAGTACTCCGGCGCCCTTGAGAATTACCCGTTCCCTTCTGCGGACCATTCCATGGGCTGCGATGGCTGCCACGGCAGTCAGGGAAAAGGCAAAAAAGACCTCCCCGACCTCATCGTCTGTTGCGGTAATCGGTGCACTCATGAGCCAGGCCCCCACTGCGAAGCCGGTGGCTGCACCAAAGCTGGGAACCGGAATGCCGAGTCGATAGAGAAGGCGCCCCAGGGGCTTGATGGCCCACGCGAGCAGAGGGACACCGACACCATAGATGAGCATGAAAAGGGCGCCCATGCGCCGTGGTTGCATCCACGGAGAAGAAATATTGTGGAGTGTTACCTCCATCTGTACGTTTCGTTGGAGAAAGTACTCGGGGGGGGTGAAGCCGAAGATCCGTTGTCCCCAACTGATTTCTTCCCCGGCTACGAAGAAGCTGAAAGCCGCCATGGCGCCGCAAAAGAGCATCCCAAGCCATTGGCGTTTCCGGGAGCGCCGGAAAGAGCTTCTCCCCCATAACAAGGCGCCCCACATGAGCGTCAGGAAGCCAAACCATTCCGGTGGCGTATCCTCCATGAGCATATAACCATAGAGGGCAGGGAAGAAGAAGAGGAGTCCGCCGAACATGAGCACCAGGAGGCCGTTGACCAGAAGCTCGGGCCTTCCGAAGCGCCGGGTATCATATGATTGGTTTCCTGTGGCGAGTTGCGAAGATTCCACCCGGTCAGGCTCCTGAGACAAGAGATGTAGAGCTTTTCCCCTTCGATGCCCCCAACTTACACGAAAGCCGTGAATTGGGAAGATCCATCCATGGCACACGGCGGGGCTGAAGCTGATACTGTGTGAGAAGGGCCTCGATCGGAGCGATTGCGGCGAAGGGCAGAATTTGCGTATGTTGCCCGCTCAGCGTTAGCCCGGACTTCTCACCGGCTTTCGTCGCGAAACCGTCGAGATGGTTCTGGCTGCGAGGCTTGCGACTGAGGACCCCGCAGGCGTATCCACTGTCCCGCGTCGGACGCGGGACTGCAGCCGAAAGCTGGTGAGAAGTTCGGGTTAGGAGGAATCAGTGAGCACACGCCGCGCAAGAATTGCCATCAAGAACCTCTGTTTCTCGATACTGCCTGCGCTTGTTCTTTTCGTGGGAGCGGAGGTGGCTCTTCGGCTTATTGCGCCTTTTTGGATGGAGTGTGTGCGGACCAGAGCTTGCCCGGCACATGATCACAGGCCTCTGAATCTTACCGAACAGGGACACAATTTCAGTCTCGAGACGCATGAACCATTGTTCGTATACCATCCACGATTTTTCTGGTGGCCACGATCATATGTGCAAGGGACGTTCTGGTCGACGCCGGATGTGAAGACCAACAGGTTCGGGCTGCGAGATGATGAGGTCGACATGTCTCCCGGGAGGAGGAACATCCTGTTCGTTGGTGATTCGGTGGTGTGGGGTAGCCTGGTCTATCAGGAGGACCGATTCACGGAGAAGACGCACGCCATTCTTCAAAGCCAGCCTGAGTTCAGGGACGTCCAACTCATCAATGCAGGAGTTCTCGGCTTCTCCACCTTTCAGGTACGCACCTACCTCAAGGAAGAGGGGCTGGACCGATTCAAGCCTGAGGTTGTGGTCATTTGCGCGGGGATAAACGACAACTGGCCGTTCTCCATGTGCGACCGGGAGATCTATGCTCGTAATATGCGACTTGGCAACAGACTGAGGCGGTGGTGCATGCGGTCGGACCTCTTTCTATTGCTCGACAGGTACGTCAATGAGCTGGCGTTGTGGGCGCGAACCGGGGAGAACCCTCAAGGATTCACATTCCTGTTCCGGGAATCGTCAGGGAAGAAGACGGTTCTTCGGAATCAACCCCATCAGACCGAGCAGAACTTGAGGGAGGCCGGCGCACTGATCGAAGCGTCGGGAGCCCGGGTCGTCATCGTGTTGGAGGACATACGCGCCCGACAACCCGGAGGTTTCGCTACGCGAAGCTTCAAGGCCGCAAGATCGAGGATCAGGCAGCTTGCCGCGCATGCGGGGTGGCCGGTCATCGAAATCGCCAAGCTCGGTCAACCCCCGATCGAGATGAAGGTGAATGACTATCTCATTGATTTTTGTCATTTACACCCGAGAGGGCACGAAGTGGTGGGGAGATGGCTGGCGGATGTGTTGACGGGAATGCTGCAAGAAGACTAACCCGAACTTCTCACCAGTTTTTGGCTGCAGTCCCGCGTCCGACGCGGGACAGTGGATACGCCTGCGGGGTCCTCAGTCGCAAGCCGAGCCCGGACCTCTCACCAGCTTCCTACCCCGCTGGAAGCGGGGCCGATATGGCTCTGTCTGCTGCGTTACGCTCCGTCAGCTTCCTCGATCCCGCGTCGGCCGCGGGACAGAGGATACGCCTGCGGGAGCCTCGGTCGCAAGCCTTGCAGCCACAACCATTTCTTCTGTCTCGCCACGGAAGCCGGCGAGAAGTCCGAGCTAACATTCAGAACCATTTCGGCCGTTTCGCTTCGAAAGCCGGTGAGAAGTCCGGCTTATCGAAGCTCCGGGCGAAGCAAGAGCACCTGAATGTCGTGCTGGGCATCCTGGTACCCCACCTCAAGCTCTTCCCCTCTCATCATATCAAGACCTTTGCACACCCCCGGTTCACACCGTCTGAAGAGCTCATCAACATAGATGGCCTTGACATCTCTTGTCAGAAGCCACCCGAGCAGGTCGCGGCGCGATGTGAGTTTGCGGGGTTCGGGAAATATGGGGATATAATCCAAGCGTGCCATGATCACGGGAGCCGGAGAGTAGGAAGCCACATTCGAACCTGCAGGGAGATGGCTGGCCAAGAAGAGAGCCGCCTGCTCGTTGGGAGCTGTGCCCAGCTCCGGGATGGAAGGGATGGAGCAGCGAGCTGGGCGGCAGAATAGGCTTTGGAGGGTAAGCAGGAATACTATGCCATAGGAGCCAATCGAGGTTCTGACTGAGTGTCTCAACGTGCCCCCATACCGATCCGATAGAATCCATATGATCGACAAGCCAAGCAGGAAGACCACGGCCGGGGCGAGCAGGCGCTTATTGACAGTGCCGAGTGCATAGATGATCAGTCCGAGCATTACGGCGCATGCTATTACCCGCTCTCGTCTCTGGTTTATTGTGGCGAATAGCGCGGCCGAACCAATGGCAGCAAGCACAAATACGATGGCGCAAGGCAGAAGGAAGTACCCCTCCCTGAAGAAGGTCACCAGGTAGGCCAGGAGATGCAAGGGCCACGCGAGCATGATGAGGAGAACGGACCATGCCCGTCTTCTGGCGAGTGCGACGATTCCGCGGACTGCGAGCAGGAGGAGCAGCGCGCCTGTTCCGTGGAGCCCCTTGCCATAGGCCACGAAAGCTTGAGCCGGCATCTGGAGGATTACATGAGTGATACGTTGAAGAAACGCCCTTGGATTCCTCCGGATGGCCTTGAGTACGGAATAGTTGTTATCCTCAGGCGTACCATAGAGATCCCGCGCCAAGGCATATCCCTCTACATAGGGATTCTCCGCCTCGCAGAGAGGACCATAAGCGACCCCTTGGCCTTGCTCAAACGCGTCGTAGAGTCTACGCTTGGTACCAACCTCGAACTCTCCCGAAAGCAACCCGACGAGCGCGATATATCCCCCAACTATCACGGCGAATGGCGCCACGCATGCGGCGACTGATCCGAGCGTTTTCCCCCGTGCGCCATGCAGGAGAATCACAAGTATCAGTGCGGTGATGAAGAGAAGCAGCCCGTCATTCCGACAAAGTGCCGCCATGGAGATGAATACCGCGCAGATAACGAGGTGTTTCCTCAAGCCGGTGGCGGAGAACCTCAGAAACTGCCAGAGCGCAAAGGCGGAGAGAGCCGCGAAGAGCGCATCGCTGGAGTTATCCAGGATGCTCAAGAGACTGGGCGTTACCAAAAGAAGGAGCAAAGGCATGAGGGGCGATACGATGTGCTTGAGTTCGCGGCTGATGACGTAGGTGCCAAACCAAAGGAAGATGAAGATGATGATGCGGCCAAGCGCATAGGCATGCATGAGCCAGAATGGCGATTCTTGAAAAGGGATGATCGCCAGCGCCCAGAACGCGGCGACAAGCGGGTTGGATGCGTAGGTGGGGAATTCCCCGTGGAGCAGCAGCCGGCCATTGTTGAGATAGTAGGCTTCATCGAACGACCAGATGTCGGTCAGAGTGGGAAAGAAAGCGCGGAAGGTGAGAGCAAAACCTAAGGCGATGAGCAGAGCGACGCATATGGGTGGGCAGTCCCCGGGGATGAAAACATTCGATTTCCCCGGCGTTTGGCTATCGGGGATCCTACTTGATGTTCGCGTCTTGTTAGGCAAATCTATGGCCTCGCGACAGGGCTCCCTGCCATGGAAACGGGGAGCTCCGGATCTTGTCCGTGGCGAACAGGCGTCCGAGCCAACTGGGCAACCCCGAGATCTTTCCACTCCCCAAGGTCAGCCCCGACCAATAGCTTCTCCAGTACCTCAGCGAGCCGCGTCGCCACGATATCATGGCCCTTTGGATGGAGATGGCAGAAATCAAGGAGGTACTCGTGTGGAACCAAGGACAATGGTGAGCTACTAAGATCCTCAATCTTGATGATTCCCCATCCTCGGTTGGTTGCCAGTCGCTCCACTTTTGAGCGTCCGGCTCTGAATCCTTCTGGATCCCAGTTCTTTGGATGCTCGCTACGAGTGTGTTCCAGAATGATCACGACTCGCGCTCCCTGGACCTCGGCCGAATTGCCGATTTCTCTGAAATTCTCTTCCGTCTCGGAAGGCGAGTCTCGATGAATTCTCACAGGATTCCATCTCTCACGAAACAGAAAAGAAAGCCCTTCAGGATTGCGGCCAGTTCTCCGCCATTCCAGTAGTTCGCCGACGTACCGGTTGAGGAGAAGGAATACGTTTGAATGCATGAGGAAATGCTTCACACGATATGGAGGCGACATATTCGTGCGGAAGCTCTCCCTGTCGCTCCTGTTAAACAGCCAGCTATCGTTGATGCCAGCACAGACAACAACAATCTCGGGTCTGAACCTGGTGAGGCCAACTCTCTTGAGGTATTGGAGTACCTGAAAAGATGAGAACCCGACTATGCCGGCATTGATGAGCTGTACATCTTCGAGGCCCGAGCGTCTTGAAAGGAGTTTCTGCGCTTTGTTGGAGAAACGTTCAGCCTCGAACACGAGACTCCCCCACATGACGGAGTCTCCCAGGAGGAGAACATTCCTTCTTGCCTGGGACTCGTCGATTTCGTTTCCGCGGAGCCCCAGACTGTTTGTCCGCACCTCGGGCGTTGCGCATACTGTGCCACGAATATGGGGCCGTGGCCACCAGAACAGCCTTGGATGATAGATGGACAATGGTTCTCCCGTCTCAATCACGAAATTGCCGCGGTGCTGGGTGAAGAATACCGGATTGAAGTCATGCGGGGGGCATGCTCTCGTCCGCAGACATTCCATCCATGGTGGCGACACGATGCGGAGCCCAATCTCCATTCCAAGGAGGAGCAGCACAGCGGGAGCAACCGAAAAAAGGAGTTTCTTCCATTGCACAAGCTTCGCTACATTATTCCTATTGCTCACTGAGACGGTCCTTTCGCGTCGACGAAGGGATATTGGTGAAAAGCACTCCTGGGCGCGGTAGTCCAGCTAACACTGCTGAGAACCGGGAGAGCTATGTGCCCGCCACAGGTAATGAGAGCGTATCGTCATTTGTACTTGTCATCAGCTCGTCAATCCATCCCTCTTCGATGATTCGGGTTGCGACACACTCAGCGACGCGGCGGTTTCCTTTTGCATTGAAGTGACACTTGTCTTGTGGATAGTTCTTCATGATCCCATCTTCAGGCGCCGTGCGGTACATGTCTCGAATATCGACGAGGACCAGGGAGTCTTCTCGCTCGAGACGCTGGAGCATGGCATTGTAGAAGTCAAGTGCAAGATCATGTCTTGCATGCTGCCGCGTGATGGCCAGGAATCGTGCTCCCCTGTGTTCACAGTAGGCTTTGGCTTTCTTGATGTTCTCGAAGTACTGGGGCGGATCGACCCGCCGTGGATAATCGAGTGAGTGCTCCCAGGGCCTTTCCTCTATGGTACTGTTAGGGACCAAGTAGAGGGTACGTGTCCATCGGATGAAGGCACTCTTGTCAAGGAGATGGCGCAGCGTGTACATGGGACCGGCATACAGTCGTGCGAATATGCGATCGCAATAGCCGTTGGCTGGCGCATTGTCGTTACTGCCTCCCCAGTACACCACGATGTCAGGCTTCACGCGGTCGAATTCCCCGCGCAGGATTTTCAGTGTCTGGTATGAACTATGGGCGGGAATGCCAAGATTGAAGGAGGCCATTCTCTGGGTGTCATATCGCTCGGCCACCAATGAAACCAGTACATCAGGGAAGCTCTTGCCCGGTGGTGACGACCAGCCCAATACCATGGAGTCGCCCAAGAATATCCATCGAATCGCGTCGACTCCCTGATACCGCCAGGGTGTAGTGCGAAAACCCCAGGAGTCGATTCTGATCGTTTTTTTCTCGCCGGGTTTCATGCCGGCTTTGAGCTCGATATCGGGCTTGAGGGTCCAGAAGTAGCGCTGATGCCAGACAATCTTGCCCCGTACACCGGCGAGTCCCCGGCACCGAAATACCACTGGGTCGTGCAATGCCATTCCCGGGAAATGGAATGCCCGCGCCACCAACTCTCCTGCAAGAAAAAGCACCGGGAGCGCCAAGGCGACTATGGTGAAAAATCTGGTGATTCGCCACATCCTCATATTCCTTTTCCGGGGAAGAATCCGCGCTGCCACATAGGCCGGTTCCGATCAATCTAACGGCGCAATGTGCCGACGCAACGATAGATGTGCCGCATTGTTGAGTATTCTCCCATGGAGATGGATCATGGCTCAGTCCCGGCAAAGTGGACTCTGCCCATTCTCAGCCTTAGCTTCCCAAGAGAGCAATGAAGAGAAGTACCACGAAGGAGTTGGGCCATGACTAGTCGTCTTGCTTGTATGATCGTTGCCGCCATGCTCTGTGGGTCGGCACCTGCGATGACCCTTGTGGAGGAAGCTACGGTTGCCGGTGACTCCCGGGAAGCCGGGTTCGAGGCAGTACAGCTCGCGCTACGAGGAGTCATTGATTCAGCGGTGGTGAAGACCATTGGCCCGAGGCTTGCCCAGCGTTTTCGGCGCGAGCTGGAAGCCCACATCCATGCGAGACGAAGGGCGTTCATTTCCCATTACCGAATCCCGTTTCTCGTGGATAAGCCCTATGATGGGATCACCACGAGAAAGGTCTCTGCCGAAGTCTCTCTGGAAACGTTGGCCGACACCCTCATCGCCATGGGGCTGGCCTGGCGAGATCCTGAGGGAAAGGTGGCAGGGTGCCGCGAGGTAGTGGTGAACTTCGCCGACTTTTCACCCCATGATGCACTTGCCCTGGCAAATGAGATCGAGGGCAGTGGTCTTGTGGCCCGGAACCTGGGCACAGTCGAGAAAATGGCGGGTCCCCAGATGCGCTTCTTGATTTCCGGCTCCCCATGGGACCTTGCCAGGTCTCTCGCTCAGCTTAGCGCGGAGCGGTTCTCTGTTGGTGCGGTTGCGGGAGATGTCATCGATTTGATCGCCGGCGGGGACTTGGCTATCCGGCCTTCGGACGAACGAGAGAATCTTCCACCGCTGGAGATTATGGAGCTCTGGATTGATGAGCTTTTTCCGGCACGCCATCCCCGCTATGCACATGAGGCTGTAGGGCGGCTGGTTGTGGCGAACCATGGCGCCCATGCCGTCAGCCATATGGATGTCGAAGTAGAGTGCCCCGCATTCCTCGAGGTGCCATGGGTGATGCATGCCGGTCCCATTGCTCCCGGCACGATCGATTCCCTGCTCCTCCTGATTCCTTTCTCAGGCGCGCGGCTTATGGCGGTCAGGGATGAAACACAAACGGTGGTCAGAGTGACCTTGACGTGGAGCCGGGGAGGAGAGGAAAAGCAGCGTGCCGCCACCACGACAGTGACTGTTCACAGTCGCAATGCCGTGGATTGGAACGATGTGAGATCCGCGTGTGCATTTGTCACGCCAAGTGCACCGGTAGTGGAAGGCGTTGCCAGAAGGGCAATGTCCACTGCGCTCCAGGGCCAGCAGGATCTTCCGGGAAGCCTTGCCAGGGCGTTCAAGATCGTGCAGGCGCTTTCGTCGTTTGAACTTGCATACACGCCCGATCCTCCCTCGCCGGTGAGTGCGGCATACGATCATATGCAATTCTCCAACGAAACGCTGCGCCTTGGGGCAGGTGATTGCGAGGATACCGCCGTGCTCTTAGGATCATGTCTGGAAAATGGGGATCTGCCGGTCCAGCTGCTTCTTACCCAGGACCATGTCTTTGCCGCGTTCAACACGGGCTTGTATTCCAAGGATGGCTTTCTGATCTCTCCTGACCGGGAGCGATTTCTCGTGTTGGACGGGAGAATCTGGTTGCCCATAGAGACGACACTGTTGAGCCAGGGCTTTCTTCGGGCCTGGAACGAGGGTGTCCAAACCTATCGCGCTTTGGAGAAGACAGGCGATTATCTCGAGCGGGTTGATGTACGCCGGGGGTGGCGTATCTATCCTCCTGCAGGAACTCCCGGCGACGACGGCTTCACCAAGATGCCCGATATGGCGGGGGCTTCGGCTGAGCTGCGTGCCTTGCTCTCTGCCAGGAGGAAGGCGGTGGCGGAGGTAGAGGAGCGGCTTCATGCAGCGGTCAAGGCGCATCCCGAAGATTGGGAGTCGCTCTATAGACTTGGGGTGCTATTGGGGCGCGAGAGCAGGGCTTTCGAAGCTCTCGAATCGTTCAAGCGTATCCCCGATGGGGTGGCACTTGGCGCGCAGGCGCGAATCGGTGAAGGGAACAGTTACTTGGTTGAGTCGAAGGTTGAGTCTGCGTTGGTCAAGTATCGCCATGCCGTGGAGCTGGATCCCGATAGTCCTGTGGCGCATGTGAATCTTGGGGTGGCCTACTACCTGGGTGGAGATGAAGAGGGAGCGGTGGAGAGCTTTGCCTCGGCGGTGGACCTGCTCCCGGGAGAAGAGAAGTCGCTGGCCCATCTGCTGGGAGTGGATATCGAGGAGCTTGGCACCAAAGCTGCAGATGCACGGCAGAGACAAGCACTCTCCAAGGGTGAACTCAGGGCGCTCATGGACAAGGTACGAAAGAAGAAGGAATGGAAAAGGCTTGCGGACCGCGGCCCGAGCCGTCACAAGTTCGCGGGAAGGAAGGCGCTGGATCCAGAGCAGCGGCTTTGTGCAGAGCGGCTCGTGTTTTGGCCCGAGATCGAAGGGTAGCGCTCGTGGCGATACCCAGGGCGTATGGCTGGTCTGCCGCCGGTGTCATGGCTGTGGGGTGGGTACTGGTGACATGTGCGCTCTCGCCTCTCATCCTGGAGGACTTGGAGCTTCGCGTTTTTGATCTTTTTCAGCGTTTGGAAGGTATCGATGAAGCCAAACGAGACGATATCGTGCTCGTCAATGTGGACGATGCGACCATCTCTGCCTTTGGATGGCCGGTGCCTCGTATAGTTTGGGCTCTGTGGCTGAATAATCTGAATGAATTCGGCCCTCGCCAGATAGGATTCGATCTTTTCCTGACACATCACCTTTGTGATCCTGCGGAGGATACATTGTTGGCGGCGACCATGCGCGATTCCCGCCCCGTTATTCTCGCAGTCGGGCTGGCATTGCCAGAGGAGCAGAATTACCATGAGATCGTGGTGCTCGACAGCGCGGATTTGTCTCTTGTATCCCCGTGGCCTCAACGAGAGGGGTTGGCCTTCGACTCGCGGATTCTCCACTCGGATGTGGTCACCGAACGGCCGCTGCCTGTGCTCTTGGACTCGGCATGGGGAGCAGCCAATGTGGCATTGGATCCGGACGGCGATGGTGTGATCCGTCGGGTTCCACTGTTTACCGAGTTTGCCGATCGGTTGGCGCCGAATTTTGCGCTATCACTCTTTCTCCAGCGGCGGGGCATTGGCCTTGGCGAGCTCACCCTCATACCCGGAATGGAACTCATCATTCCCGGAACGGCGCCGATACGTTTGGACTCCAAGTCGCGGATGATTCTGGACTATGTGGGTGGACCGGGCTCTTTTCTCACGTTCAGCTTTGTCGAACTCCTCGATCTCTTGGATCGGGCTCTCTCTGATGGGGACGAGAAGGCCATGGAAGCGCTGAGATCGATTCGGGGGGCAACGGTCATCCTCGGAGTAACCGATCCCTCCCTCATGGACTTACCCGCCACTCCGGTGCATCCCCGATTCCCCGGTCCTGAGATACAGGCCACCGTTCTGGACAATCTCCTGAGGGGCACGCACATAACACGGACGGGCTGGAAGGTGGAACTGCTCCTTGCATTCCTTCTCTCGCTCCTCGCGTCAGCAGTGGGGTTACGACTTCGTCCCGCCACGGGGGCCGCCGTAGTTATTGTCGTGGCAGTAGTCTTCTTGGTGGCCGTTTTCCTGCTTGGCACGCAGCACAACCTATGGGTTGGATCTGTGGCTGCTCTAGTGGCCGTCGCAGGGAGCTATGGCGCCAGTGTCACCCTTGAACGATTGGCGCGGGAGAAGGAGCAGCGGCTTGTGAAGGATGCGTTCGGCAAATATGTGTCGCCGGCCGTGCTCAAGGAGCTCCTCCACGATCCCAGTTCCGTACTGAGTGGGGCGGGACAGAAGAAAGACATCACGATCATTTTCTCGGATGTAAAGGGCTTCAGCAGACTATGTGAAGAGCACGAGGCTACGGCGCTCCTCACGCAACTCAATGAATATCTCTCGGAGATGACCGAGATCGTGTTCATGCATGGGGGGACTGTCGACAAGTTCATGGGTGACGGGCTCATGGCCTTTTTTGGCCATCCGGCCATCCTGGATGATCATGCTGCAAGGGCAGTCCGCGCGGCCGTTGAGATGCAGCGGAGGTTAGGGGAACTGAGGAAGCGGTGGGAAGAGGAAGGGAGACTTCAGTTCCGCATCAGGGTTGGGGTGAACTCAGGTCAAGTCATAGCCGGGAGTATGGGTGGCGCCGGAAAGATGGATTATACGGTCTTCGGGCGAAGTGTAAATCTGGCACAGCGTCTCGAGGCTGGTTGTGATACCGATGGTGTGCTGGTGAGCGAGCGGACGCTCTTGGAAGCTGGATTGGAAACAGACCAGGCGCAGGCGAAAACCATCCATGCGAAGAATATCGGAGAGGTGACGGCCTTTCAACTGCCTATGGGGGTTCCGTGATTCCGCACGGAACTGAGCTGCCGCTTCCCGCCGGGATGACAGAAGACAGAGGACAGCCATATGGAGTGCGGCGACATGTCGCCGCTTTGTTTCTCCGTGCCGTGTCGCGGAATCTGAAAGCGGCCTCGTGCGGCCGCACTCCAAGATTCTGTCATCGGAGCTTATCCCGCGCGGTACGCGGGATTGGTAATCTCCGCCCCACTAAGCGCTCATGGGGAAGCAGAGCGGTGTGCTCCATGAGCGTGAGAATGAATCAGTGTAGCTTCTCAATAGATCCGTGCAATATCGGAAAAATCCCCCTCAATCCCCCTTTGCAAAGGGGGAGAAGGCCCGGATGCACGGACTTATTGAGAAGTTGCGAATCGCAAAGGCGCGTGAGGGGCTGGTAGCATGGGGCGTTCACCGGTATTCGTGCTCGGACTCGATGGTGCAGCATGGCCGGTGGTGCAGCCTTTGATCGATAAGGGTGCTCTCCCATTCCTGGGGAGCTTGGTGGACAACGGGGCATGGGGTACCTTGGAGGCCCCATGGCCGTGGGCCACTTTTCCGTCGTGGACAAGCATCATGACGGGCACAACCCAGGGGGTGCATGGTCTCCTTGATTTCAGCGAGCTCGATCCCGCCACAATGCATGTGCGTTTTGTCGATTCCACGTGGCGTCGGGTACCGGCGATCTGGCAGCTTGCCACAACGAGGGGAAAACGATCCGTGGTTCTCGGGGTACCGGGAACCTATCCCCCTGACAGAGATGTGGAGCTCATGATTTCCGGCTTTGATACCCCGGTGACCACCAGCATTGATCCGACATTTGTCTGGCCTCCGGACTTCCGTACTCGATTGTTCAGAGAGGTGGGCCGGTTTCCCCTGACGCCGGTACAAGAGCTGCGCATTGGGAAGGGGTGGCATCGGAAGGCGCTTGCGGCGTTGCTGGAGAGCATCCAGGGGAAGACTCGAGTCGCACGATTTGTTCTCGAAGAGCTCCACCCCGATTTATTCGTCATGGTATTCGGGGAATCGGATACGGTGTGTCACCACTTCTGGCATTTTGCGGATCCCAGGAGTCCCCGGGCAGAACCAGGCCTTCGCCCTGAGTTGCGGACCGCCATTGAGCAGGTCTATACGGCGCTGGATAGCGCACTCTCAGAGATCGTGCAGAGCTCGAGATTGGCGCCTACTGTTCTGCTGGTTTCGGATCATGGATTCGGCGGCGCGGGAAGTACGGCGCTTCACCTCAACCGGTTTCTTGCATCCCATGGCTTCCTTACATTCGGATCACGTGCCGCCTTACCGGCTGTTTTTTCTTCGGTGCCCGCCACGATGCTGCCCTTTTTCCCACGGACCCTGCAGCAGTGGGTCTTTCGCAAGGCGGGGTCAAAGATGATTCCGCGGCTCGAAGGTCGGCGCAGATTTGCGGGGATTTTGTGGCAGGAGACGTTGGCCTATTCTGAGGAGTTGAACTATGCTCCTGCGATTCGGATCAATCTGCGCGGTCGCGAGCGAGGTGGCGTGGTTGCGCCTGAGAAATATGAAGAGGTCCGGGAGCGGATTACGGCGGCATTGCGGGCATGGAGGGACAAGAGGACGGGCGAGCCCGTGGTAAGGAGAATCTTTCGGAGGGAAGAGCTCATCCAGGGGCCCGCGGTCGAGAAGGCGCCGGACCTTCTCCTGGAATTGCATGCCCCTGGAGGATACTCGTATGTGGTGCTTCCCTCGGAGGGGAAAACGGAGCCGGTGCAGGAAGAGATCGACAGCGCTGGATCGAGTGGGGCCAAGGGCAGGGGAATGCACGGGAGCCACCGGCGGGAGGGGTTTTTTGTCGTCTCCGGCAAAGGCATTTCCCGGGGGGCGCTGCAGAACCCGGTGCAGGCGCATCAGGTGGCGGGAATTGTCCTTGCGGAGTTAGGTCTTTCGCTTCCGTCCTGGATCTCTCTGCCCCCTCCAGGGGTGCTTATGCATGAGCCCGAGATAGAAGCGGGAGAAGAGCATGCCCAAAGAGGTGAATTAGTTGACCGCGCGGGAGATCTGGCATGGGAACGCACCAGGCGCCTGAAAGATCTTGGATATCTATGAGCGGTGTCAGGGTTCGCGCAAGAATCAGCACTAACAACGGCCATGACGGAGTATGGCCCTCCAGAGGGGGATGCGTACATCTTGTCCTGTGGAGGGACGACCTCCGTGTCGTCCGCAGAACTAGGCCCAAGAATCTCACGACTTTCTGCCTGAATCAACAACTCCGCAACCCGAAGTCCGTGAGCCACTGCCCTTGAGCAGAACCGAATGGCGAGAATGACTATGACGGCCAATGTCCTCCATCTTCCATCGGCATCGGCATCGAATTGAGGTGTGATCACATGGCCCTCAGTCGCGGAAATCCGGATGTTTGATGAAGGCGCGCGCAACGGTGTGGCTGATTTTGATAGCGATTCCGATGATGCTCAGCTGAGAGCAGGGAGCAGAGAGCTCATGGCCGGGGCTGGCGGGAAACAAGCACTGCGCATCCTTATGCTGGCGCCCTGCCCATTCCCCACCAGCCAAGGATCGCAGACGTTGATCAGGCAGCTGGCAGCCGGCCTCCAACATCGTGGACATGAAGTCCACCTGGTGACCTATCACCATGGTGAGTACAGGGAGGAATTCGCCTTCAGCGTGCATAGGACGCCCTATTTCCCCGGCACAAGCAGGCTCAAGGCGGGGCCGAGCCTTGGCAAGCTCGTGCTTGATCTTTTCTTTTGGTACATTGCAGTGAGAGTGGCGGGAGAGATCAATCCCCATCTTATTCACGGGCACAACTACGAGGGCGCCATTCTTGGCCATTTGGTGGCCAAGAAACGCGGCATTCCACTGATATATCACACACATAACGTGATGCATGAAGAGCTGCCCACCTACTTCCATCAGAGGCCTCTTCGATTTTTGGCGCGGAAGGTCGGTCTATGTTTGGATAATTGGATACCGCGGCACGCCGATCAAATCATTGCCATCAACAGGGCGCTGAGGCGGGAGCTCGTGACCATGGGGATTGATCCTGAACGGATACGGATCGTACCTCCAGGAATCTGGCCGGCGGAGTGGGAGAGAGCCGTGGAGCCCCGGCAAGAGCCTTTGGTCGTCTACACCGGCAATCTGGACAACTATCAGAACCTTTCCCTGCTGATTGAGGGTATAAGGCTGGTGAAACAGAGGATTCCTGGAGCCACGCTGAAGATCGTAAGCCATGAGACCAGACCGAGGTTGGAACGAGAAGCTCGTAAGCTGGGCATGGAAGAAGCCGTAGAATTCATCAAAGTCGATACGTTCAGTCAGGTCAAGGCGTGGATACTGCGGGCTGCGGTGGTGGTCTGCCCGCGGATACCAACGTGTGGTTACCCCATAAAGCTTGTGAACTACCTTGCTGCGGGTAGACCGGTGGTGGTCAGCGAGGCTTCCGCAGACGGCATTGTGGATGGGGAAAGCGGGCTGGTGGTGGAAACAGGGAATCCCGCCGCGTATGCAGAGGGTATCATCAAGCTCCTCACCGATCGAGCACTTGCGACTCGCATTGCCCGGGAAGGGAGGCGCTTGGCATCGGAGAAGCATTCATGGGATCGATCTTTGGCTGCCATCGAGGCTTCGTATCGAGCGGCATTAACCGGGGTCAAATCTTGACGGGCATCCTCATGGCCGGGCTTGTGCTGGCAGTCATCGGAGCACCTTCGCATGGGGCTGAGGTCGAGGTTCTCAGATCAGACCAGGCGAGCATCAGGTTGCTGATCAGGCCCTCAGTGGATGATCGGGTATGGAATGGATGGGTCGGCCTCCCTCCCGGAGCCTCGGTGGAAGAGGTGAGCGTTCGAACACAAGGGCGTGTGCGCCCGGTACCATGGGAGCTGGGCCGCGAGGTCACCACAAGTCCTCAAATCACCGTTGGTCCCGTGGGTTTCATAAGGTTCCATAGGGCTTGTCCCCTTCGGGTCGAGACAGGAATGGCTACCCAGGACGGGGTGGCAGGAATTCCAGAGGTCCTATTGGTGGAGATCCTGCTTTCGCCAGGATCTGCCAAGGCGCGGAAACGAAATGTCGGATTTCAGAATGTATTGTCGAATTTGTTCGTGAACTGGCAAAGCGCCCAGCATTGGGCCGAGCAGATGGACGGTCCGCCGCTTCCGCCTCCAGTGCCGGCCCCGAGCATCCGTATCCGAGTAAGAGAGGAGGGGCTCTACAGGATTACTGCAGAGGATCTTCCCGATATGCCTGGGGATGCGGATCCCCGGATGTTTTCTCTTTGGAACCGAGGGAGCTATGTTCCTTTGCGGGTGGTAGTGCAGCAGCCGGACACCGTATGGAAAGATGGTGACTGGATCGAGTTCTATGCCCACGGCACCCGGCGGGAAGATCCACAGGGACGGTGGACTCCGGTGGAAAGCAAGTATGGCCTCGATAACCCCTACTATCTCGTGTGGGACCAGGTGGATCCTCCAAGAATCCTCGATGTGTCTTCAGAGCCTACAGGCGGCCCGGCCGCTACGTATCATTGGTGGGTATGTCACCGTGAGGTGAACACGAATTCCTCACTATCGGGCCATGAGGGAGCCATCGACGATGAATGGTACTGGGGCGGACAGCTCGGCCCCGGCCAGATTTCCAAGCAGTTTTCTCTGCCAGATCTGGCGCGGGAAGTGGCGGATGGGGTGATCCGCGCCAGATTCCAATCCATGAGCCTTTCCGAGTCTGAGATGCATCTTCTGGTGAATGGCGCCATGGTCGCAGAAGGGTCGTGGAACGGCTTCGGCGCACAGCTCTTGGAAGGTCAGGGGGTGCCGCTTGATGTGGGTACGAATCAGCTCGTTATGGATTTCTCGGGAGATGCGTACTCACGAGTTCATCTCGACTGGTTCGCAATTCAATACCCTCGAGAGTATGTCATGTCAGGGGGGCAGGCCGCGTTCGGACCATCTGCCGATGATCGCCCAGAGTACGAGATTTCTGGTTTGGAGCCTGGGACCAAGACGGATATCTTTGAGATCAGCTCAGGCCTCAGATTCATGGATTTCCACCACGAGGCGGACCAAGAAGGGGCAATCCGGTTCAGGGCTAATCTCCCGGATAGTGCGACCTTCTTGGTGGTGACGAACAGCGGTTGGCTTACTTCCCTTGATCTTCCCGACATGCCTACGTGGATCGAGCCACATCCGGCCGTGGCTGATGAGGATCGAGAAGGTAGCTATTTGATTGTGTATCCGTCTGATTTCTTAGAGGCGGCCAGCGGCCTGAGAGATCACCATCTGGACGCCGGAGATATCGAAAGTGCAGAGATGGTGGATGTGCGCCATATCTGGGAGGAGTTCTCATACGGCCTGCCGGACCCGCGAGCCTTGCGCTCATTCCTGCAATGGACATTGGCCAATTGGAGCGATCCGCCGGAGTTCGTGCTGCTCTTTGGGGACGGCACGTGGGACTACAACGGCTACATGAACCAACACGCCAGCGTGAATCTCGTGCCCAGCTATGGCAATCCCGCGTCTGATAATTTCTACGCGAGCCTCAACGATACGAGCTACTTCCCCGATCTACACGTCGGACGTGTGCCGGCGGTTGATGCCACTCAAGCCTGGAATGCTTTCCAAAAGATACGCAACTACCGTGCCTCTCCAGAGCCGTCGTTGTGGCGCAAGCTTGTTCTTTTTGTCAATGGCGGGGGCACACAGGATGAGTTTGACTACTTCGCGGCGTGGACATCGATCACCTCCCAGCTTGTCGTCGCACCGCCGCCGGTCCTGGGCGCCACATCGATCATTGCTAAGGACCAGGAAGAATACTGGATGGGCTACTACAATAAGAGCATAGCCGCGGCGGTAGACTCAGGCTGTCTGATCATGAACTTCTTCGGCCACGCCGCAACGCAGACCTGGGACTTTATGTTCGAGTCAGATGATGTTGATTCACTTCTCAACGGGGATCGTACCCCCTTGGTGCTCAGCCCTACATGCTTCACCGGCGATTTCGCGGATCCACGCCAGGTGGTCTTCGCGGAACACTTCCTCAGATTGGACGAACCGGAGCACGGCGCAATCGGCTTTTTTGGAAGCTCCGGCACCGCGTACCAGAACAAAGGCGGGGTCTACGCCTATCGGATCATGGAGTCCATCTTTTGCAAGGGAGATCCCCGAGTCGGGCCGGCAATCACCTGGGCGAAGCTCAACGGATATCCCTACACGAGCCCTGAGGACTCGATCATGGCCACGGTATTCAGCCTGCTGGGCGATCCGCTCCTCTCCCTCGTGCTGCCCGAAGCGCCGGACCTTCACATCGGTCCGGAGAGGGTTACCGTGCAACCAGAGGAGCCGGCAGTGGGGGATAGCGTGAGGCTTCTTGTGAGCGTGCTCAATGAAGGGGTGTCATGGGAGGATGAATACCGGGTGACTGTCCACTGCGAAGGCCAGGAGCTGGCTTCAGGATTTGCCCGGGCCGATTCGCTGGAGAATCGCCTTTCCTTGTCCTGGCCTGCCCCTGCCCAACCGGGAAGCCAGGAGATCGAGATCCATGTGGACCCGGATCAGAGTGTAGAAGAGGAAGACAGGGAGGACAATACCACTGCGTTGACCATAACCTACCTCAAGCGGCGCCCTGTGGTCCTCTTGCCTCTCAGCGATGCCATGGTTCCGGGAGCTCTTGCGGAATTTTTCATCACCGCAGTCTCGACGCAACCCCATGGGTTCCAGATTGCGCTTTGCGATACCTTTGGTTCCTCTGTGATCGACTCCTCCGGTCCCGTGTCGCCTGAGGCAGGCCTTGTTTCGTGGACATGGTCCTCGCCTAGTCCAGGGACCTACTGTTGGAGGGCGAGGGGCCAGGGCGGCGCATGGTCTTTTCCCAGGTGGTTCACTACTGGAGTGGAAGCAGCGGGATGGGGCCAGTTCCTTCCCGCGCAGCTGACCGGCGGGGTCATGGAAGACTGCGAAGTCACCGATCTAGGGCTTGGGTTGTACGCCAGGGTCAACATATCTCGGGATTTTGCACTGTTGTCAGAAGGCGCCACTGTTCCTGAGGTCTCGACCCACAACCCCGACGCCTGCGGCCCGGAGAATCTCATTGGAGGCCAGGTGGGGAACACCGATTGGGGCGGTTCCTTTTACTTCCGCCGGCTCGATGAGAACCAGTATGCGGTGGTGGACCTGGGAGAGCCCAGGATGATAATAAAGATCGCCAGCGCCCATGAAGGGGATACACTCACTGACCGATCCGTATGGTCCCATTTCGGTATCGAAAGCTCGTTGAATGATGTCGATTACAAGCTGTGGGGCAATACGCCTGACTACAGCGACTCAGGCTATGGGCCATGGATTTCGAGTAACATGGCCTATGAGAAGCCGTATCCGATCTCGGTTCGGTATATCAAGTTCAGCTATGGACAATGTCATCCCATAGGCACAATACGGCCGGGCTCACGGGTCTATGAAGTCTATGCATATGCCGCGCTGTACCCTGATTCAGGCTCGGTCTTTTCCCCGCCCCTCGGTCCTTCTGATCAGTGGGGCAGGCTCACGGCCTTGGGCGATGTTCCAGGAGGGACCAACACGACGATCGAGGTCTATCTGGAAGATGAGAATGGAACGTGGGAGCTGGGCAGAACTATGTCCTTGGGAGCGGATCAGGCCCTTGATTGGATCGGAGATGAGTACCGGCGCGTGAAGCTTCGTGGCGTACTCACCAGCGAGTCTATGGATGTGACGCCCAGGCTTATGAGCTGGAGCGTGGAGTATCGCTCGATCCCGGATCTTGCGACCATGCACGATACGCTTCTCGTAGTTCCTGAGCTGCCGGAGCCTGGCAGCACGGCCCAGATTCGAGCCATAGTGATCAATGCCGGTTCAGAACCAGTTTCGGGAGCCTCGTACCGTCTCGATGCGCAGCTTGATGATGATGCGCCCACGACTCTGGAGTCGGGCGTGCTGGGATGGCTTACCCCGGGATTGCCCGAGAGTCTTTCGACCCCATGGGTTGCGGAGGGAGGCGTGACGCGTTTCACCCTGGTGCTCGACCCTGATGAAAAGATCACCGAGGCATGGGAAGAGAACAATACGGTGTATGGAGAGGCCCGTGTACTGGGCAATCTTGCCTGGATAGATAGTATCGAGGTCAGCCCTCCGGTTCCCAGTCCCAGAGAATCGCTTTCTGTAGAAGCATGGGTCGTCAATAATGGGGTTCTTGCTTTGGGCGAGAGTTGGGCACGGTGTTTCTGGGTTGGGTCGGACAGCGGAGAGATAGTCGCCATTCCCCCTCTTGCGCGTGATGAACGAGCAAGGCTTATCTGGTCCATGGTGGCGCCCGACAGCGTGGGGTCCTATCAGCTCGCCTGTGAGCTCGATCCGGATTCCCTGGTTCGGGAAGCCTGGGAGGATGATAATATCATCTTGCTCCCTATCGAGGTTGTACAAGGCCCTGACCCGGCTCTTTTCGATGTAGATGTCTACTGTGTGACGCCCGCGGTGGGCGATCCTGTGGAGGTCGTTCTGGGATTGACGAACTTCGGTGGCCGGGATACTGAAGAGTTCCTCGTTCTTGGCCTCGAACAAGGGGTGTGGCGCGACAGTCTCTTCATTGATGGGCTCGCCGGCGCGGAGAGTACGGTGGTCTCTTTGTGGTGGCCCACCGGCGATGCGGCGCGGAGCCACTTCCTGGAGTTCCATGTCGATCCTGACAGCTTTGTCGTTGATTGTGACCGGGCCAACAATGTCTTGACCATGGAGCTTATCACGGTTCTTCTCCCCGATCTCTACGCCGCAGGCGATAGTACGTGGCCCGCTTTTCCCATTGCAGGTGACCCCATGACCCTGCATACAGAAGTCAGGAATCGCGGCATCGTGCCTGCAGGGGGCTTCGAGGTATCCGTGCAATGGCCCGATGGGGAACAAGAGACGCAACGCGTTGATTCGCTGGGGGGCCAAGAGACGGTTCAGTTCCAGTGGGATTGGATACCCGAGACATCCGGTAGCGGTAGCGTGATCATGACCATTGATAGTGCCGGTGAGGTGGGAGAGGCATGTGAAACCAACAATGAGACGGCAATCCAGCTCCAAATAGGGCAGCCGTGGGACTTGGCTGTAGCCTCAACGGACATTCAGAAGCAAGATCCCACGGCTTCGTTCGTGGCCTGGGATTCATTGTTTCTCCACATCATCGTGCACAATGTGGGAGACGAGGCATCGCCTTCAGTGCCTGTCGAGCTTTTCGACGGCATCCCGGAATCGGACGGAACGCTTCTCAAAGCGGAGGACATGGCCTTGGCGGCAGGCGCTTCCGATACCTTGGAGGCGGTGTGGCCCGAAGGTGCTTTTCCCGGCACACATCTTCTGGTGGCGGTGCTGAACCGGCAGAATGAGATCGAAGAGTTCAATACTTCGAACAACCGGGCGAGCCGGGAGGTGGTGGTGTTGGGAGACACGATCCCTCCAGGCGTGGCGGTCAGGCCGCCGTGGCCGGGATTCGCCCAGGGCGGGTTTCTCGCTCAGGGAGACACCATTACGGCATACGGATGGGATGAAGCCAGCGGGATGAATCGCCTGGAGATTTTTCTGGATGATGCGGACATCACCGAGGCATTCATCTCAGAGCCGGACTCGAGTCAGGGGATTCCAGGGATCAGAACGATTTTCCCTATTGTGGGGGGGCCTGGTGAACATCGATTGAGAGCCCGGGCTGTGGATAATGCGGGGCTATGGACAGAGGCTGAAATCCGATATACGCTTTCCCAAACCGCACTGGTACGAAATGTGGCTGCATTCCCGAGCCCCGCGTCAGGTCCTACCCGGGTCACGGCGGAACTCTCACGGCCGGGCCAGATGATTATCAGCCTCTATACCACAGGGGGCCGGTTCATCCGGCGCCTCCAGGGCGAAGCTCTCTATCCGGGCAGGGCAGGCCTGGAGTGGGACCTTCTGGACCAGGATGGTGACCGCGTGGCGAATGGCGTGTACCTTGTAAGCTTCAAATTGCAGACTGATGAAGCCAGCACGGAGGCACTAGGGAAACTCGTGGTGATGAGGTAGTCCTCCGTCCGGATCGAATCGCGTCGTTGTTGTGACGCGAGGCGGGGAGAGCTGCCGTGTCATTGATGAGATACCTCAGGGAAGACGGCGTTCGAATGGAACTGCAGACCGTTATGCCGACACCCGAGGAGATGGAGACAAGTGAGAGAAGCCGATGGCTTCCGGAGGTGAAGAGGGCGGTTCTCCAGGAGCTTGCCGAATTGCTGAGTACTTCCCCAGAGATCCGGAAACCCGGCAAGATCTTTATTGACCTATACAACCGAGAGAAGCAGTGGACCACCGCACTTGGGAGAGGAGTTGCATTCCCACATGTGCGAACCAAGCATACGAGATCCCTCGTTTTTGCCATCGCACGGAGTGTTGAGGGCATTGATTTCGGGGCGCCGGATGGGGAACCGGTGCATTTTTTCCTTTGTATGGTGGCGCCACCGTACGAAGACAAGACCTATTTGAGGTTTGTCAAGAAATTGGCCGAGGCAGTGACGTATGGCGGGCTTATTAAGCGGGCTCTGGAAGCGCAGAGTGCCTGGGAGCTGATACGGTTGGTGGACGATCTGATCTAGCCCGCACCACGGTGCGCAGTTGATCGTGGGTTATGCGTGGTGGACCGTCTTGCGTGGGCATTGGACTCGGTCAGGCATCTCGGCCAGAGTAAGAGAGATTCTTCGGTCGCTCCGCTTCCTCAGAATGACACACAGCATCCAGTTTCCTCAATTCGCAATCCAGCATTTTGCTTTTCGTAACCGTTGACGGAGATATTTCAGGAAAAGCCCGGAAGTGCTTTACACTTTCGGAACCCTCCTTGCAATGACTGAGGCCCCGGTGGTCATCGCGAGCGGTAGCGCGGCGATCTCAGTTGAGGGCATGAGATTGCTTCGTCGCGGACTCAATCCTGAGCTTGCCGAAGGGCTCCTCGCAATGACTGATGGTGGGGCTACGGTTCCGGGATCTCTCTATGGGATTTTATATTCCTATCGTGAGCCGTAGCGTCAGGCCGAGACCGTAAAACGAGAAAATGAAACATCCCAATCCCCGCTCAGCAGCTTATCAGCCTGTCCTGAGCAAAGTCGAAGGGCTCAATAACTCACGAGTTTCCTGCATTCCCCGTGGCGAATACCAGCCAGAGCAAGAGGAGTACTCCCGAGAAACGATGGAGCTCTCTGATCCAAGGGACAAGTTCGTCGAATATGGAGGTGATGGAAGGGATCAGAAGCAAGACCCCAGTGGCCAAGAGGAGGCTCAGGATGACCGCCCGAAAGAAGCGCGCGGAAAGAAATTTCGGATGGGAAATCCCTCTGGGGAGCAGGAATCGGGCAGCGCATACTGCAAGGAGAATGACGCCGGCAAGCAGATGAACGTGACAGAGTGAAGAAAGTGCCCGGCCGCCACCAAAGTAGATACCCGCTCCGGTGATCAAAAGGAGGAGCATGGCGATTCCACGGATCCTCGCGGCGGGCCCTGGTGCGAATATTTGTATAAAACCATTGGCGCCGGTTCGAAGCACCCGTCGGAGATGCAGTGCAATGAGGAGGAGCAGGACCGCGATGACGAAGATCAGCTCCGCGGCGAGACCATATCCCCATCCGGGCACTCTTCTTCCCGTCCAATGGTCAATCTGTTGGCCAAAGGTGGCGTCGGCCAACCGTCTGGAATGGCAAATCCTGCAATCTCGGAGGGATGAGGGCGCCGGCAGCACAAAATGCTCCGATCCGCCTGTCTCCAGGGGGAAGTGGCATCGCGTACATGACACTTGCCTGAGATGTAACCCTGCTCCAGGAAAGAGCAAATGGCTCTCATTCAGCTCTCTCATTGGGTGACAACGGATGCAGGACTCATTGGTCTGTTGAGGTGGTGCACATCGTGAGATTGATGAGGAATGTGGCTCGTGGCAGGCGCCGCACGAGAAGTTCCCCATTCGGGTGACGTGAATATCCCCGCCTTGCGCAGCAAGATACTCGTTGAATGGCAGATGACTGCAAGGGGCCGGCTCTGTTCCGTGGCATGAACCGCAGGAGAGTGACGTGGAAGCGCCTGGAGGGAGGTGGGGTACGTGGGCGAATGATTCGCCATGGCACTGTATACAGCTCAAAGAACCATGATCACTCTCAAGGAATCCCTTCTCCGACAGGGGGACGGAGAATCCGACGCCCATGCTATCCGCCTTCACGAGAGAGACCCGCTCGTGACACCCGAGACATGATGCGCTCTCGGGGGGAAGGCTCTCTCGGTTCGCTGCATTGATGAGCAGCGCGAGGATAACAAGCAAAATCGCCATCGATTCGGGACCTCCATGAGGGATCATGGTGTTCTATGATCTACAGATGATAGGCAACTTGTGGGTTCGAGTCCAGTTTTTGATGCCTCTGCGGGTTGCCAATCGAAGAAGAATGATGCATATTGTTTCCAGGGCAGATAGCCCTGCTGAATGCACCATGGCAGGAGGATGGAAAGCTTTGCGCCACTTGTTGGGCTGCCATTCTATTCGCCGGTTCGGATATCCCGTACGTGGGCGATCTCGAAGAGGTAGCACCGACCTCCCACCGTTCAATTCCCTTGAGATACTTAACCCCCAGAGGTCAGAAGTCAGAAATCAGAGGTCAGCCGGACAACTTCGTCGGCAGCTCTCTCGCGAGCTTCTCCGCGTGATGAGCTTCCACTCCCGCGCAGTACGCGGGACAGAAAGCGTAGATGTCTCGAATCAAGACTCTGATCTTTGTGTCCCGCACTGGTTCCATGTGTCCTTCATGGGGTTGATAGGGGAAGAAAGCACGGTTCTGAGGCGCAGCTGAAGATCATGAGAAGGGATTGCCGAGGATTGGTGCAAAGCGGTCTTGTTGCATCATGACACCGACGCTGGAGGTGATGTAATGCCAAAACGTTGCGCTGTTTGGATCGATCATTCAAATGCCTTTATTGTGAAGTTCGCCAACGGTGGCGAACCTGAAGTGGAGAAGTTGGAATCAGGTATCGGAGCCATACACAAGAGTACCGGTGGGGCAAGAGCAAAGGAACCATATCGTCACGGTTCGGCGAGGAGACATTCCGAAGAGGAGCGGAGGAACCATCAGCTCACGAAGTTCTACGGCCAGATAGTATCACGGATCAAGGATGCCCCGAAGGTTCTGCTGCTTGGCCCAGGTTTGGCAAAGCAGGAGCTTGGGAAAGCCATCCAGGACTTACCTGGCGCTCACAAACCAGGTTACGAAATCCATCCAGCCGAGAAGATGTCCGATCGTCAGCTAGTGGCCCTGGTCCGGAAAGAGCTGAATGTACCGGCGCCTCTCTAGCTGCCTGCGGCAGGCAGGGGGAATTGGGTGATGGAAGAATGGGGTGATGGGGTGATGGGGTGATGGGGTGATGGGGTATGGGGAGGGGATTCTCGGAGAGAGGGAATATCAGTATTCCTATTCCTGCGCGAACCCTAAGCTCCATATCCGTGCACGGGTGACCGTTTCGATCACTTAAAAGAGGAAAGAATCTCCAAGGGACCGTCTGCGATGAGGTGGGCGGCCCTTGAAGCACGACAGCTTTTCTCCACTGGATTCTTCCATGTCGTGGGAGCCCAGGGTGTGGTGCGAGCTGTCACGATTGTACAGGGGTTGGTGCTTGCGCGTATGCTGGGGCGCGAGGATCTTGGGCGATACGCGGTATTCGCGTCCGTGTTGGCCCTGGGGGCGATTGTTGCCCAGGCGGGAGTTCCCAGTGCGCTTTCCCGTTTCATCGCCCTTGCTGAGGACAGGAAGCGCCAGAAGGAAATCCGTGACTCGGCGGCGACCGTGGCAATCCTGTGGTCTCTGGTGGTGGGTGCTTCTCTCGCGCTGCCGCCGTTAGGACGCGTGCTCTCCAATGAGTCCTGGGTATGGGGCGTCCTTCCTCTTGCACTGATCATTCTTCCGCTGCAGACAGCTTCGCAGTCGAGCCTGGCGTTGTTGCACGGCCGTGCGATGCTCCAGAGGAAATCCGGTCTCGAGAGCCTGGCTGCTCTGATCTCCATTATGGCCATCATCGGGGGAGCTATGGGCATGGGCGTCTCTGGCGCGGCGTGGGGGCGGGTCGTCGCGGCGGGGTGTATTGCGGTGATGATAGGCCGGGTCACCGGGCAAAGGCCCTCTGCAAAGAAGGTATGCCCCGATGGATTCTGGCGATTCGCGCTTTTGAGCCTGGCCAGCTCGTCGTTCTCCACCATGATCCATACGGCGGATACGCTGGTGCTGGCAATATTCCGGATCGGCAGTGGCATCATCGGAGATTACCGTGTCGCCGCCATGGCATACCTTGGTCTCTCCATGGTTCCCGCTGCCGCCATGCATACGATGTTTCCTCGACTGGTGAGAATACACAGGGATGGCGGCGATCTCGCAGCTCTCTGTCGGCGATTGGGGATTCGACTCCTGGCTTATGGGCTGACCGTGGGGATCATGGGAGTGGTGTTTTTACCCAGGCTGCTTGTATGCATTCTTGGGGCACAGTACCATGGGTCCAAGCCCTTTCTTCTGATTCTCTCAATGGGGCTGCCCTTTCGGGCGCTGGTGTTGGGCGCAGGCAGCGTCATCCTTGCTTTGGGAAGACCGGGTCTCAACTTCTCACTTCTTCTACTTTCGGGAACTCTCAACATTGCCCTCAATGTGTTGCTCATTTCCTCAATCGGCGCAGTTGGCGCGGCGTGGGCAACATTGGCCACCGAGGCAACCAGCGCCATTGCCGGATCCGTGGCGGTTCTGGTTATTTTGAGGAGGTCTCTCCGTGCGGGCTAGCCTGCGCTTCTTACCGGCTTTCGTCGCGAAGCGGTGTAGTTAGCTGTGCCTGCAAGGCTTGCGACCGAGGACCCCGCAGGCGTATCCCCTGTCCCGCGTCTGACGCGGGATCGAGGAGTCCGAAGGAGCGTAACGCAGCAGGCAGAGCCAAATGCAACGCTGTAGTCCCGCGGCGGACGCGGGATGAGAAATGCGGGCTAAGCCCATGGTATTCTACGGAGAGGACGCATTGGCGCTGGAACTCTGGCATGATCTTGCCGCTGGAGACCGGCGATGCAGGCTGTCTCAGACACCGCAGTGGGCACGGTGGTCTGCGGATGAGCTGGGGTGGAAGATAGGGTGCATGATGTGGGAATTGGAAGAAGTCGTCTTCCCGTTTGTGGTGGTCAATCGGCACTCGTGTATTGATGTTCTTGTGGAATCGCTTCCATGGGGTCAGATCGGGGGGCCCCTGGTGGGTGGGAGCGAGCATCGGGAAGTGACCTCATTGGTGGCAAAAGAGATCGAAGGACTTGCGCAGGAACTCCTAGTATACGCCGACTCCGTGCGATTCTCCCCGGCCACGTGGCAATCATGCACCTACAGCATTCATGAGGCTTCTCTGACGGACGACCGGGAACGCCAGTGGGCACTTGCAGAGCCGCGTTGCAGAACCGCTGCCCGACATGCGGAGCGAGAAGGCGTCCGAATTGTGAAAGCCACGGGAGGCGCCTTGCTGGCCGAGTCAGTGGCTCTCCACCTGAGACAGCAAGGCGTGAGAGATGCCAGGGTACTGCCTGGTAGCTGGTGGGAGCGTCTTTTGCGGGAAGGTGCACATCATGTGGGGCTCTGGTGTGCAGTTATGGACAGCCGCGTTATTGCCGCATTGCTCGTCGGGTGGTGGCAAGATCGAGCAGTAGCATTGATTTCCACCAGTGACCCAAGGGCACGGCCTCTGAAGGCGGGGAACCTTCTCTATCTCACCGTGTTGGAAGAGCTTGGAGTTCGGGGCCTCAGAACCCTTGATCTCGGCGGGAGTCGAGGCAAGCCCGGGCTCGAATCATTCAAGGAGTCAGTGGGTGCGTATCGCACCAGCAGACCCTTCTATCGATACAGGAATCCGACCTACAAGCTTTACCAGAGCGTTGCCCGGAAAGCGAAGATGATCGTCGGGCATTGACAAGGAGGTTGTTTTCTCGCAGGTTGGATGAATGAATTTGCGAGGTTTGGCCCGAACTAGTCTAACACCAAATGCAAGTGAGGAGCGCAGACGATGAGAACAAGGCTCTTGATCATAGCAGGAATGATAGTGTTCGCTCACACGGCAGGTTTGGCCTTTACCGGGGTCAGCGCGCCCTCGCTCTCGATGGGTGAGCGGCACACTGGAGTGAGCTTGCTGGATCTATCGAGAGTGAGCATCAAGAACAGTCTCATGTTCGGCTACTCCTCTGGTGTGGGAAGGAAGGAGTCGGCTGGCGCGCTCTTCACTACCCTCGGGTATAGATTTTCGCCACGATTGATGGTTCGGGCGACCCTAAGCAAAGAGTTCTCGATCTATGGCCGGGACTCGTCGGATCAGAACATTTCCCTCTCCGGGCTCAAGGTCGACTGGAAGCCCATAGACAGCATGCATTTCCATCTGGAGTTCGCCAGAGTCCCCTCTCTCTGGCAGGAGCGAACCCTGTTTCCCCGCAATTGGTGAGCGGGGGGGTTTTGATCCCTCTCCCGAGCTAGATCTAGCTGCCCATGTACCGCATATTGGGCATCGCTCCTACGCCGTTTTTTTCTGATCGCGGCTGTCACGTCCGTATACTTGAAGAGGCCCGGGCGCTTACCCGGCTTGGGCATGAAGTCACCATTTGCACCTACCATCTTGGCCGAGATCCCGAAGGTATCACGCTCCATCGCATCCCCCATATCCCCTGGTATTCCAAACATGATGCAGGCCCATCCTGGCACAAGTACTACATTGATATGCTTCTAACGGTGCGGGCTCTATTGAGTGGCCTTCGCGATAAGCCTGATATCGTCCATGGCCATCTTCATGAGGGGGTCTTCATCGGCTACTTCGTAAGCCGGATTCTGGATGTGCCCCTGGTATTCGACCTCCAGGGAAGCCTCACGGGGGAGATGCTTGCACACGATTTTATCTCCACCAGAGGCCTGTTCTACAGCTCCAATCGTTTCCTCGAAAAGTTGACCACGCAGATGGCTGATGTGATTCTTGCGTCCTCGGTGGGTGCAGCATCTTATCTCCAGGACGATCCCGATCTGAACGGGAAGAAGGTTCATATCGTGCCCGAAGGGATCGATGTCCGGCCGTATGATGCCATCAAAGAGACCGAAACGCTTCGTGCTTCCTTAGGGATTTCGAGGGACGATCCGCTCTGTGTCTACATGGGAGTGCTCTATCCATATCAGGGAATCGATGCGTTGATCCGATCGGCGCCCATTGCCCTTGAATTGTGCCCTGCTCTTCAATTTCTTGTCATCGGGTTTCCCCATGTTGAGCACTATCGGCAGATGGCCGAGAGGCTCGGTTTGGGAGAACGGTTTCATTTTGTTGGCAAGGTTCACTACGAGAACGTGCCCGAGTACTTGAAGGCGGGCGATCTTGCGGTTACGCCGAAGGATTCCCAGACCGAAGCAAACTCAAAGATATACAACTTCATGGCTGCAGCGCTCCCAGTGGTTGCCTACGACACCGCCACCAACCGGTCACTGCTGGGCGAGCTGGGCGTATATGTGACGCGAGGTGACGAGTCGGGGCTCGCCAAGGCGGTGGGCTCGTTGGCCGCGGACCATACGCGAAGGAAAGACCTGGGAGAGGCGGTTCGGCGCAAGGCACAGGAGGAGTTCAGCTGGATGGAGGTGGGAAGAAAGATCGTGACCGTCTACGAAGATCTGCTTCGTGGAAGAGGATAGGGAGGAATGGGGAATATAGAATCTGCAATGTAGAATCTGAAATCTGACAATCTGGAATTTGGGGAAAGTGTGGGAGAGATTCTTCACTCCTTGTGGTCGCTCAGAATGACAGGGGTGGTGCGCAGAAGGATGCAGTACGTTGTGTCATTCTGAGGGAGCGGAGCGACCGAAGAATCTGCGGGAGGAGGGGGAGGATGTGGGAATGAGGATTGGGAGAAATGAACATCCAACGCCGAACGTCCAGCGTCGGAGTGGGGATGATGGAGGGCCATGCTCCGTCATGGCCGTTGATGCTCGATACGACGGACGCGATCCGCCACCTGGCGGACGTCCCTCCAGAGATGCAATACTCCTCCGGCTGAGGGCTGATAGCTGGAGATGGGAAGGAGGAGGAAGGATAAGGGAATTTGAAATTAAACAAGCTGCAATCCGGGCTAAGAGCTCAGATTGTGGGTGATCGACAACGGACCAATAGACAAATCGACGAACTTCAAGGAGGTTTCGTGTCATGAACATTCGCTTTATTGTTGTCTCGCTGCTTCTGGTTGGGGCTATCTCATGTCAAATCCCGTCTGAATCCGGTGACGACATACTGGTGGAGGGGAAAGGCCTGCGGATCACCAAGGATGAATTCGCGGAGTATCTGAAGCAGGTACCTCCCTTTGCCAAGGGTCAGCTCTCGGAGGACGAGATACTCGACAGGTATGTGAAGTCCGAGCTTCTTTACCTGGAGGCGCTCAATACCGGATTGGATCGGGAACCGGAGGTCAAGAAAAAGATCGATACCACCATCAAACAGATCCTCCAGCGGGAGTACTACACGCGGGAATTGGAACAGAAGATGGGTGTTGATGATGATGCGGTGGCGAGCTACTACGAGGCACACCAAGACCTCTTCGCCCAGCCCGAGCAGCGGAAGTGCTGGCATCTGCTATGCAAGACTCGTGAGCATGCCGAAGCGGCCCGGCAAGAGATAGAAGGGGGTGTTGATTTCCGGGATGTGGCGAAGCGGGAGAGCATAGACGACAAGACACGCGAGGCTGGTGGGCGGCTTGGCATTTTCTCCAGGGGAAAGGCGCCTCCCATTATCAAGGAACGTCCGGCCCTTCTCGATACCTTGTTTGCTCTTCCCTCCGGCATGATGAGCAGCGTCATCGAAAGTGATCTTGGATATCACGTACTCAAGGGAATGGTGGCGAAGCGGATGCCATACAAGCCATTGGATGAAGTGGCACATGACATCCGTGGCCGGATACTGGTGCCGGACTCCTTGGTTCAGCAGTACTATGATAAGAATGAGGACAAGTATCGAGTTGAGGATAGAGCGCGTGTCCGCCATCTCATGGTGGCACAGAAGAGCCAAGCGGAGGAGCTGAAGGAGCGTATTCTCCAGGGCGAGGATATGTCGGCGTTGGCCAAGGAGCACAGTATTGACGAAGGCACAAAACGGTCCGGTGGCCTTCTTGGTTGGGTTCGGCGTGAGGCGCCAATAAAAAGCATCGGAGAGAATGCGGCATTCGAGGCTGCGGTATGGGAAACCCGTGCTGGTGAGATCGGACCAATCATGAAGGTTGAGAACGGGTACAGCCTTTTCAGAGTCGAGGAGCGAAAGCATGCGGGAATAAAGGATCTGGGGGAGGTGGAATCTTCCATCCGTTCACAGCTTGCATCCCAGGCCAAGCGTGAAGCCATTGAGAAGGCCTTCGAGAAGATGAAAGCAGACTACCAGGTGACCGTACGCACAGAGAACGGGAAGGGAAAGGCGAAATCCCAAAAGGGAGTCGTAGATGCGGCGGGAAAAGATCGCCAGGAGATGAACGACGAGGAGCTATTCGCTCTCGCCCAGGAGGAGGCTACCCCGACCAAACGCCTGGAGATCTATCGCGAGATTGTGCGGAGGTTTCCTGACGGTGAGCGGGCTGATGATAGTCAGTTCATGATGGGATTCGTGCTCTCGGAGGAATTGGGTGACTCTAGCGCAGGCGCCAATGCATACAAGGAGCTTCTTGCGCGCTATCCTAAGAGTGATTGGGTGGATGACGCGGAAACAATGCTCAAGGTACTGCAGCAAGGCGAGGCCGCAGAGGCGCAACTGGAGGACAAATAGCCTGGCCATTTCACGAATCGCATGGCGAAGCAACGTGAGGGATATCCCTGAGAGGTTCAGGCTTCAGAGGTTCAGGGTTGAGGGTTCAGAGTTCAGAGGTTGAGGGTTCAGTGTTGAGGGTTCAGGGTTCAGTCCGGCCACTGATGGCGCCGCGCCATCAGGTTTTTCAAGGCAGAGAGTACAGCAAATATGAAATGTACTCTCAAAGAAGACAACGGAGGAAGGATGTGGGAGAGATTCTTCGCTCCTTGGAATCGCTCAGAATGACAGTGGAAGTGTGCAGAAGTATGTGGCATTGCGTGTCATTCTGAGGGAGCAATGCGACTGAAGAATCTGGGTGGGGATTGGGGGGGGAAGAAGGCTTCACTAAAGATCTGAATCGTTGATTTGTGAGTTCTGGACCTGCGAGCCCCAAGAAGGTGACGGACGGGCTTCGAAGAGCGCAGAGGCCGGAGAACCGAGCAGTGAGGTGAGACCCACGGCACGGGCGCCTGATTCCAGGAGCCTTGAGAGCCGGGGCCATCGGAGAAGGCGATGCAGCCGGTACGGAAGAATGAGACCCCTGTCTTTCTTGCTGCAATAGAAACCGCATGACCGGAACGTGCTGACTACTTCCGAGAGCGAGAATATCCGATGAGGGGGCGGCGCTTCTGGCCCACGAACCAGGCGCCAGATTCGTGGTTCCAGCGCGGCCAGGGATGGCCGGATTGGAAAATCGATGAGTACTGCGCTCCTGGCCACACGGCAGCACTCAGAGACCATGGCCTCCCAGGATGGCACATGCAGGAGGAGCCTGGAAGCCATGACCAGGTCAAATGAATTATCGGGAAAGGGCAGAGCACACGAATCGCCGAGCACGAGGGGAGAGAGAATGCCAGCGTTTCTTGAGACTATGAGCATAGGGAGACTACAATCGAGCCCCACAATGAACCGGGGTTTGACCGCAGAGAAAAGTTTTCCAGAGCCGGTTCCAAGGTCGAGCATAGAAGCGTTTGAGGAGTATCCCGCGGCGAACTCGGCAAAGATAGCTCGCTCCATCTCAATGAACCATGCTCCTGTTGCACCACCATATCTGTCCTTGTGGAATGCATCAGCCACGGCCGGGTTTCTATAGTAATCCGGGATTTTGTCTTTGTTTACGCTCAAAAGATCCACTCCAGCGAAGAGAAATCTGCTCCTGAATGTAGGCTCTCTAGCGCTCTGCCTCACGCTTTTTTTTTCCTGTGCATCAACTACCCGGCTCCGAACAGACTCTCCGGAAGAGGATGATCCATATGTGAGCTTTGTCTTGGGAGCTATGTATGACCAAGCGGGGAGGCCCAATGCGGCGTATCGGGAGTATCTGAAAGCAGCCAAGAGCGGTATTGATGATCCCTATATCTGGTACAGGATTGGGGCACTGGCGCTCAGAATGGGAGACATCGAACGATCAGCGCAGGCGTTCGACAGAGCCATCAAGGGTGCGGCACCCCCTGTGGGCTGGCTTCGTCAGACTGCGACGGTTCAGGGCATGGCAGGAATGCCGCGGGATGCTTTGGACACGTATGGCCGAATCCTGCGTCTTGCACCTGGGGATCAGCATGCTTCACTGGCTGCGGCGAAGTTGCTTTTGGGTTTTGGGAAGAGCGACAGTGCAGCGGTGCTCTTGGAGGGGATGATTCCACGGTGGCCGGAGAATATCTCGGCGGCGAAAGAGAAGGCGCAGCTTTTGCTGAACGCCCATAGACCTGATCTGGTGGTGGAATGGTGTCGCAGCCACCCGCAGTATGGGAGTGATCGACAGGCAGCGTACCTGTGTGCACTGGCCATGGAAGCAACGGGGACCGCTGATTCTGCTGCGGCAACATACGTGAGTTTGGCGGGAGACGCTGGCTGCAGTGAGCAGCTTCTGACAAGCTGTTTCCAGGGTCTTGTAAGGCTTGGGAGATCGGATGACGCCTATATGGTGGCAAAGGCAGCCTCAAGGTGTGAAGGTCTCGAGGAAGAATGGGGGCGCCGGGCCGTGCTGATTTTGTTGAGTTCCAACCAGCTTGCGAAGGCTGAGGAGGAATTGGAACGGACATTAAAGAAGGCTCCCAACGATTTTTTTGCCCTGGATCTGCTTTCAATGGTGGACATCCAGACCAACCGGCTTGGTCGGGCTCTTTCATTGCTGTCGCGCGCGGTCCAACTGGATCCTCGCTCCGGCCCATTGCGGAGGAAGTCCGCGGCCCTTCTTGCGGATATGGGAGATGACCGGGGGGCTCTTCTCTTGCTTGGCCGGTGCGTGGATGAGGTTATGGATACTACCTGTGCCTTGGCCTTGGCTTCAGCATGGACGGCAGTGGGATTCCCTGAACGTGGGGTGGAGATCACCTCAGCATTCTCCTCCTCGAACAATGAGGTGCTATTCCAGCGCGCTGCTTCGTGGGAGCGTTTGGCGTGCGTCGGACGGAGCAGGGAACTGTTTGAGCTGCTTCTGGAACAAGAGCCTGCACATGACTCAGCCTGCAACTATCTCGGGTATATGCTCGCTGAGCGGGGCCTGGAGTTGTCGTACGCGAAGTGGCTCATAGAATCCGCACTTGCTGCGGAGCCCAAGAATCCGTACTACCTGGATAGTCTGGCCTGGGTTTTCTATATGGAAGGCCGCGTGGAGGAGGCCCTTCCTCTCTTGGAACAGGCGCTGGATGTCGCGGGGGATGAGCCCGAGCTATTGAAACATCTAGGCGAAGTACTCGTTCAGCTAGGTCGCACGGAAGAAGGGTTGGTCTATCTCGAGAAGGGGCTCAGGCTTACGCCTTGGGATGCGCCGCTGAGACTCCGGATCCGCGAGCTGACGGGGCCATGAACAGTCACACGAGAGATGTGCTCGAGCTTCCTCATGTGTTGGGGCTCGTGGAGCAGTATGTCGTCTCCCCCATAGGGAGGGGGCAATTGCGGAGGCTCAGGCCTTCGCACGCAGCACGGGTGGTGAGCCTTCGGTTGCATCGTACCAAAGAGGCCTTGCTATTGCTCAGCGCGGGAGACGAACCAAACCTTGAAGAGCTCAAAGATCCCACGCCGGTCTTGCGGAGGGCAAGCGCTGACGCGACGCTTAGCGGTCCCGAGCTTGTGATCGCGGCGAATCTTCTCGCTGAGTCCAGAAGGCTTCGGGACTTCTTTGCTGCAAGGGAAGAGGTCTGTCCGGTTCTTTCCGCCATGTTTTCCCCACGTGAAGTCGGCCCATCCACAGAGGGTGTGAGGCAGGTGTCGGAGAGCGAACGGCTCGAATCCTCCATCTGGCATGCCGTGGAGATTACGGGAGAGGTGCGAGACGATGCGAGTCCAAAGCTCGCAGGCATACGTCGCAGGATCGCGCACCTGGAGCAACAGGCTCGTGCCCAAGCCGCATCTATGGCCACGCTGCCCTCGCTTCGTGAGGTGCTCCAAGAACCGGAAGTTCACTTCAAGGGTGGTCGACCGGTGCTCCCGGTGAAGGTGATGTTCCGTGAGCGCGTGAAGGGCGTGGTGCGGGATGTCTCGGCCAGTGGGGCGACGCTGTTTATCGAGCCTTTGGACGTAGCGAAGATGAGTGCAAAGCTTGAGAAGCTCAGAAAGGCCGAAACCAAGGAGGAGCTTCAGATCAGGAAAGCGCTCAGTCTCCGTCTCGGGGGATTGGCGGACTTCATGTCGCGAATGAGGGCGGCCATTGCTCGTATAGAGTTGGCATTTGCGGCGGCGAGGTTCGGCCTCTCAAGGGGGGGGTGTTGCGCAGAGCTGTGCAACGATGGGGCCATTTCGCTCAAGAGATTAAGGCATCCTCTTCTGGAAGCCGAGTGCATTCCAATGAGTCTCGATCTCAACGAGTCGAGGAGAACAGTGTTGGTGACAGGCCCGAACACCGGGGGGAAGACGGTTGCGCTGAAGAATATCGGCCTGGCGGTTCTCATGACCGCGTGTGGCCTTCCGGTTTTGGCGGATGAGGGGACACAGATTCCGGTATTCAGGGATGTATTGGTGGACATAGGCGATGAGCAATCGATTGAGCAGTCATTGAGTACCTTCAGCGGCCACATGGCCAATACGGTGGCTGTCATGCAACGATTCGCGGAGTTGGATCGAGGGTACTGTCTTGTGTTGCTGGATGAGATGGGCGCAGGCACCGATCCGGAAGAGGGCCAGGCCTTGGGTTGCGCCATCCTTGAATGGCTTCATGATGCAGGTCTTGGGAAGGCCAGAATATTGGCGACGAGCCATTTTGCGGGACTCAAAGAGGTGGCGGCTACCACCGATGGAATGGCAAATGCGCGGATGCAATTCGATCCGGAGACTCTTCGCCCCACATTCGAGCTGAAGATGGGCGCATCAGGAGCCTCGCAGGCATTTCCCGTTGCCGCGCGTCTTGGTCTGGAGCCCGGAGTATTGGCTCGTGCCAGTGCCTTTCTCGGGCCGGACCGCGTGCAGCTTAGGGAGCTTCTCGCCTTGGTGGAGCGTGAACGGGCAGTGGTGAGAAACAAGGAAGAGGAGCTGAGATCCGGTGAAATATCTCTTGAGCAGCGCCGGGAGGAGTTTGAGATACAGGCGCGAGAGAAGCTCACCCAAGCGAATAGGCAGCGTGAGGAGTTCAGGAAAGAGGCGTTGGATCTGCTCTCCGAGTCGAGGCGGAAGTTAAAGAAAGCCCGTAAGGGAGAAGACATGCGCGCGACCCAAAGACGGCACGTGGAGCTTGACCACTCACTCTCATCTCTCGCCAAGGCCCCTGGCGCAGACGAGGAACCACTCCAACCGGTTGCCGAAGTGGAGGCTGGACAGCACGTGGTGGTCAAAGACATTGGTGAGGGAGTTCTTGTTGAATTGAATGAGGAGGAGGGGACGGGAGTAGTTGCGATCAGGGGGTTCCAGGTGGAAGTTTCCCTGACACGAATCAAGCTCGGATCGGGAAAGAAACCGATCCAAGGGCATGTGGATCTTTTGGCATCCACCGATGATGCCTTTGGTCTGGAACTGAAACTCCTCGGTATGCGAGCCGAAGAGGCGCGGGACGAAGTGGAGAAGTATCTTGACCGGGCTGGTCTTGCAGGGCTTTCCCAGATCAGGATTGTGCACGGGATGGGAAAGGGAGTACTGCGTGAGGTGGTACGCACCATGTTGACGGGCCACCCTCTGGTGAAGCGATTCAGGAACGCGAAAGCAGAAGAAGGGGGCAGTGGAGCCACTGTCGTCTATCTCGAGTAACCAGCGAGGAGCGTAGGTGCTGAAGGCGGGGCCATCCACGCCGAATCGTGGGATGTCCATGGAAAGGTGAGATGATGGAAAGCTGTTACAGAGGGCTCTTCTTCGAAGAGTTTGAGCAGGGAAGATCGTTTGGGACACAGGGGAGAACGATAACAGAGGCCGACATAGTGAATTTTGCAGGGCTCTCCGGGGATTTCAATCCTCTGCATATGGACGAGGAGTTCGCGCAGACTACGCCGCACGGGAAACGGATTGCCCACGGTATGCTGAGCGCGTCCATTGCGTCCGGAATGGCCGCCCAGGCCGGGCTCTTTGATGGAACCGCTCTAGCGCTCATGGCAGTGAATGTGAAGTTCACAGGTGCGGTGTATCCGGGAGACACGATACATTTCGTTCTGCAAGTCAGTGGCGCGAAAAAGGCGCCGCAGGGGGACAGTGGGATCGTACAATTAAAAACCCATCTTAAGAACCAGCGGGGCGAGTCGGTGTCAGAGGGCAAGTGGACGCTGCTCATCAAGACGCGGTCGTGGCAACCGACACAGGAGTGAAGAGATGAACGTACTCGTCACAGGAGGGGCCGGTTTCATCGGCTCGAACTTCGTGCGACTGCTTCTTCACCAACGGCCTGATTGGCGCGTCACGGTCCTTGATAAGCTGACCTACGCAGGAAATCCGGCAAACCTCGACGATCTCAAGACGTCATCGCGATTCACCTTCTACAAAGGCGATATCTGTGATGGTTCGTTGATGGAGAAACTCATTCCCCCGCAAGATGCCGTGGTGAACTTCGCTGCTGAGACCCATGTGGATCGATCATTGACAGGGGCAGATGATTTCTTAAGAACCGCAGTGTTGGGTACCAACACCATGCTCGAGATCATCCAGCGCCATCCCGCCATCAGATATATCCAGATCTCGACAGACGAGGTATATGGAAGCCTCGAAGAGGGAAGCGCCACCGAGGCATCCCCCCTGGTCCCACGGAATCCATATTCCGCCAGCAAGGCCGGGGGCGACTTACTGGCATTGAGCTACAAGGAAAGCTTTGGTCTTGATGTCCTCATTACCAGGAGTTCGAACAACTTCGGACCGTATCAGTATCCCGAAAAGGTGATGCCCCTATTTATCACCAATCTCCTTGAAGGCAAGCCGGTGCCGCTGTATGGAGACGGGCTCAATATACGCGATTGGCTGTTTGTTGAAGACAATTGTCATGCAATACTCACGGTACTGGAACATGGCGCTTCCGGACATATCTATAATATCGGTGCAGGCAACGAGATGCCGAACATCACGGTGACGAAGATGATCCTGGAGGCGCTCAACCAGCCTGAGAGCATGATACGTATGGTTGAAGACCGACCAGGGCATGATCGGCGGTACAGTCTTGTTTCGGATAAGATGCGTTTGCTTGGGTGGAAACCAGAGGCCGCCTTCCGTGATCAACTGGAGGCAACGGTGGCGTGGTATCGCGAGAATCCCGTATGGTGGGAATCGCTCAAGAGTGGTGCGTTCAAGGAGTACTATCGCAAGATGTACGAGGAACGCAAAGGGTACTATGAGTAGCGTTTTGATACCAGGGAAGGGGAAAAATCTTGCGTAGGCAAGATCATTTCGTCGCTATTGCGGGCAACATCGGGGTGGGGAAAACACGCCTCACGACTGAGCTCTCCCGCCTTCTGGGATGGGTGCCATACTTTGAGCCGGTGGACGTGAATCCCTATCTTGATGATTTCTATCGTGATATGCCGCGCTGGAGTTTTCACCTCCAGGTATATTTTCTCTCCAAGCGTTTCATGATGCACAAGGAGCTTGTGGAGAACGGTGTGCCATGCGTCCAGGATAGATCCATCTATGAGGATGCCGAAATATTCGCTCGCATCCTCCACTCCTCAGGGCAGATGGACGACAGGGATTTCGAGAACTACTTGGATCTCTACAAGGTGATGACCTTATACCTGCGTCCACCGGATCTGATCATCTGTCTGCGGGCAACGGTGGATACTCTTGTTGAAAGGATATCCCAGCGTGGCAGAGACTGCGAGAAGGAGATTCCCCGGGCGTATCTCGAGACCCTGAACGATGCCTACGAGGCATGGTGGGAGCGGGCCGGGCAACTGACGCAGCTCCTCCAAGTCGATACTGAGACCGTGGATCTGCTCTCTGAGGATGCCATGAGAGATCTGGTAGAGGAGGTGGCGCTCCGCGTGGGCTATCAGATGGAGTTGCCCCTGGGCGAACCGGGGCTTGCCCCAGACTGAACACTGAAACCTCAAGATCTGTGAACGGCTACCCGGGATGGAAGGATCCATGAAGAAGAATAAGAACCTGATGAGCCCATTGGGCCTCATTCTAGGGTTCCTGCGGCCCTATGTCCCTCGCCTTGTTCTTTCATTGCTCTGCCTGGCGGTTTTCTCGGTCTTGAGTGGCGTTACCATCGGTATGATTTCACCATTCGCCAAGGCATTGTTTCAACCGGAGAGTATGGTGCAGTCTCCCGCGGAAGCCGGCGGGGTTGCAGTGGATGATGCCGCGTTGGTGAAGGCTCGAGGTTGGGCTGAATCGATAAGAAGCTGGGGGATGAGCCAGATCACCGGCGAAACGCCCTATGAGACCCTCCAACGAATCTGTGTGGCCGTACTCATCATTTTCCTCCTAAAGGCTCTCTTTTGGTACGCACAGGCCTACCTTTTCGCCACCGTGGAACAGGGCCTCATGAAGGACATCAGGGAGGCGCTCTACCGTCAGCTTCATAGCCTCTCCCTTTCCTTCTTCCATACCAGCCGGACTGGGGATCTTGTCTCCAGGATTACCAATGATGTGATGCTGGTTCGCGGTATGGTTCGCGCCATTGCAAAGGATTTCCTGCGCAAGGGGATGGAGCTGATTGTCTATCTCATCATCGTGTTCTGGAGTAGTTGGCAGCTTGCCATGGTTTCGTTTCTGATCTTCCCCCCGATCATGCTTGCCGTGGCCAGGATCGGCAGACGATTGAGAAAACAGAGTTTCCGGGTCCAGGAGCGAATGGCAGATATCAGCAGTACCGTGGAGGAGCGGATTGGCGGCATTCGAGTGGTGAAGGCATTCGGCATGGAAGAGCATGAGGTGTCGAGTTTCGCGAAACTCACACGGTCGTACTATGTCACCATGGTCAGGATGATACGGTTGTCGGAGTTGGCGGGGCCGCTCAGTGAGTTCCTTAGTGCTGTGGGCGCGGTGGCCGTGCTCTGGTTCGGCGGCAAGCTCGTTTTGGCGGATCAAGCATTGCCTGCCGATCGTTTTCTTGTGTTTCTGGCGGCTTTGCTCTCCACCATGTCGCCGGTCAAGGCGCTCTCGAAGGTCCATAACAAGATTCAACAGGGTATGGGCGGCGCAGACCGTGTGGCTGAGATTCTTCGAACAGAACCCGAGGTGATTGATCGGCCGTCGGCGCGAAGCGTAAGCAAGATCGACCATAGCATTGGGTTCGAAGAGGTAAACTTCAACTACAAGAATGGACGAGGAGCAGCCCTCCAGGGGGTATCATTGGAGCTCCCCAAGGGCAAGATCACTGCAATCGTGGGCCCGTCAGGGGCCGGCAAGAGCACCATTGCGGATCTTCTTGCACGCTTCTATGATCCCAGCGGCGGAAGGATCTTGCTGGATGGGATGGATTTCAGAGATATCCGGCTCAAATCCTTGAGAGCGCTCATGGGCATCGTCACTCAAGAGACCATTCTGTTCAATGATACCATTGGAGCCAACATTTCCTACGGCTGCCAGGAAGCTGATCGCGAGATGATCGAGGATGCGGCGCGAGCCGCCAATATCCATGATTTCATTGCGGATCTGCCAGCGGGATATGAGACCAGCGTGGGAGAGCGGGGTGTTCAACTTTCTGGTGGTCAACGGCAGCGTCTGGCAATCGCCAGAGCAATCCTCAGGAACCCCCCGCTTCTTATCTTCGACGAAGCCACGAGTTCCCTTGATTCCCACTCCGAACGACTCGTACAGGAAGCCATGGGCAGGCTCATGGCCCACAGGACGAGTTTCATCATTGCCCATCGGCTTTCATCGGTTCTGCGAGCGCACCATATCATTGTGCTGGACCAGGGGAAGATCGTGGAGGAAGGTACACATGCCGAGCTCCTCAAGAACCGGGGGCTCTACGCACGCCTCTATGAATGGCAGTTCGGCGACCCACCCCAGGAGAACGACGTCTGATCGGCTCTTGGGCTATTGTTGCAGGGGCGTTCCTGGTTGGTTTGGGGTTTGGGTGGCTCATTGCCACGCTCGGTGCATCCCGGTCGCTTTCGCGGGAGCGGGAGAAGCGGATCAGGGCACAGACCGCTTTGGAGGCCGAGCAGGGGATTCTCGAGCAGGCCGGCCAGATAAGTGAGCGAACGGCCGAGTCAGTGCATCGTGCTTCCCGCGAGGCCATGAGCGCCAATATGGAGCTCTTCCTCAAGCTGGCCGGTGAATCGCTACGGGGGATTGTCGCCGAATCGAGGGAGGATCTCCTGAGAAGGCAAGAGGCGGTTGACCACGCCATTGGCCCTCTGAAGGATCGGCTCGAGCGCTTCTCCAAAGAAGTCGGCGATATGAGAAGCACGCAGGTTCGTGACTTTGGTGGGCTGCGGGAGCTTCTGGAGAGCTTGGCCAAGGCGCAGAAAGACGTGCTCAATGAGACCGGTCGTTTGGCAACGGCCCTGATCAGCCCGAAGATCAGAGGCCGGTGGGGCGAGCTCACGCTCAAGAGGGTTCTCGAACTCTCGGGCATGAGCGAGCATTGTGATTTCAGCGAACAGCAAAGCATCAAGAGCGAGGATGGTACGCTTCGGCCCGATTTGATTATTCACCTCCCGGGAGGGCGGAGCGTGGCCGTTGATGCAAAGGTACCGTTCGATGCCTACTGGGAGGGTGTTTCTGCCGAGTCGGAGAGTGCCCGGGGCAGAGCTTTGGAACAGCATTCGGCAGCGCTTCGCGACCATGTCCGGCGATTGGCGGGGAAATCATACTGGCAAGGGCTCGACGCCAGTCCCGCATTCGTAGTGCTTTTCCTCCCTTCGGAAGCCTTCCTTTCAGCAGCGCTTCATGCGAATGACAGACTCATGGAAGAGGCCTTGGAGAGGAATGTGCTTTTGGCAACTCCCGTGACGTTGATTGCAGTGCTCAAGGCCATTGCCCAGGGATGGTCTGAGGAGCGCCTTGCCCGGAGCGCAGAGGGCATACGAACAGAGGGTAAGGTCCTCTACAAGAGACTATCCCTCTTTGCCGGCCATCTCACCGCCCTTGGGCGATCGTTGCGGCAGGCAGTAGATGCTTTTAACAAGGCCATGGGAAGCTTCGAAACAAGAGTGCTTCCGTCTGCGCGACGATTCCACGAGTATGGTGTGGTTGATGAAACGAGCCTCGAAAGCCCCCAGCAGATCGACCTCTACCCCTCTCCAACCAATGAAAAAGAGGAGGATTAGGGCGACCCTCGGTGACTTCTCAATAAGTCCGGGCTAACGTCTCCCCCTTTGGCAAAGGGGGATTGAGGGGGATTTTCCCAGTATTGCATGGAGTTATTGAGAAA
>JAUXFG010000086.1 GCA_030620115.1 Candidatus Fermentibacterota bacterium
AATCTCTTCCTTCTGTCATCTGAACGCTGCACGCTGAACGCTCTCTTCTCCCCATCCCCTCCCCCCAGATTCTTCGGTCGCTCCGCTCCCTCAGAATGACAAGCAGTACCACACCGTCTGCCTCAAACCACTGTCATTCTGAGCGACTGCATGAAGCGAAGAATCTCTTCCTTCTGTCATCTGAACGCTGCACGCTGAACGCTCTCTTCTCCCCATCCCCTCCCCCCAGATTCTTCGGTCGCTCCGCTTCCTCAGCATGACACATGTGGGCGTTCACCGGTTCAAAGGTTCAAGGTTCGGGGTTAGTAAAGGTCAACAAGAAAAAATGGGATATTTCAGGACAGGCCGGGAAGTGGTTCATCCTCTCCGAACCCTCCTCGCAATGACTGAGGGTGGCGCCACGGTTCCGGAATCTCTCTACGGGATTCTGTATTCCTACTCTTGGGCCGTCGCCCTAGGCCCAAACCGTTAAACGAGATAATGAATCATCTAGGCATGTCGGTTCCCCTTTCGCGAGGCCGGGGATGGCAGATGTCTTCATGAGCAACCTTTTAAGTTTCTGCGCAGAAACTTAATCAAATCGCCTTGCTGGTTTGACCCGCTGCTTCCGCTTTTGCTCCGTAGCGCCTGATAAAAAGAACAATGAGACAGTGAAACATCCTGTGAGACAGAACCTTGCCAGGTACGAGACAATCAGCTTAGTTTAGGGGTAACCGTTCATGGGTTCAGAGTTCAGGGTTCGGGGTTAGTGAAGATCAACTCTGAACCCCGAACCCTGAACGCCTGCCTTTTGCGAAATGCTTTGCGTCAGGGAGCCGAAAGTGAAAATCCTGTTCCTCGATGATACTCATTCGTGCCGAGTTATCATGGCAGAGACCCTGTTCCGGGAGATCTCCGGCGATCAGATCGAAGTGACCAGTGCAGGAGTCGAGGCCGAAGGGATCCATCCGGAGGCGCTCACGCTTCTCCAAGAGATGGGCATCCATGTACCGGAAAAGGCGCCGGTGTCCATCGACGATCTCCGGCCTAGCTCGTTTGATCTTGTCGTCACGTTTGGCCAAAAAGCACATGACTGTTGTTGCCCTTCCTCGGCCCAGGATGATTCCGGCGATGCGCTTCATGAGGCGCTCTTTCTTGGTTCACCGGCGCTATTGCATTGGAGCATCGAGGATCCTTGCCAGCATCTTGACCGGCCGGATACATTTCGACAGAAGGTTGCCCAAGTCAAGGTTCGGCTCGAGGAGCAGTTGGAGCCTCTGCTTCGACACGGCTACCTCGATGCGCTTGCATCCCAGAAGCGCAACATAGAGATGATGGTTGATTCGGTGGATGTGGGGCTCATGTTCTTGAATTCCCGCGCCCGTGTCTACCTCTTCAATACCGCCGCCGAGAGGATTACCGGGCGTTTGCGCTCAGATGTACTGGGAAGGAGCTGCAGACAGGTTTTTCCCCCAACCGGAATCTGTGCGGATCAGTGCGTGTTCTCTGCCATCAGAGGTTGTGCCAAGGAGAAGCACGAGCATATCGTCTCCTACCGTACTCCCGAAGGCCGAGAGCGGAGTCTGCGGATTGTGCTCTCCCCCACGAAGACCGCATCGAATCGCCCATGCGGCGTCACCGCCGTGATCAGTGATATCACCGAATTGGGGTTTGGACAATGGCCGGGAGGCAAATTCCACGGACTTGTGGGGCACTCCAAGGCTCTGCGAGAGGTCTTTATCACCATTCGTCAGGCCGCGCAGTTCGACTATCCGGTATTGATCAGCGGTGAGAGCGGGACGGGCAAAGAGCTTGCGGCTCGCGCGATTCATGCGGAGAGCAAGAGAAACAAAGGCCCCTTTGTACCAATCAATTGCGGCGCCCTGCCTGAGAACATCTTGGAGAGCGAGCTCTTCGGTCATGTCAGGGGTGCATTTACGGGAGCGATCCGGGACAAGAAGGGGCGATTCGAGCTGGCCGACAACGGTACGCTTCTCCTGGACGAGGTTGGCGAGCTGAGTCCGAGTTTCCAGGTCAAATTGCTCCGCGTCCTCCAGGAGAAGCGGTTCGAGAGAGTCGGCGGCGAGCGGCAGATAAGCGTGGATGTGCGGGTGGTCAGCTCCACCAACAAAGATCTGAAGGAGCTCGTGAAGAAAGGGAAGTTCAGAGAGGACCTCTTCTATAGATTGTGTGTGGTCCCCATCAATTTGCCTTCACTCCGCACCCACCGGGAGGACCTTCCATCTCTCGTGGAGCACATCATCAGGGAGATCCGCAGGGAAACCGGCAAGCAGCTCCGCCGGGTTTCAGCGGAAACCATGGCAAGGCTTACTGCGTATCCTTGGCCGGGAAATGTGCGCGAGCTTATCAATTCGCTCCAGTATGCCACCATCCACTGTGCTGGTGATGAGATATTGCCACAACACCTGCCGCCAGAGATCCGCCAATGGACCACCCCTGCAGGCATCCATCACGAAAAAGCTGTCTTGGTGGAAGACCAACCTGAGATACCGGAAAAATCTCTTGCACAGCCCAAAGAATCCGAGGGCCCAAAGCGCGGCAGGCAGCGATTGGACAAGCAGCGCGTCATAGATGCATTACATCAAACCTCCGGCAACAAGGTGAAGGCCGCCGCGCTCCTCGGCGTGGGGCGCGCCACATTATACCGCTTCCTCAATGATAACCCTTTGGGATCCGGTACGGAATAGCCATGCATCATGACATTGGCACATCCTATGCATGGAGGAAGAAAAGACTGAGATCTGTCCTATCACCGCCAGCAGGTTTGGAGAACAGAAGATGTCAAAACCGTACCACGAGAATCTGCACAAAACGATGCGTTTGACCGATGAAATGCTGGCCTTGGCAGACGAGGGAGATCGAGACAGGATCGATGCCTCGTGTGGAATCCTGTACGGAATCATGAGAGACATGGCATACAAACTGAGACGCCTTGTGGAACAAGAATATGAGAATCATGAGACGGCGGAGCGGGGCGATTAGCTGGAATGAAGGATTGACGGAATGAATCCGCCAGCTGGCGGAAACATCCAACATTCAACATCGAAGTGAGGATGATGGAGGGCCATCCGCCGGTTGTCGGATCTTCGATGCTTGGTCATGGCCGTTGATGCGCGATACGGAAAGACCGCAGGCAGTGGAAGATCACAGGCAGGGACGCCTGCGCTACTGTCCTACGCTACTGACCTGTGCTACGATCCGCCAGCTGGCGAACGTCCCTCCAGAGATGATGATGAGATGGGATTGGGTGAATGGGCGAATAGGGGATTGAGGAAGAAATCGTTCAGATGACAGAACGAGGAGCAAGGCGAGATTCTTCGCTCCTTGTGGTCGCTCAGAATGATAGTGATAGTGGACAGAAGGATGCAATACCATATGTCATTCTGAGGGAGCAGAACATAAATTCTGGAAGGGAGGATGCGATGTGGGACTATACTGAGAAAGTGAAGGATCATTTCAATAATCCGCGCAATGTGGGCGTGATCGTAGATGCTGATGGTGTTGGTGAGGTTGGATCTTTGGCATGTGGTGATGCATTGAAGCTGATGTTCAAGCTCGATAGTGAAGGCCGCATCATTGACGTGAAGTTCCAAACTTTTGGGTGCGCGAGCGCCATTGCCTCATCGTCTGCCTTGACGGAGATGATCAAGGGAAAAACGTTGGAGGAAGCCCAAAAGGTCACGAATCGGGATATCGCCGAATATCTTGGGGGTCTGCCAGATCAGAAGATGCACTGCTCCGTCATGGGCAAGGAAGCGCTGGAGGCTGCTATCGAGAACTACCGCAGCGGAGACCAGGTCACCAGAGAGCTCGAGGGCGTCGTGGTCTGCACCTGTTTCGGCGTCACGGAAAAGGAGATCGAGCGTACGGTCCTGGAGAATGGGCTCACCACGGTGGAAGAAGTCACCAACTATACAAAAGCCGGCGGAGGATGCGGTAGTTGCCAGCCCGAGATTGGCAAGATACTCGCCCGACTGTCTGGATCCACAGAGCCGGCAGTGGCCGAGGAGGAGCCTGAACCTCGGCCGTTGACAAACATCGAGAAAATCAAGCTCATCCAGGAAACCTTCGAACGCGAGGTGAGGCCTTTGCTTCGAAAGGACGGGGGAGACGTCGAACTCATCGATGTGGTGGGAAATCGTGTGTTGGTCTCATTGCGGGGGAGCTGCGCACACTGCCGGGTGGCACAGTTCACGTTGAGTGATGTGGTCCAGGCCAAGCTGAGGGAGTTCGTGTCACCGGACATCGTGGTGGAGGAGGTATCGTGAGAACCATCTACCTCGACAACAATGCCACCACCATGACCGCCCCCGAAGTTGTGGAGGCCATGCAGCCCTTCTGGACTGAGCTCTATGGGAACCCTTCGAGCATGCACACCTTCGGAGGCCAGGTGAAGCGTCATATAGACCAAGCCCGCCGGCAAGTGGCCGCCTTGCTCAACGCCGATCCTCAGGAGATTGTATTCACCAGCGGGGGGTCCGAAGGAAACAACCTTGCAATCCGTGGCAGCCTTGATGCACTGGACGGACTCAAGAAGCATATCATCACCACCAGGGTTGAGCACCCTGCCGTGCTTGGCGTGTTCCGGCATCTTGCCAAACATGGCTACCGGGTCACGGAGCTCCCCGTCAACAGCGACGGCTCGTTGATTCTTGATGCGCTAGAGAGCACGCTGACACCAGACACGGCTCTGGTCAGCATAATGTGGGCGAACAACGAGACAGGTGTGATTTTCCCCATCGAAAAAATCGCAAATCTGGTGAAATCCATGGGTGTAATACTCCATATCGATGCAGTCCAGGCCGCCGGCAAGATCCCCATCGACATCACCAGAGTTCCGGTGGATCTCCTCACCATTTCAGGGCACAAGCTTCACGGGCCTAAGGGAACCGGTGCTCTCTATGTCAGGAAGGGAACGAAGCTTGTGCCTCAGGTGATCGGCGGTCATCATGAACACAATCGGCGCGCCGGCACTGAGAATATCCCCGGCATCGTGGGCATCGGCATGGCGACCGAATTGGCCCTGAATGGCCTCGATGAAGAGAACACACGCGTCCGTGCGCTGAGGGATCGACTCCAGCGGGGTGTGCTGGCTGGATGCAAGGCTGCGCAGGTCAATGGAGCCAACAGGCTCCCCAACACCCTCAATGTAAGCTTTCAGTATGTAGAAGGCGAGGCTATCCTCCTCTTGCTTGACAATCTTGGCATAGCTGCCTCGTCCGGCTCGGCATGTGCCTCGGGTTCATTGCAGCCTTCTCACGTACTCAGGGCAATGGGGATTCCCTTCACATCGGCGCATGGGTCTATCCGTTTCAGTCTCAGTAGATACAATACGGAGGAAGAGATAGATCTTGTGATCAAGCACCTTCCACCCATTATCGATCGATTGAGAGAGCTTTCGCCGTTCGTCGAGGATGAACTACCGGTTTGACTAGATGTCGAGTGTCGACATGACCCCTCGCTATCCAAAAGGAGTTGATTCATGAAGAAGTATGAGTGCACCGCATGTGGGTACATATACGACCCGGAAAAGGGTGATCCCGATAGCGGAATCGCCCCTGGCACCGCATTCCAGGACATTCCCGATGATTGGGTTTGCCCAATCTGCGGCGTAGGGAAAGACCTATTCGATCCAGTCGATTGAACTAACCCGGACTTCTCACCAACTCTCGGCTGCAACCGACCCCAGCACTGCGTAAGGAGGGGAAAATGGACCTCAAATTCACGGCAGACGAAGTATTCGCCATGGCTGAACAGATAGAGGCCAACGGCGCCAAGTACTACCGCAAGGCGGCGGAGGGATTTGAAGACGAAGAGGCAAAGAAGCTGCTGCTGAGCCTGGCAGACATGGAGGATGATCATCTCAAAACGTTTTCCGGCATGCGCGAGGAACTCTCCTCACATGAGAGAGAAAGCTCTGTGTTCGATCCATATGGCGAAGCAGGTCTCTACCTGCGAGCCATGGCCGACGATCACGTGTTCAACGTTGATCTCGACCCTTCCTCGGAATTGACCGGCCATGAGACTCTTGACGACATTCTCAAGAATGCCATCCGACTGGAGAAAGACTCCATCCTCTTCTATCTTGGAATCAAAGCAGCGATCTCGCGCCGCAAGGGCAGGGAAAAGATCGACGATATCATCGAGGAGGAATTCGGCCATATCGCCACATTGAGTAATGAGCTGAGCGTCCTCAGCAAATGACGGAGGATACGGTGGACACACCCTTCAAGGCAACGAAGGTCAGTGATCATGTCTATTGGGTTGGCGCCATAGACTGGGATCTCCGGGATTTCCATGGCTACTCGACCTACAGGGGATCGACCTACAACGCCTACCTGATAATGGCAGAGAAGATCACGCTCATTGATACGGTCAAGGCCCCATTCAAGGATGAGCTTCTCTCACGGATTGCTTCCGTGGTGGATCCATCATCCATTGATTACATCGTCTGCAACCATGCGGAGATGGACCACTCCGGGTGTCTGCCCGAGATCGTTGCCACAGTGAAACCCGAGAAGGTATTCGCCTCTCCCATGGGTGTACAGGCCCTGGAGGCTCACCACTTCCCGACCCTGGGAGAGGTGCAGTCCATAGGTACCGGCGAATCGCTCTCGTTGGGCGACATGCAGCTCCTGTTTCTGGAAACTCGTATGCTCCACTGGCCGGATAGCATGTTCAGCTATCTCCCCGAGGACGGCATTCTGTTCTCCCAAGACGCGTTCGGTCTTCATTTCGCCACATCAAATCTGTTCGTGGATGAAAACGATCCAAGCGTAGTCAGGTTCGAGTCGAGCAAGTACTTCGCAAATATCCTCACGCCATTCAATCGCCTTGTGGCAAAGACCTTGGAGAAGGTGGTGGAGACGGGCTGGGATATCAAGATCCTGGCTTCGGATCATGGCCCGATCTGGCGAGAGAATCTCGGAGAGATCCTTGGGCTGTACTCACATTGGCTACAGATGCGCCCTACCAGAAAGGCCGTAGTTGTCTATGATACCATGTGGAAAAGCACCACAACAATGGCCCGGGCTATTGCAGATGGTCTCCAGCAGAATGGTGCGGTACCTGTTCTGATGCCTCTCTCAGGATCCACCAGGAGCGATGTCGCCACTGAACTCCTGGAGGCCGGCGCCCTTCTGATTGGATCGCCGACCCTCAACAATCAGATGCTGCCGAGCCTTGCAGATACACTCACCTATCTCAAGGGTCTGAAGCCGAAGAATCTGATTGGCGCGGCATTTGGTTCCTATGGGTGGAGCGGTGAGGCCACGGGCCAACTCGAAGAAGCGTTGAAGGATCTCAAGGTTGAGATCGTGGAGGATCCGATCAAGGTCAAATACGTTCCCACAAACGCCGATCTCATCGCATGTAGACAGATGGGTGAACGCATCGCCACTCGACTCGTGGAACTTGCTCCTCCTCTTGCGCCTTAGGGTTCGCAATTTTGGCGCTCAGATCTGCCGTAGAATCGGTCTCCCCTATGTAGGGGCATCCGCCAGCTGGCGGACCGTGCCCACCGGCCTGCCTCGGCGTAGCCTTGGCGTAGATGGGAGGCGTAGTCCCGCGTACTCCGCGGGATTGAGTGCGCAAGCTTTGGAGTATGGCCGCTTTGGAGTGCGCAAGCCATGCTTGCGCCTTGTTCTGCGGGAGCCATGCTCCCGCGCTCATTACTGGCTTTTCGATTGGCAACCGCAAGCATGGCTTGCTCGGTAAAAGCGGTAGCATGGCTACCGCACTCCAAGGAAGGAACGTGGAAGATTGGCGAGAGATTCGCGCTATATATAGGGTGAAGACGGGATGCAGGAATGTGAGGTTATCCCTGGGCAAGCCCTAATCGCCCAATGCCCAGCCAACATACAAGCTATCCACATAGAACGGCTTCCCCAGGAAATCCCTCAGATACTCCAGAATCGCCTCTTCTGAGGCCTTCGGGAGACGACCTCGATGAAGCACGACTCCTTCGATGCCCAGATCAACCAGTCTACCATATAACCGAGAAGGTGGACTCAGTGCCTTGGATCGGCGCTCGGGAGGCCTCACCGCGATGAACCGGGCCGCTGATTGAGGCAGGCTATCCAACAAAACAACCGCATGGCCGGGGTCACGCCCGATGGCCCCCGCCACGATGGGTCTCCCATGCACTGTCTGACAGTACTGCGCATCGAGCCGGGTGAAGTACTCGTCCACTGGTACATCCAGGAATGCAGCTCCTTCGGTCATCTGTGCACTGACTGCCACATGGGCGGGCGCCGCCGGCAACGGCGTCACATCAAATGGGACCTGCGAGAACTCCACAAAAATCAGACACCCCGCAAGAATCCCCACTGCCGGCCATTTGAGCGAGCCAATGAGCTTCTCCGTGCCTACTGCCACCGCCACGGCAAGACAGAGGGACGAAAGGAGAACGAAACGAACAGGCACTCGAAGGCCGTCGAGCAAGGGTACTCGTTGAATGAGCCAATAGTAAGGGAGAAACCTTCCTGCAATCACCTCTCCCCCGAGGTGCAAGAGCGGCCCGAGTGAGAGAACGGTGAAGTCGCCTGCCAAGAGGAGCCAACGAATCGCCACGGCACGCCGCTTCGAGAAAAGACCATAAACAGCCAGGCCAATCACCAAGAAACCAAGATACTCGAACTCCCACGGGCTCCCCGTAGTAGAGAGCTGGGCGGATCTGAATACCTCACCCCAGACTGGGTGTGTGAATGGTGGGAGAAACAGCCCAAGGAGATCAGAGCAATACTCAGTGGCCCCCAGGAGCAGGTACTCGCCGCCCTCTTTTGTCGCCTGCAATACGAGTAAACCTCGGGGCGCCAGGAGCACAGCGCTTATTCCGGCAGAGATGGCGATTCGCCGAACCAGCACGTGAAGCTGCCGTCGGTCGGCATACATGTTCCACAGAAGGATGGGGAATCCCACCATCATGGCAAACATGGCGAAATAGAGCGAAGAGTATGTTGCCGATACGAAACAGAGCCCGGCAAGAATGGGCCATTTCAAGGGATTGCCGGCCCTTGTTCGACGGAGCGTGAGTACAAGAAGCGGAAACCAGTGGATACCTGTCTGCTGGAGGTGATGTTGCGCATGGACCGGCAGATACGGCGCGAATGCATACGCGACTCCCGCAACCCATGCCGCGGCCCTTGAAACCCCGATATCGCGTGCAAGCAGATACATGGCTCCTGCGGAAAGCGGGAATGCCAGGAGAATAAGAAGATTGTACGCTGCGGCTGCGGAGCCAATCAGTTGCGCCAACAGCGCGCCCGGCAGTGTATACGCAAGGCCGACGTCATGCAACCCCAGACTGGTGACATATGGATAGTAGATGAGCGAGCACCGCCACGGCACGACATGATCCTGAAAGAGCGCACGCTGAGCCCACCAGATCGTCCAATAGTTCTGCTGATTGTCTTCCGGGGGACCGATGACTGCCTCAGAGAGATGCAGCCAGGCAGGATACGTGGCAACAAGAGACAGGAGAACAAATGAGAGGATAATGATGGAGCCGGCCCTAAGACGTGTCTTCATCCTGCCCTCAGGACCGGCTCAAGAGCTCTACTATTGAACGAGCCCCAACCAATCTCTCAAAAGAAACGTAAACCTACCAATAGCCAGTGACATACGAGCCATGACCGTAAATCCGAACGAGGCGCCAAAGCCTATCATGATAAATACGATGCCAACCCAAGAGGCGCCTTTGAGGATACCCTTATGTTCCTTTGAGAAGTAGAAGTAGACGATGGTGCAGATCACCCCGACGAAAACCAGAACGGCGATAATGCCTTCCCAAAGACCGGTCATCTTTTCTGGGGTGAGTATCGTGGCGCCGGCCTGCCGGAGCACGGTTCCCTGGAAATAGGCAGGTACGGACAGGCCGGTGTAATAACCCATAAATATGCCAATGGGTATCCTCACCATCCATGAAACCCTTGGAATGAACCTGGTGAAGTAGAGGCATCCGATCATGCCGAACAGAATCACAATGAAATTCGTGTCTTGAAAGGGATTGAACAGAGCCCACGAAAGCCCGTCTCTCCCGGCTATCTTGAAAGCGTCTCCCGCCGGCTTGATGAGATTGGGAACGAGCACATTGTTGTACATGAACGCCACCGACCAGCCATTCGAGACCCCCACAAACAGGTGTTCGCCAAATCGGTAGAAACCGTTCTCCCGCCACAGGAAGGAGAACATGCATAGGGTGAGAAACACACCTATCCAGACCCATGGATCAGTGCTTATATGCATTACCTTCTCCTCCTTGAGGCAAAGTAGCCAATATTCCCTATGATGACAAAGAACATTATGGCCAAATGAGCAGCAGACTGGGAACTCATGCCTTCAGTGGCCCTCCTCCGCCCGGGCACTCCCACAACCTTGTCCACAAGCTCTTCGTATTCCGCAGCTCCTTTCATGCCTCCAAGGAGCCCACTGAACTGGCCTGATTCCAGATACGGATAGAAGTCTGCAACACTGACTGCGGTGACTCCCGCTCCCACCTTGACCCCAAACCGTGTTTGGGCAAACTGCACGTACCATTTGGGCGAACCGCCGGAGGAGAGGGCAACCACTATGCTCAAGTCGTCATAGTTCTTTATTCCCCGCATCACGGGCATATCGGCTGTTGGCTTCTTGTAGAAATCAGTGGTATAGAAACCCGCAATGTCGGTCCCCATGGCAAGAATCGGTATGATGGGCGGCGGCTTCCATCCCAAGAACACAATATCCCGGCCCATGATGATGCTGTCCGCACTGCATGTCGCCCGTTCATTGAACTCATTGATGACCTGTTTTGCGGCATTATCCACAAGCCCTGCTCCCTCTATGTAGAGAGTAACGAGCAATACCCTGATCTTGCGCCCCAGACAGTGCCGAAGAAGCGCGATCATCATCGGTTGCAGCTCAGGTTCTGCCTGAGGAGCATAGTCACTAGAGATCAGCACAGCCTGCGTCTCTCTGTCAGTGGCATCAACCGTATCAAAAAGGCTTTGCGTCCGGCTGGTCACGTGGGTCGGCAACCCGAACGGTTTTATGATGGGAATGGCGATCACAAGAGCCATTATGATGAAAATGATCTTTCTATCGAGCTTGAACAGCTTGGAAAGCCTCATTCTCCACCTCCCATCCAGCTCCGCTCGATGCCTGTCATGATCTTCAGCATGGTCGCTATCATCCCCAAGCAGACGCCGATCTCGATTCCTCGCTTGCTGGCTGTGTTCGGTACTCTCATGATAAAATCCGAGATCTCGGGTATATGACGCGAGATCGCCGCACCGATGGGGATCTGGCCAAGCATGACGATGAATGCGGACACTAATAGAAGAATAGCCAAGCTGCTCTTCGCTCTAAAGGAGCGATATGCAGCAGAGGCCATAAAAAAGGCAAGCATTGCAAACATCGTGGCACCCAATGGTACCAATATCTTGAAGTAGATCGTCCATATATCGAAGTTGAAGCTTCCGATCTCTGTCCGGAATAATCCAATCTCGCCTTCCCGATCACCAAAAAGCCCAATCACTGCGGCGATGAAGAAACCCAAGATAGTAACTATGCTAAACTGCCAATTCTTTGCCTTTCGCTTGACCTTCATGAAATGGGTTCGCAGCAGATTGCCCAGCGCGAGAATCAATGCGAATGCCCCGATGATAAGCATCATCTTGTTTCTTAAGGTCAGGTCAAAGGTCTCCCACGCCGGATGGGGGATAAAGATGGATATCACGCCGAGAATACCAAAGAATATGAGCAGCCCTAACGGGAACTTACGGTGCATCTCTTCGCCTCCTTATTGGAAAAGACGCACCACGGGCGTCTTGAATACCAAAGCAAGAAAGGAAAGAACAAACAGGAATCCACCGATGATAACCTTACCATAGTCCTGGCCCTTGAGTGCGCCAAGCATTAAAGGCTCGCGTGACAAGTATGCACTGGCAGCGTAAAGTTCCTCACCAATCAGCGTATAGTCACATGCAACCACGAAGAACGGAAGTTGGGTCACGCAGTCCGTACCTGCGATCTGAATGGCGCCAACAGAGGCGCCCGTTTCGGCGAGAATAAGGCTTTCTGCACCGAATGCACCCATAAGAAAATTCGTGGCGGGCTTATCTCGCATCATAATGCCATCAACTGCTGAAGCGTAAGCCAATACATTCTGTGCCAGGAAGAATACCGAGTCAGGATCAAATGCATCGGGCCGCCCTGCCTCCATGTATGCGCCCTTCACAATCTCCATTGTGACGGTGAATACTATAGGATCTTTGTTTGGTACCTTCAACCCAGTACCATGCTCAGCCGCCTTCTTGGCGACTTCGCCCAATAGATTCATCGATGCGATTGTGGCAATGTCCTCGATGTAGCCCACGCCCGGAATGTACAAGATATCCCGCCCCATCTCCGTGGCGCGTCCCACTGCCTCATCGACTGCCTCGAGTCCTGCGATCTTGCGAACAAAAAGCTCGTGCCCGCTCTTCGCATTCAGTATGAACACGCCAACCAGGCTCAGGAAGATGACAAGCCCCACTGCCACGTTTAGATATGCCATATTGAACCATTGGGGGCTGCTTATGACCGGGAGGCTTGTTTCTGAGAAGAGAATTGTATCAGGATAAACGGCTCCTACCCTGTATCGGTACGGGATCTTATCCTCGACCGCCTCGTCGAGGTAGCTGGCCATCTTGACGGAAGGCCTATCTATTTCTCCGAATTCTTCCTCAGGGCCTACCCGCTCGATGACGAATTCAATGACACCCTGTTTGTCTGCAGGGAACTCCCATGCAACGGAAATGCTCTTTCCGTTATCACTGGGCGTGTCCTTCACTGTCAGGTCCGTGGGACCGACCAACGACAGGAGAAGGACGAGCGATAAGGATAGCGTCATGCATACCCTCCCTTCATGCGTTCAACGTGCACGCAAAGAGCGATCCCAGAATATCGGGGCCAGGTTACGTTTCCGTGGCACGTTTGACAACTCACAAGATCGAGAATACAGAGGAGTTTTCGAATCCGGAAAGCCGAAGATGCCAGGGAAGTCGATTGCTTCTCACGCAAAGCCACCAAGAGTGGTGAAATCATCGCTCCCACCGGGCTAAGGGTTCGCGCAAGAATAAGTTCGCAGTTCTGGCGCACAGATTTACCACAGAATTGGGCTCCCCATGTAGGGGCATGGCATGCCATGCCCGTCGGAGGCGTAGTCCAAGCTACGTCGAGGATTACGCGATCGAGGCGAGGCAAACAGATGTGGTGAAGATGGGATGCAAGAATGTGAAGTTATTTCTGTGCGAACCCTAAGGTCAGAAGGAATAGCATACGACCATTGCATCGATCTCTTCGGCATCCTCTCCCCTGTCACGCGGTTTGACCCCAACCATGGCATGCGCGCAGGACAAGAAGTCGTGCACAACAACCACACGATCATTCAGAAGGAAGATCAGATCATCTCCTGGGTTTCCTTGGGCGTACAGCACCACTTGTTCCACGAAATGCCCCTCTGGATTGAACACGTCGTAGCTCGCTATGGCGCCCTCCGGGAGCCTCCACCTTCCCTCGCTTGTCTGCACCCAGATCTCATTATCGGATGATGCATGTAGGCCAACGATGTCCATGTGCATATCACTGATCTCGAATGTCGACTCGGGCTTTACATGGCGGAAGCGAGCAAAGCTCCGTTCTGCTTCCTCCTTTTCTTCTTCATTTCGACGAACGCTCTCGTACTCGCGCTCTATCATCATCGTCTTTTGCCCCTCTGAGTCGAATACATGGATTGTGTAACCTTGGTATCCCAGAGCGGCATAGACTGCGCCATCGGGACCCATACACCACCTATCTCCCAACCAGGTCATTTCGGTCTCACGCTTCTCCCCTTGCTTGGAGGACTTCGTCTCAATCCGGCGGCTGAGAAGAAGATTCTTCGGGTTCCCTTGGAGATCAAAGAGCCCAAGATATATGGCGCTTATTCGATTGTTGCCCTTCCATGCACATGTAGTGTAATGAATTGCCAGACGTTCCCCTGCCACCTTGGACCTCGACAAATTCACATAGGTCTCAAGTGAATCAGAATCATGTATCTGCGGAAGTAATGTTCCACCTGGGGTTCCATCCTTCTCGAACAGCAGAAAACGGCCGGGAAATGATTCCGCGACTGCCAACCGCCCATCGGGCCACTGGAGCACCTGGAAGGGTCTACGAAATTCACCGGGGCCGTCGCCTTCCCGTCCTACGGATCCTATTCTCTCGCCGTCAGCGCTGTAAATCCACACGGTGTTCAGTTGAACATCGAGTAGGTAGATGTTCCTGTCGCGGTCCTCACATACATCCGCTATGAGGCCAACCACATCTCCCTCATCCGCACCAATTCGCCATAGCTCTCGCAAGATGATGTCCCGCCGCCCGTGGAGAGGCTCGGCCGGATTCTTCACATGCTTGATCCCCTCCTCCACGACCACCTCCCCTTCCCAATCAGCCATCACGGCTGACGCAGAAAGAAGGAGCATCATCATAGAAAAGATTGAACAGATGCGAACCATTCCAGGTCTCCTGGTCATGAGCATCTCCTTTGGGCTCGTCCAGAAATAATCCGAACACTCCGACATCTCTTCTTCAGGCCATCTTTGATCGATCCTCGCTCACATCCCGCATCGGATTCGGGACAGCTTCGCTTCGAAAACCGGTGAGAAGTCCGGGCTAGGGTGACATCAGATTGATCAATTGATCCAGTGCCTGGGAGAATAGCTCACGGGTCCACGCACTGAGACTATCCATCTCTTTTGCCATGATGAAACGTCTGACGTCGGCTCGTGCGACATCCCAATCGATCTCTTTGATGCGATCCAGCATTGCCTCATAATACCACTTCGGTGTCACGCGAATAGACCTTCCGGACCATGTACCGTGTTGATCCAAGGCACTACCGAGAAGATCGAGATCAGGAACGATCTTCTTCCCAGTGTACCAAAGAAAATCGTACCAGTCCCTACCTTTTGTGTACTCGCGACAAAGAAGCGCGTGTGATTTCAAACCGAAGCTCGAAGGTAGCGTTTGTGTTGTAATAGCAGCGGTCAGAGGGAATGTGATGTACTTGGTCTCGAGCTGCGATCCCTCAGGAGGATTGGAATCGATCTCGAGTTTGATCCTCACCTTTCGATTCGAATGTCTCGGGAAAGGAAAATTAGACCGTTGGCCGACGAAATCCGTTTTTAGGAACACCTTTTTGACGGCCGTACTCGCTGATGATTTTTCCTGCAATTCAAAGCAAATCCCTTCTGCCTCGCAATCTGATTGAATGCGATCAACATACGGTTTCCACTGAAATTGCGGGTCAGGTTTTCTAAGCAAGAAATCCAGATCCTCGGAGAAGCGGTTCATCCCGTAGAGAATGCGCAGGCAGGTACCACCATGAAACAGTGCCTGTGAAAAGAAGCGGGCACTGGAAAGGCTGGCGAGTACATAGTGTTGCAGTAGCTCGGACAAAGTACTCTCCTGCTCAATAGAGTTTGCGGGAGAGTAGTCGCGGAGTCTATCAGCCAGGATGTCGCCGATCATCGCCCGATCTCCGTTTTTAATCCGTTAAGGTATGTCCTTGTTCGCTTGTTCCCGATGCTCTGGCAGATCTCTCCGAAATCTTCCAACTGCATTGCTCGGAGATCGCCCTCTTCGATGCGCATAGAGACTGTAAGAAAGCGGCTACCGTCTTTTCCCCATGAGATATGTTTTCTGAGATAGATAAGATCGGCGATGGACCGAAGGGGGCTAGCTACAAACGCCCATCCATACTCATCTACTTTTTCCAAATTGACACCTGCCCGAGGATTGGCTGCAGGAACCCTCTGGAAAGTGAAGATTCCTAGTGGCGTAAGGAATTCTCTGCTTCGCCGGATCGTAACGCTGCTTATCTGGTGCACGGCCTCGGGAATGAGCCCATGATGCGATAGCGCTGACTCGAGACTAATGTGGGATGGGGAATGGAGTAATGCTGCAACAACAAAGGGATGAGGGTGAGACCGTCGATATGCCTCTGTTAGGCAATAGACACCGGGCTTGATTCGGATAATTTCACCGTTGTGGACCGCACGGTAGATAAGGAGTTTTCGTGCCCCAGCTGAGGCCTTCGGAAACAGGTTCCGTACCACGATATCATCAAAGATGCCACCCGGCGGGTCCAATCTATACACTTGTTCAGTGAGTGTTTGCAAGGTTATCTCCGTTTTTTGCTGTCTATGTTACTAATTTAGTAACCTTGTCGCAAAAAAACAACTGGGGTATCTACTTGACTCCAGCGACCACTACATGTTGTGGTTGTCAGAATCC
>JAUXFG010000276.1 GCA_030620115.1 Candidatus Fermentibacterota bacterium
ATGGGGTAATGGGGAGATGGGGTGATGGGGAGATGGGGTGATGGAGTGATGGGGTGATGGGATGATGGGGAGATGGGGAAATGCCGGATTTCGGAACGTGAGTTGTACGGAAGACGCTGCGTGGCATGGAGTTGTGGGATTCTCGATATATTCATTTGGTGACAACAGGATCACGGACGCTCACGTTGCCCTCTTGACCCTCGACGAACCGTGCAACGGAAAGACGGTCCATGACCTCGGTGAGCACCAGTTCCGCCTGTTTTTCTCGGCGGCTTCCAATGACCTCGCCGGAGACGGGGTGCGTGATCTTTTCGCCCTCATGAAAAACCACGAGTTTCATTCCCTTTCTCATGCCTACTTGTGATCCAAGGTCCAAATATACTGTCTCATCCGGATCGACCTTGACCACCGTGCCCTCTGCCAAGGGAAGCATATTGGCGAAGTAGGCGGCAAAATCGCCGGCGATCTGCCTCGTCTCCGAAGGGCTGTCGGCGCGGCACTGGCCTGCTCTGGTTGCCAATACCTCACCTGTCTCAGTATCAACAAGGCGCATGGTGAGGTCAACTGCACCGCCGGCTACCCACGCGCTGCCTACGACGAGACAGTCTACCCCCACCAGTTTCCCCAAGCGAGCGGCGGTGGACGATTCCACCAGGTCGGAAAGCCCGAACTTCTGTTCCTTGAGAATCTTGTCCAACTGGCTTCTCTCGATGACGCGGAATCGTTGGTACTCAACCAACGAGCTCACGAGCTTCTCCGCCATGAGGTGTGCAAGCTCTCCTGCGCTGCCTCTATCTGCCAACGGAATCACTGCTACCGTGAGCCGGGGGCCGACGCGGCGAACTCTCGTGAGTTTTGGAGGCCGTGGAATCGTGATTGGTCTCGAGGGGGGAGGCACAATGACTTTGGTGGGTTCACGGGCTTCGGCAGCGATGGCGGGTTCATCGGATTCGGGTGTCCACCCGGAGGGGACCTCCACATGATGGAGCTTGGCCAGGGTTTCTTCATCAATGTCGCCCGTTGCCCCAAGTTTGTTTTCTGCCTGGAACTGCTGAACGGCGCTCCGGCTTCCGGCACCGAATATGCCATCAATGGTCCCACCATAGAAGCCCTTGTAGGCAAGTATTCGTTGGAGATTCTTTCGTTCGTCAAGGCTCAGTCTCTTGATGAGTGATTCCGGTGTCCTCGGGGGAGTGGGGGCAGCGCCTAATCGCTGGAGGTACTCTCTTGCGCGATCGGTGGGCGCGTAGCCCATAGAGAGCTCCAGCTCTTCCCTTGCTTGCGCAAAGTCATTCAGATGGTAGGCGGCAACGCCGATTTCCCGGTGCGGGTAGTACCTGATGAAGTGCATGCCATAGGTCTGGATCTTCTTGCGTTGATCCTCATAAACCCCTTCGGTTGCCATCTCAAACTCGAGTATAGCCTGTGCGTATTTCGACTCTTTCAGCAGGGTCGCGCCTTTCTTGTAGTGATTGTACCAACGCTCGGCACCGTATGAATTCTGAGACATAACACACAATAGCAACACGAAAAAGAATATCACGCTTCTTTTTGCTGTCATGATAATCATGAACTCCCACTGTCTACTGAAGAATAGGTATCATCGCTTGACAAGCATATGCACATGAGGACACATCAGAAGATACACCCGGGATGGACGATCAGCAAGGCGCCAAGGGATCGAATCCTCGCTGCGACTGCCGGTCTAGCTGTCGCAACCGCGGACGCGATCCGCCAGCTGGCGGACGTCCCTCCATCATACAAAGCAAAAGGGGGAGAAGGGCGGATGCTCCTGCATGGAGGAGCACTGGGAGCCTCAGGAAGGGGATGGGGGATTGTTTGTCGGGTTACGCTGCGCTAACCCGACAAACGGGAAGCTGAAGGGGCGAGAGATCACACAGAGATCCAGTTTTCTATCCTTAGGTCCGGCACGCGTTGAAACTCTCTGACATTATCAGTGATCAGCACCGCCTTCTGGGCCAAGGCATGTGCTGCGATAAGGAGATCATTAGCTCCTATCGGTGTTCCTTTTCTCTCGAGATGCGCACGAATCACACCATATTCGCGAGCGGCCTGTTGAGGCCATGCCAATACAACCACATACTTCAGAAAGCTACCTAGCGCAGCCTCGTTATGTTCCCGCTTCTGAGACAACTGAATTCCATAATAGAGCTCCGCCAGAACAATGCTCGATATACCGAGCTCTCCGATTGGCACTTCTATAAGCTTCTGCGTTATCCCTTCAGGGCGCTGCTTGATTATGGCGATGCAGGCATTCGTATCAAGCATGTACTTCATCAAAGGATCTCACGTTCCTCAGGCGCCATGTCTTCAATGTGATCTGGGTAATCATCACTGAAGCGCATTCCCTCAGCAAAGTACATGGCCCAGGATTTCGGTTTTGGGGTTAGAATCAGGCAGTCGCCGTCACGCTCCAGGAAAACTTCATCTGCAGCAAGGCGGAACTTCTTGGGGATACGAACAGCTTGACTGCGGCCGGTCATGAATACCTTTGCCGTTGCTCTTGGCACGAGATCCTCCCGGTTGGCGCATTCCGGTCTGTCAACCGGAGATGCAATAACTTCTCATAACAAGCTTGATATACTACAGAAATATATACCACGAGAGGCTCCGAAACAAGGAAACATAGCTCGGTGGGCGTTCACAGGTTGCATGCGAGACCGCCCCTTGACCTATGAGGGAGAGCAGAGTCAGTCCTGGGAGAGCAGAGTCAGCCCTTGACTTGTGACATTGCATTGGTGACCGAATCGAGTTTTTTTTGGAGAGCTGTTTGTTCGGATAATCCGACACCGAGACGGCGATACGTCTGCGATACGTCTGAATAGCTGATCCCATCAGAACTGCTCTCTCGTTTCCGCTCGTTCCCCCGAGCCGGGAAATGACAACGGAGTTCGAATCGGGTATTATCTGGCTGCGGCGACTGGTGGCGAATGTCTCGTCCCCAGAGCACCATCGGGCTGGGAATCGAGATTTTTCAGAGGAGGGTAATGTTTCATGAGAACTTCTTCGTGTATTGCTTTTGCCATGATGACCGTTTTGATGACCGGATGCGGTGACAAGAGCACCGATTACAATCCAGCCTCTGAAAGGGAATATCGTGAGGATATGCGGGATTTCGTTCAGGGTATCAGTGCGTGGGCTAAGGCCGCTAAGACAGGTTTTATTGTGGTTCCTCAAAACGGACACCAATTGCTTTTCCAGGCTGAGGAGGCAGAGAACGTGGCAGCG
>JAUXFG010000251.1 GCA_030620115.1 Candidatus Fermentibacterota bacterium
CAGGCTGGCGTGCAATGCCCCAAACATCTCATGCCACCGATCAAACCCGGAGGGTATGTGCATCACCTCCTCCATTTCAAGCATAGTCCCATCGGCTGCTCCTGCCAAGACCATGCTCAGAATGGTGGAGATACTCCACGGCGAGAAAAAAAGGTTGCCATCCTCTTCCTGCAATCGCGCGTAGAGATCCAAAGCGAAGCGAGTGTTCGCCTCCACCACGGCGTCCACGTAGGGAAGGAGCTCTTCGGGGATCGCCCGCGCCTCGAATGGATCAATGTCGGTGGGGCTGTCGGCACATGAGCCAAGAATACCGCAGGTGAAACCCAAGAGAAGAAACCCAAGCAGGGCCTGTCGTGTCATGAATCGCCTCCTTTGTACGCAACCATGAGTATACTCTTCGAGCCCGCCCCATGCTCTCTGATACCCCGCGGCTCGCAGGGAAGTTTCGGTTCGATCCGACCTTATTCGGTCGAATCATGGTGCTCAATGTGGCATGGGGAGGACGGCATAGTTCTCCATCGTTGTCGCCGTTGACTTGAGGAAATACTGCCGATAGTATGCATCCCCGCGTACGCGGCCAATGGGAATAACCTCTCACAATCATCCCTCTGGCACTCCGGCCATGGACGCCGGCCAAACCGCAACGCGGGCTCCTGCCTCACGATGGAAACGCCGGGAGCTGCCGTCTCTTGAAAGGAGTTTTCATGTCCCACTTGCACCGGTTTGTTTTGCTCCGATCTGTGATATCCCTCTCAGCGCTATTTCTGACCACTCCAGGCACGTCAGAGATACTCGATCAAAATCAGGGTGACAACAAAGTCGTCTATGAGCTCGGCGAGATCGAGATTGTTGGCATCCGAGAGAGACTCGAGACGTCGGCCAGATCCGAGCAAACCGTCGAAGAATTCGATCGCCGGCTTGACGAGAGCGTGGTTGAGGTCATCGAACGGGTACCTGGCGTCGTGATCACCTTTGGCAGCAAAAACGAACCCGCGCTTCTGCTTCGCGGCCTGCCTCAGCGTTGCATTCTGGTCCTCTACGATGGAATCCCTCTCGCCGCGCCCTATTTCGGCGATGTGGATCTCTCCGAGCTCCCGTTGGAGAATTTGGCAAAGATGAAAGTCGTCCGAGGAAACGCAACGGTGCTCTACGGACCGAACGCGCTCGGCGGAGTGCTCTCTCTGGTCTCGGCAAAGCCTGATGTGCGCCCCAACCTGAATGTGCTGACCACAGTGGATATCGAGGGCAACCACACTGCAAGAATCTCCCACGGAGCCCGTCGCACAGGGCTCTATTATCAGCTATCTGCCGGACTTCGGCGATCGAATGGCTGGCGATTGTCGGAAGATTTCGCTTCGACCCATAACACTGACGGGAGTTTTCTGGAAGACGGAGGCCTGCGAGAGCATTCGGGTTTCGACCAACTGAGCGCGGGCATCAAGCTGGGGCATGAATGGGAATCAAGCGAGTTGAGCCTCTCGGCGAGTTTTGTTGATGCAGATAAAGAGATACCCCCGTCAACATCACCCGAAGCCCGGGCCCGATACTGGGACTTCCCGGAATGGAAGAAGTCGACTGCCGTGCTCGCCGGGCGCTTCCAGCCCGCACGCACGGTGGATGTTCGTGGGAATGTGTACTATCACACCTATGACAATGTGCTGCGGAGCTACAATGCTCCTGATTACCACGAGCTCAGATGGGAAAGCACGTACGATGATTATTCCGCTGGTCTCATCTCCCGTATGGCGTGGTCCGTGAGCGACAGATGGAAACTCCGCTCATCCGTCAACATCTCCGTTGACAACCACTCGTCACAGAGTGATGTGGATCAGCCGTGGCAGGAATACATCGCACGAACCAGCGCCATTGCGGTGGAGGGCGCATGGAATGCAACGGAGGCCGTTACACTTCAGTTTGGTCTCGGTGGTGAACGGTACGACTTCGACACGGCAAGGAACATCAATGCATCAGGAGAGGCCATTGTTGATCGAACCAAGGACATCCAGGCGCTGACGTTCAGCGGGCTTGCCTCCTATGTCATAGATGCCCATCATCGCTTCATCGCCGGGGTCAGCTCCAAGACTCGATTCCCCACCATGCATGAGCTCTTCAGCAATATCGAACAATACGAGCCTAGTGATGTGGCTTCCATCGCTCCAGAAGAAGCGTTGGAGTACTCCATAGGCTATACATTCTCGCCGCTCTCTCTCTTCTCAATAGACGTGTCGGTCTTCCGCTATGATATCGATAATCTCATCAACAGCCCCAATCGCGATGTCATGTATGCCAACATCGAAAAGGCAATATTCCAGGGGATCGAATTGTGGAGCAGCTACGGGGCATCCGCCGGCGTGAGAGCGGATCTTGCGTACACCTATACTGATGCAAGCAGCGAGCTGCCGGGCGAGGCTTCACAACGGATACCGCACGTTCCTCTGCATACCGCGCACGTGGATTGTGGGTATGCGTTTACATCTGGCTCAAGCATAATGGTGGGGTACACCTATCGGGATAAGGTCGTTCAGTACGATGAGGACCAAATCATTGAGATTCCCGCATACGCGCTGCTCGATCTGTCAGCCCGCCACGATTTCTCACCACATATTGGTCTCACTATTCAGGCAACGAACCTCCTCGACAAGAACTACTACCAGGAGATCGGATTCGAACGGCCCGGCCGGAATCTCAAGCTCGGCATCCAGTATTCGTTGTAGTCCCGCGGCGGACGCGGGAGTGAGAAGTGCGGGCTAGGGAAAAATCTCCGAGGGAGAGCTTTCCCCAGGAATATGGAAGCCGCAATTCGCGAATTGCTCAAGCAATTTCTCCGGCAAAGCATGCCATTGTCCGGCCTTTCGAGAGATGTGTTCAGTCCACCCATAGTTCGCGAAATCAAATGTCTCCTCCCGGTCTCCTTCCAGAGGAATGAGGTAGTTTGCTCTGCGGTAGTACTCTTGTGCAAGATACCCTTCATCCATTTCCGTCATCGCCTTATCAATCGTTTTTTCGTCAAACTCAGGGTATTCGTCCTCAAACAGCGTGAATTCCATGGGATATCGGGGACGCGGTGGGGGATCTTCTGCCGGATACCCCATGGTCAACTGAACGAGAGGGAATACACGTTTGGGCAGCTTGTACTTCTTGATAATGCTTCCTGCTCTATAGGGAGCTCCTCCCAAGAAGCAACTTCCTAATCCTAAGCTTTCCGCTGCAATCACCATATTCTCCGCCATCAACGAGGCGTCTTGAATCCCGTAGATCAGTAGTGAGAGATCATTGTTCACCATCTGCCAATCCCTCCTCTCCATGACACACTCCAATCTATGGGAATCTACACAAACCGTGAAAAGCAGCGGTGCTCTAAAGGGATTTCTCCCTCTATTGCGTGAGAGGAGCAGACTACACAGTTGATACGCAAACGGAGCCTGCTGTCCTGCCCGGACGATGGATGTGAGTACTTTTTGAGAAGGGGATTCATCCGTATATTGACGAATCGATTTCCGATTCAGCATGATCTCAATTGTCGGATTAGTTGGCATGCCTATATCCTCCCCTTTGAATAGTATTCGTTCACTCGCCTCTTCAACACCGCCGTGCAGGTCTCATTTCTTCGACATCTAACGACGGCGGACGGGAATGAGAAATCCGGGTTAGTGCCGCCACCCTCCGGGCGGGACCATTTGTGAAAACATGAACATCGAACGTCGAAGTATGGAGGGCCATACTCCGTCATGGCCGCGGTCGGCGCCGATACGTGCTGACGCTGGTTAGCGGCGTTCAGTTGTCAGATCCTTCGCGCCTTACGACGCTTCTACAGATCCAATCATCCCATGCTCTGCGGGAGCGTCGTAAGGCGCGAATCTTGGTCTTATCGAATATCGAAGTTGGAAGGAAGGGAAAGTTCGGGATCCCGCGTCCGCCGCGGGATTCGAGACGAAGTTGGGATGAAGTTTCAGGGCTAATCCCTCTTCAACATTAGGGCCTTGACAGCCATGTGCGAGCCGTACTTGCCGGCGATCTCTATTGTGCACAGCTCTTGGATATGAAACAGCGGTTCGAAGAGGCTGCGCAGCTCCTGTTCAGAAGAGAAGTAGAGCGTAGTACCAAGACGCGTCTTCCGG
>JAUXFG010000024.1 GCA_030620115.1 Candidatus Fermentibacterota bacterium
TACCATCTTTGTGTCCGGATGGGACACGCTGGCATATGCGCCCAATTGGACTGCAGAAGTGGTTGGGCGGTCGATCGATGCTCGCGCCGCCATTCTTACCAGGAACGCCACGGTTTCGATCCTTCATCCCGAGTATGGGGATATCTGTGTTTTTCCCTTGGATGGGGATAGCATTCAGTGTGTGGTGGTTGAGCCTGATCTTCAAGGGGTCTCCGAGATCGTACTCCATGTGGAGACGAATGACGAGTTTGGAGATCTGAGAGATTCCACGTCTCTCCGCCTCCACGAGGGTGATCCCGGCATCTTTGCCGGGCAAATCCATATCGCAGAGAATGAAGGGGAACTAGCCGCCCTGCCCGGAGACGGGCTTCTGGCGATCTATCTTGACCGGGCCGATGACGCCGGGATCATGCAAGCCATGGAGGCGCGTGCTGAGCTTGGTGCGCACATTGTCCAAGGTGAGGTGGCGGATGAGAGCTGGGATGCCGACTTGCCCTACATATTGGTGGATTCGGTCTTTGTGCCGGATGGCCGTTCACTCTCCATTGATCCCGGTTGCGCGGTACTGGCAATCCCGGATAGATCGGTGGCATTCTCCATACATGGGCACGCGGTCATAGGCCTTCAAGATGATCCTGAATCCGTGCGGGTGAGTTCCAATGCCGCCAACATGCAACCAGGTCAGTGGGAGGGAGTGCTCGTCACTGGTAGTCTTGTCGCCTCTCATATGGTTCTATCCGGCGCACGATACGGCATCCGCGCCGAGGAGAATTCCCAGATTTCCGTGGAGAGCTCACGCTTTTTTGCCAATGGGGATTCCCTTGGAAGTTTCGCCGATCCGATGCAGGTGGCGCGATACTCAAGGGATGGGTTGGAGGAGTTCCTTCGGGGTGCCGTGCGTGGGTGGCCTGGAGCGATTACGGGTTCCGGCGCGGAAGTATCCATCATAGAGACCGACATAGGAGGGAACCACGGCTACGGTGTATCCATGATGGGTGGAGTATTGGACGTGAGCAATTCGATCATCTCCTCCAATAGGTATGATGGATTGCTTCTGGTCCAGGGACAGTCTGATATCGAGAACACGGATTTCGTCTTGAATTCCGGAGGCGGTGTCTACACATACGACGCAAACGCCGAGGTGAGGGGGTGCTCCTTTTGCCGAAACAGCCTCGAGGGGTACTACTCAATCGGCGGCACTGCGGAACTGAGCGAATCCGATCTGCAAGAGAACCTTCGCGGCGGCATTTTGCTGCGAGATTCCGCTCAATGCGCGCTCGCCAGTGTGTTTATTGGACGAAATCATCGATTCGGGATTGATGAGGCATGGAGTTGTTCTCTGAACGTTGTCAACTCAGCGATTGTGGGAAATGGTGGAGATGGGGTTGTCGTAGATTACTGGAGTGATTTCGAGATAACGCATTCGAATCTCGGCTACAACAGGGGATTTGCCGTGCGTGTCGGCCCTTGGTGCAGCGGCGACACATTACCCGCAATCTCGTGTTGGTGGGGGGAGTATCCGCCCTCGGCTGACAGCACGGGAGAAAACCTGATGGCCATATGGGACGGCAGAGACAACCCCGCTCTCTCCACGGTGAGTTTCTCTCCTCCGCTTCAGGAGCCGCCACAGGCACCAGCTATTGGCGAGCTACGGAACCTGGAGATGGGTGTGTTGAGCTTTGAGCCATCAGTTGGCGGGGTTGGCGATAGCCTTCAGCTGATATTGGCCGATATCTCGCCGCTTCAAAGCGAGGTTTTTGTGGTGGCGGAGGTGTTCAGTGCCTCTGATACTTTGGTCTTGATTCTGAGGAGGATTGAGGATTCGGATGCTGAGTTTCGGGGGACCGTGGTCTTGGCGGATGAGATCGATCCCCAAAGCCCGGACTGTATTTGGCCTTCTGGCGGTGAGCAACTCCTGGCGCGGCTTGTGGCGGATACCACCATCACCACCACCATGGTCGATGCGAGGGATGCGCTTCCAAGGTTGCCACAAGTGTATCTGACAGCGTTCCCCAATCCTTTTCAACACCGCCTGAGCCTCAAGTGGACTACTCCTGGAGCAGCCAAGATCGGGATCTATGATCTCGGAGGTCGAAGGTTGTGGCATCAGTCGGTTTCCGGAAGAGACTCTGCGTTCACTCTCGACAAACAGGTGATAGATTCCTTCGCCTCTGGAGTCTACGTGCTCGTGCTCCGTGCAGGTTTATATGAAAAATCCGTCCGCATCATCCGAACCATGCGTTGAGTGCGGGGGCTCCCTGGAAGGCGTTCTGGGGGGGCATGGAGCAGGAGCGGCTCCAAACATCCGTCAGCCCCGCGGGATGACATAGGATGTTCCACTTCACCAAGAGAGAACGTTGCATCCTCTGGGCTCTGATACTCCTTGCACTGATGCTCGCCATACTCAGATTTGCCAAGGCACAGGGCGGGATTGCGCTGCTAGGGCGTGGTGAGGTGATAGAGACTATGGATTCCTCGCAAGCGAGGAATCGGTAGGGAAGACCACTGAGAGGCTTTCATTCGCGGTTGACAATCGGCTTTTCAGGGCGCAAGTTAATTTATTGATTCTATTCTCTTGATTGGCATCAGACAGTCCAGCCTCTTCACGAAAGGAGAGCTTCGATGCACCAAAAGAGGAATGGTGGTATCACTCTGATCGACGTCATGATCGTGCTCGTCACGCTGGCGGTAATAGCGGTTCTCGTCGTTCCCCAGTACAATGAGAAGAAGGCGAGAGAACGCAGGGAGATCATGATAGATCAGGCTCGATCCGATCTGTTGATGTTGAAGCTTGCCGAGGAGTCGTACTTTGAAGAGCACGGCCGCTATGCACCGTTTACCAACCTCTTAGCTGAGGTCGAACCAGGAGTTGCCCATCTGGCATATCCGTTTCAAGAGGATGCCTACTCGATTACACTGATTGATACCACAGATTTTGACATCGCGTGTTCCGAGGAGGATGTCGGGGTAATTGAAGCTGGTCTTCCCTCGTGGGTCGGTGATCCCGGCGAAGAGCTCACGAGAGCTGCACTCATCAAGCGATCTCGGCGGAGGATGGAGAAGATACGTGACGCGGAGGTTGCCTATTTCGAGAATCGGGGCGAATACACCAACATCCTTGACAGTCTGGAAACAGTGAAGCCCGGGGTCAAGAATCTGGTGTGCGCAGTGATGATGAAGCGGTTCAGCATCATGATGCCCGACTCGGGTTTTGGTTACGAGATCACGTCACATCTGGACGAAATCGGAAGTATCATCGATGGCGCAGAGGAGTATCCTCCCCTCCCTGAGCCGAAAATTTAATAGACCCCCACCGCATCCGGAGGCGAATCTTCGGCGAGGAGAGCGCGGCTCTTCTCGCCTGACTATCCATGATACTGCGGTCCCTGCAATTGGTTGAGTGACGCTTCTTTCGGGAGGAGGCCCTATCCCCACATGATCGTGGTTATGCTTTGGTCGCTTTTTCTCGGCACATGTTTTGGCAGTTTCATCAACGTGGTGGCGTACAGGGTGCCCAGGGGAGAATCCATCATTCGTCCGGGATCGAGGTGTCCGTTCTGCACCGTACCCATCTCATGGTGGGACAATATCCCTGTGATCAGCTGGCTCAATCTCCGAGCGCGGTGCCGATCATGCGGTGCACCCATCGCCGCGAGGTATCCCCTGGTGGAGTTGCTTGGCGGATTCATCGCTGTTGCCTGCTATCTCGTCTGGGGGCTTTCTCTGGAAGGTCTCGCCTGGATGCTTATTTTGGTGCTGCTGCTCGCCATCGCCTTGGTCGATCTTGATACCTACATGATCCCGGACGCGTTCACCGGTTTGGTCGGGGTGCTGGGCCTGGGAAAGGTGTTTCTGGCGTGGGAGCTGCACACCGTTTTTGGGCATGTGGGCGCCGGGCTGGCGGGAGCGGGGCTTATTTGGCTCATTATCCTGGTGAGTAAGGGAGGCATGGGATTCGGGGATGTGAAGTTGGTGGGGGCTCTGGGGATCGTGCTGGGTGCTCAAGGGCTGGCGGTAGCTCTGTGTGCGGGAGTCATTCTTGGTGCGTTTGCGGGGATATCACTGCTGCTTGCGGGGCGAAAACGTCGGCGGGATCCCATTCCATTCGGGCCTTTCTTGGTTGCTGGATCGGTGATTGCGGCGTTTGGGGGCGAGCAGATGGCTCGATGGTACGTCATGTGGGCGAGCTCATGAGCAGCAGTTCTGTTGTGTGGAAAGCCTTCTGCTTGACTACTGCGTTCGTAATGCGTACTCTTCTAGCTGGTGATGCCTGGAGCTGTGTTCTGAACGAGAAGGCGGGTAAGAGTCATGGCGCATAAGACTTCAGCCACGATTGTGGATCTTTTGCAGGAAGAAGGATTGTTGTCAAAGAGACAACGCAAGCAGGTCGGCAAGGCTGCCAGCCGATCGGGCAGATCTCCGGTGGATGCTCTCCTCGACGAAGGTTTTATGGCACCGCAAGACCTAGAGGATTTCATAGAAAACCTTGGGATTCCATGTGTGAGAGCGCTAGAGGCGGAGATCGCGTGGGAGATCGTGGAAAGAATCACCAAGGAAGAGGCCCTCCGTCTTCCGGTTCTCCCTCTCGTGACTTCTGAAGGCGATATGCAGATTGCCACCGGAGATCCACTTGATACTGAACTCGCCATATGGCTCTCGGAAGTATTGGATTTTTCCGTTGCTCTTGTGTTTGCATTCCCTGATGAGATTCGATCGACGCTGAAGACGGGGCCGAAGAGGCATCCTGAGATGCCCGGTAAGAATGGGAAGGGAGGCCTTGGGGATTTTATCGCGGATGAGACAAGCTATAGAATTGTAGAAACGCTTCGCGTCTATACGGCAGATAAGACCAAATGGCAGAAGCCTCTGCTCATTGTGGGGGTCGGGTGCGTAGGGAAGACGTTTCTCGCCAGGGCGGTCCATCAGGAGATGAGTGCGGCATTTCCGGATCTTTTCATCGAGTTTGCTGACGGAAAGACGATGCCGGAGGATCGTGGCATGCCCGGGGGCGGGCGTTTGCCTGAAGGGTTCATTCTCGATGGGTTGGAGCATATCGCCGGTGATCCGAGATCAGAAGAGATTTTCATGCAGGTCTTCAATGCGGTATTCCAGCTCCGTGGGCCTCTCATCGTTACCGTGGGGAAACCGCTCTCTGCGCTTGATGAGCTCTCCACCAGAGTCAAGGCTTCCCTGGCCATCTCTCAGACCGTCTCTCTTGGCACTCCCCGGCCCGAGACCCAGGAGGCCGTGGGCCGACAAGCGGCTGTTGCCCTGGGCATCGATCCCGATGCAATTGACTGGCCCGCCTTGATTTCGGGGGCACAAGGGGACCTGAGAAGAATTCTGGAGGCCGTGGAAAGTGGTACCGTAGCGCTGTCCGCAGCTTCGGCGGCTTCCAGAAGAGGCGAACAAACGCCACCGCAGTCGACTGCGCCATCAGAGCAGGCTGCAGCGCTCACTGATGCCACGTTCCCGCTCTCCGAAACCCTGCATGAGGAGGCCCAGGCAATCATCGAGGAAGCGCGATTGGCCATCGAAGAGATAGACACTCAAGCATCGCCTGATATCGCATTGCTGCTTGTGGAGGCGAGACAAATACTGGAGAAGGCCATTGAGGCGCGGAACACCGGCAACTACGTAGTCAGTGAGCAGTTTGGCATGGAAGCACTGGAAAAGGCTGCGGTGGCCCATGGGAAAGCGGAGAAGAGGGTGACTGTTTCGACCCAGAAGAGCGACAAGGTGGCGGGTCCCAAGGAAGCCATGGATGGCGACATCACTGATGCGGAGATTCAGGCCATCTTCGATGATGTGGAAAGGGCAATCCGCGAAGCCTGCGAGATGGGAGCGGAAGAGTATGCATCAAAGGAACTTCGCGTTTCGGTGAACGGGCTCAAGGAGGCGAAGCGTCTTCTCTCTGAATCAGGCCAGATAGGGAAAGCTTTGGACGAAGCTCGGCTGGCAATCGAGCAAGCGAGGGATGCATCACGGCGTGCGCGGACCAGGAAAGAAGAGGCGCGCATCAAGCAGGAGAAAGAGAAGATCCGGAGATGCCAGCTGGCCATCGATGAAGCGAGGTCGGAATTCGATCAGATCATGAGCACAGAAGGAGATACTCCCATAGCCAAGCAGCTGGAGGAAGTAGAGGTTTTCATCGAAACGGCAGTTCAGTACCAAGAAGTAGGCAATATCGGACAGGCTCTCGAGCACGTGATGAAAGCCAGGAAACGCCTTACGGAGGTTGGGCAGGAGGCCACGTTCCGGAAAGAACTCAGGGAGATCATTACCGAGGTGGATCTTGTGGTGCGAAGCGCCGATGGCGGAGTGCAAGGCCATAACCCACAGCAACTGGTTGATATCCAAAGCGCGCTGGCCGAGGCAGAACGGGTGCTCATGGGCGACAGTCGTGACTATGAGCTTGGCCTCAACTGGGCGAGGGTAGCTCGTCAGAAGGCGTTGAGGCTGACGGAAGGCCAGACGGTCCGGCCTGCGAGTTCGGCAAAGGACGAGGATACGGCTGTGTCCGAAAAGGCGTTCGAGACATATGAGATCTGTGAGGCAAATCAGTTCGTGGCGGCTATTGCCCGCACCGCGGCAGAAACGCCGCATCTTGTCAAGTCGCCCTTATATATTCATGGCGAGGTGGGGGTTGGGAAGACTCATCTTCTCGCGGCGATCCATGGTCTTGCGCGCAAGATCCATCCGGAGAAGACGGTAGTCTTCACCACTTCATCGGATTTCGCGGACGAGTATCGAGAAGCAGTGGCTCGGAGCGAAGTCTCGGCTTTCCGGGATCGCATGAAGGGGGTGAGCATTCTTATCATTGATGATCTTCACCGTGTGGTCTCCGATCGCGACGGCTTGCATGAGTTCTTCCACACCATGAGCGCGGTGGAGGCCTTGGGCGGTTTGATTGTTGTTTCGGCTTTGGTTCCTCCTCGGCGATTAGAGATCGACGATAGGAGTTTCCGATCAAGGTTGGAAGGCGGCGTGATCGCGGAGGTAAAGAATCCCACGGTGAGTGCCCGAGAAAGGATTTTGCGCCGCGAGGCGACGAGATACGATCTTGTCATACCGGATGAGGCAATCAACCTGCTTGCCACGATGATCACCACCAATGTACGAGATCTTTTGGGCGCATTGGGCAAGGTTGCCGCCCAATCCCGTGCATCCGGTGGTTCTGTCACAGGCGAAATCGTTCGAGCCGTGCTCCGAGATGTGCTGCCGTCAACCAATGGAGATGATGCATGGCGTCTCTCCTAGAGCTTCTTGTTGCCAGGAAGATTATCACCACCGATCAGGCCAGAGAGGCGTCTGATCTGGCCGAAGGCACCGGTTCCTTCATTGGGAGGATTCTTGTCGCCCAGGGGGCTGTGGGAGAGGATTTTTTGGCGGCATTTCTCGCAAAGGAATGTATCGTGCGACCACAAGGGGGGAATCTGAGGATCGATCGAACGCTCATGCACCTCCTTCCCGAACGGCTCATGAGGAGATATCGTATGGTGCCCCTTCTTCAGGACGCCCACGGAGTTCTTTCGCTCGCCGTTTCCGAACCACTGTCCATCGGTGGGATCGATCAGATAAAGAGGCGTCTTGGCCTTCCCTTGCGGCTGATTATGGTGGAGCCCGTGACCATTGATGAGCTTCTGGCAGGCGAAGAGACCATGACGGAGAAAGCGCCTGCGCCGCGCCCCCCAGACGCCGAACCACAGGAATCTCCACTCGGGCCCTCTGCCGAGCCGTCTTCCCCGGAGGAGGAAAGCATCTCAACCATTGCTGAGTGGAGTCCCCACGAGGAGGAGGTTTCAGCTCCGGATTTCGAGGCCGCACAGGAAGAGAAGGTGAATGCCGCCGCAGGTTTCGCGCGGACTATCCCTCCGGAACGGCGTATCATGCCGGTTGGCTGGCGTCCCTCGAGATTTGATGATGATCTTCCCGATGAATTGGACACGTGTTTTTGCAAGCTGAGACAGATCGTCGAAGGCCATGGGCAGAAATATATAGCCATTGTGGGGCCCGATGGAGCACGGGATGCAATCCTGCGGAAGCTGTTCTGGGAGTGCTGGCCCGGAGACGATTGCGTCTATATTGATCTGGTGGCGTGGAAGTATCCCGATTCGTTGGGTGATTGTTTTCCAGCGGCGCTGGTGATTGATGGTATTGGTCGAGCGGAAGATGACGAGGAAGGGGAGCAGATACGATTGCTCCAGGATATCGGCACCGCGTACAGTAGCAAGGTACCCCTCCTTGTGGGGATCAAGAGGAACCCGAAAGAAACCGAAACACTGAGTGGCGGTCTTAAACTGACGCTCGGACTGGCAACAATCATCAATGTAGATGTGTCAGTATCGGTTTCGGGCAATACCCCATTGGAGCAAATCTTTGCTGAGCTGGTTGCGGAGACTATCCAGTGGAGCGAGAAAGCATTTCCCGGTGCGGGTCTCAAGTCGCTCCTCAATGCGGTGACTGCGGCCTACTCTCAAGGCAGCCGGGAAGAGGCTCTCTCCAAAGGGAGTGCCGCGGTGGAGAGACGACTATCGCACCTCGTTGAGACATAAGAGTGCCAAGGAGTCGTAGGATTTCCGATGCATCAGTCCGATGCATCAGATTATGTGAGCATCCTGCCGAGGATGGCAGTCAATGCGGTGGATCGTCATGAATATTTCTTATTTCGTTTTCATGACTGAGGCTGGAAGTTGAGGCTTCGAAGGAAGCTAGGTAGAACCCTGGTGAAATGGGGTGTTCTCTCCGAGGCGCAGCTTAGACACGCGCTCGATGAGCAGAAACAGCGTGGAGGAATACTGGGCCGCCGCCTGGTCGATATGAACTTTGTAGGTCCAGAGAGGATGGCCGACGCCCTCAACCGATTCCATATGCGCCGCCGCCTCTCGGTGGACCATATTCGCATAGATCCCGAGATATTGGAACTTGTTCCCAGAGAACTTGTTTGGACATGGACCGCCCTCCCGCTGGATCTCGACGAGGACGAGCTTGTCGTGGCGGTTCCCGATGCGTCAGTCTCCGAATGCATTGCCGCCCTGTCCGATGCAACGGGGATGACTGTCCAGCCTGTCACTTGTCCGGGAGAGGAGATCAAGCGTGCCCTGTTGCGACATTACGGTGCATTGGAGAAACGCATCGGGCGATGGCTTCTGGGCACACGGCCCTATGCGAAGTTCAAATTTGAGACGTATGTAGTGGGAGCAACGAATCGTCGGGTGTATGAGGTAGCCATGTCGGTGGCTCTCTCACCTGGAGGGCGGTACAATCCGCTTTTTATATATGGCGAAGTCGGACACGGCAAGACACATCTTCTGAACGCCATTGGGAATAGGGTCCTTCAGGAGAGAGCTGACAATCGAGTCGTCTATCTGCCCGCGGTTCGATTCGCGGACGAGCTTCTCAGGGCAGTGGAACAGAACAAGATGGATGAGTTCAGAATGGCCTACTTGGCGATTGATGTGCTTCTGCTCGATGATGTACAGTTTCTCGCCGACCAGCCCGCAGTCCAGGAGGAGTTCGCTAATCTTTTCGAGGCCATGCAGGCCGGTGGGCGACAGATAGTCGTGACGAGTGATCGGCCACCCCGCGAGGTTGAGACCTTGGCGGATCGGGTGAGCTCTGGCTTCGGTGCGGGGCTGGTTATCGGTTTGGAAAGCCCAAGTCTGGCCATGAAAACCGCGATTCTTATGGAGAAACGACGAGAGCACAACTGGAGGATACCTGACCATGTCATTGCCAAGGTGGCGCGGGAATTTGACGGGGATGTCAGAAGATTGGAGGGAATTCTTCGGACTTTTTCCGCGAAAATGGAATTGGATAGTCACATCACAGTTGACGAACTGGCCTCTTCCGTGCTTTCTGTAGTGCAGTCAGATGAAGTTACGGGAGATCTATGGAAGTCATCCCCTGCAGGGGGGACTTGAGACACATACAACCGGCAGGTGACCAAGATGGCCAAGAAGCATACACATCGACTGGGAGATCTTCTGGTTGAGCACAGAGTTATTACCAAGAAACAGCTCAAGCAGGCGCTTGATGAACAGAAGAAGGACGCCGAAGGCCGTCGGCTCGGGCGGATACTGGTCGATCTGAATTATGTCGGTGAAGAAACGCTTATGAGCTTCTTGGCGAAACAGTGTGGCATTCCTCACCTCAAGCTTGGTGAGTATGAAATAGATAGTGAAGTCATTACCTACGTTTCGCCTGAACTGGTTTTACAATACCAGGCCGTACCCATCGATAAGTTGGGAAAGATCCTTACCGTGGCCATGGTGGACCCTCTTGATGAAGATGCGAAGGAGGGCCTCACCAAGGCGACGGGGTTTGTGGTGAAACCGATTGTGTGCTCGGAGAAAGACATTGATGAAGCCATCGAACGGTACTATGGCGCCGGCGTACTGGAGGCCAGCCGAGAACACCGACGTTCGCTCGCTGGGAAGGCGGCCGGAGAAGGAGCGGCTGGGGCAGTAGAGGAGAGCTTGGAAGGGCTCCGCCCGCTGAAGCCGTACATATTCGACGATTTCGTCATCGGCCATGCCAACCAGTTTACCTATGCAACGGCCAGAGCGGTGGCCGACGCTCCTGCGCACGACTACAACCCTCTCTTCATCTACAGCGGCGTCGGGTTGGGCAAAACCCACCTGATCAATGCCATCGGCAATCAAATCCTGGAGAGTGATCCGGGAATGAATGTCGTCTATCTTTCATCTGAGAGATTCACGGCAGAGCTCGTCCATGCGATTCAGAAGAACGACATAAAGAGCTTTCGCAGGCGATATCGCGAAGTCGATGTCTTGCTCCTCGATGATATCCACTTCCTTGCCGGTAAGGAGCGTGCTCAGGAGGAATTTTTCCACACATTCAATGAATTATACAATGCACACAAGCAGATAGTCGCCACCAGCGACCGACCGCCCAAGAGCATGCTCACGCTTGAGAAACGGCTGAGGAGCAGATTCGAAGGCGGCATTATCACCGACATACAGCCCCCCGAGTATGAGACGCGTCTGGCGATCCTGCACAAGAAATTGGAGCGAATGGATCAGAAAGTGGATGATGCGGTGCTGGTGCTTCTTGCAGAGCGGATAACCTCGAATATTCGAGAGCTCGAGGGCGCTCTGCGGGGTGTCATTGCCACGTCAGAGGCCACTGAGAAGAGCCTCACCGTCAAATTCGCCGAGAGAGTTCTGGATGACATACTTGGCGAAAGCGAGGCTATTTCCAAGGAGAAGGAGGCGGAACAAGAGATACTGGAGATTATCACAAAAGCGGATGCCGGCCTGCAAGATGTCATTGAGGCCGGGGTGGAATCGGAAAACCCTGAAGGCGTCGAGTACATTCGATCTCAACTCGAAGTGGCGAATCAAGCTCTGCAGGATGGAGATCTTTCCGGTGCACGGAGTGCGGCAATGGATGCCAGGGAGAGAGCGGTGGCGCTTCTGCGCGAACAAGAGGAGAGCCGCCAGATTCGTGCACGCGAGCGGCTCGAATCTAGCATCAATGAGAAGCTGACGAGCCTGCGAGAGGCAATCAGTGCGGCAGAAGCGGGCGGCGTTGATGAGACTTCAATTGCACGCTTTACCGACGCCGTCAGAGAGATCGAGGCTGAACTCGTGGCCGGAGATCTCGTTCCGGCCGAAACCAGAGTCAACAAGCTCCTCAAGGAACTAGGCGCCATGGAAGAGAAGGTCGAAGCCGGGAAGGCGAAGGCTGAAGCGGCAGTCCCTATGGCAATTGAATGGGAATTGACCGCAGTGGAGGCCGAGCTTGATAGGTTCGCCGCCATGGCAAAAGGACATGTGCGGCCACAGACGGCTGAGGCGGAGCGACTTCTCAGCGAGGCCAAGGACCGGGCGAAGGCAGACGACGCGGAGGCGGCTCGCGAGCTGCTGGACAAAGCCAAGTCGATAGTGGCATCGCTCAAAGAGTCACTGGTCGGAGAGGCTGAAGACCCCCAGAAGGTCGATGCTGAGCAGTCTGTCGAGAATGCTGCCGCTGCAATTGAAGCTGCCAGGGATGAGGGCGCGGCCGAGCTGGCAGAAGACAAACTTGAGGAGGCAGATGATCTTTACATCAATGCTGAGGCAATGCTGGAGGCAGAAGAGTACGATGAGGCTCTCGCATACGCATTGCGGGCGGAAGAGGCGGCTCAGGAGGCCACCGAGTCGGCACTGAATCAGAAGATCGCCATGAGGAAGGAAGAGACAGAGGCCAATTTGACCAAGGTTACGGATCTTCTGAAAGAGGCCAGGAAGGCTGGTGCGGATGAATATGCGGTGACTGAGCTCAATGCCTTGCAGGAAAAGGAAACTGAGGTCAGGACTGCCTCTTCAGAGGAGAAGGTGGAAGAGGCCTTCGAGCTGAGCGCAGAGCTGGTTTCTTCTGCGCAATCACTTCTCGATATTACCAAGGCCAGGAAGACTGTGGCCCTCAAGCAGGCCTTGGGCGATATCCTGAGCAGTGCCGGAGAGGTTGTCACAAGCTCCAAGAGCCGAGGAGCCTCGAAGTATTGTGCGAAGGAGCTGATTGAGATCGAGGAGCTGTTGGCTGAGGGGAAACGGCTGCTCATGGCGGGAGAGTTGGAGAAGGGGCTTGAGATCACGGGCAACATACCCGCTCGCGCCCAAGAACTCGCTCGAAAGACAAATGATGCTCGTGAAGCTGAAGAGGCATTACGCCTCAAGACCCGGGAGACGCTAAAAGAAGCTGAGTCGATTCTTCAAGGTGCACTGGCGGCAGGCGCGCTGCGATACGCGCTCAAGCCCTTCCAAGAGGCGCAGGTTTCGTTGGCTCGGGCACATGAGCTCGTGGACGATGAGGATCCAGAGAAGGCCTTCAAAGAAAGCCAGTCGGTTTTTGACCAGGCCCAGAAGGTCATTGAGGTGATTGAGCACAAGAAGGTCGAGGTGAAGCGGAGTGAGCTCACTCTTCTTGCCAAACAGGCTGAGCGCGACCTCGGGGAGGCAGTGGAAAGCGGGGCAGACAAGTACGCCCCCTCGCTGTTGGGAGAAGCCCGCAGTGTTCTGTCCTCCATTGGCAAGGCGCTGGAGGAGGAGAGATTCGAGGACGGGCTTGCTCTCAAGGGTCAGCTCCAAGAACTCGTGAAACAGACGAAACAGGAAACGAACGAGCGCAGAGCCCGGGAGGAAGCGGTCAAGCGTCATTGTGAAGAGCTGATGGTTTCCGCGCGTGAATATCTTGAAGAGGCCCGAATCCTCGAAGCTGAACAGTATGCCCCTGATCAATTGGAACAAACGTCATCGCAGATCGCGGAAGTTGATGCCCTGCTGCAAGCCGATTCGGTAGATGAGGCTGAGATTGCGGCACAGACCGCGCTTTCGTTGGCTGAGAGCCTCCTGGCCGCCACGAGAGAAGAACGAGCCGGTGAGATGCGGCGCACGCTGGAGGGTTTTGTCGAGACACTTGGCGACATGCTCTCACTGATCATTGAGACAGGAGGGAGGCGTTACACGCCGGGGAAGGTCGCTTCAGTTGAGGAGAGCCTCCAGGAGCTGAGCGGCTATCTTGAGAGCGGGCGGCTCGAGGTCGGTCTTGAGGCTGCGGAGCCATTGGAGATAGAGCTCCTGGCCCTGCAGGAGGAGACGGAGAAGCATAGACAAGAGGAAGAGGAGCTCAGGAAGGCAACCAACGAGAAATTGAAACAGGCGGATTCCATACTTGCGGAAGCCCGGGCCGAGGGCGCCGAGGAGTATGCGGAAGATTCATTGAAGAATGTGCAAGCACTGTTTGCTCGTGCTCGGGAGGTAAGCCATTCCGACAATGCGCGGAAAGCGTTCGAGCTTGCCCGAGGTGTCGTTGATCGGGCGGCGAAGTTGCGGGGCGAGGCCAAAGTGCGAAAAGCAGAGGCCTTACGAGCACGGCTGTCTGAATTAGTGACGGAGCTGCATCGAACCATGGCGGAGGCGAGATCAAAGGAGGTCGGCAGGTATGCTCCTGAGCTGTTCAAGAAAGCGCAGGATTTCGTCAAGAACATGGAAGCTGCCTTGCGCAGCCAGGAGTACGACACCGGTATCGATACCGCTGCCGATGCGAGATCAGTGCTGGAGAAAGCTATAGAAACAACGAGGATCAAGAGGGAGGAGGAGGAACGGCTCCGGAAAGAGGCCGAGACACGTCTTGCCGAGGCGGCGAAGAAAGCCATGGAAGCAGAGAATGAAGGCGCGAAGGTCCATGCCCCGGAGAGTTTGGCCAACTATAGGCGTTCCGTGCAAGAGATAAAGGACTGTCTGGTACGAGGGGAGATCGAGAAAGCCTACCGCGCCAGCGAAGGCATCGGGGCCATGGCGGACTCGTTGCTTGAGGAGGCGATCATTGCCAAGACCCGGGCCATGCAGCAGCAAATCACCCAGGGGCTTACTTCTGCTGACACGCTCATCGAGGAAGTGGAGGAATCCGGTGCCGGCAGGTTCATGCCTGATGGTCTGTCTGCGGTGAGGGAACTCCGTGGGGAAGTGGCTCGACTCATGGAGGGCGGGGAGCTCTCCGCCGGAGTGGAACGTGTGGAAGCACTGCTTCGTGATGCTGAACAGCTGAAGAAAGATGTAGCAAAGAAGAAGAAAGAAGGAGAAGATTTCAAGAATCGTGTGGCGGCCGCGCTCGAAAGAGCAGAGCAGGCGATACGCGATGCCACCGAAGCGGGCGCCGTGGGGAAAGAACTGAAGAAGACGGAGGTCTTCCTTGCACAAGCCAGGCGGGCTCAAGACGCAAACCAAATGGACAAGAGCCTGAAGTTCAGCTCACTGGCGACACGGAAGGCTATGGAACTCATGGCAGGACCCGGGGTGACATTCTCCGGGGGCGTCAGCCGGCAAAGCGCGGATTTCGCCAAGACGCCGAGTGTATCCGCACAATCGAAGGCCACGCTTGGCGGGGCAGAAGCCGAGGAAGTGATCATTGAAGAGAGCCTTCCCTCGCTGCGTCCCAAATCCAAAACGCGGCAGAAGGCAGCTCCGTTGCGCTCGGCCAGCAAAGAACGAGTCGTCGTTGATCCAAAGACCAGAAAGGAGCTTGAGAAGGAGTTTCCACTGATCGTGGAGATGTCCTTTGAGAACTACCAGGTTGGTGATGTCAACCGGTTCACCTACCAGACGGCGCAGGCTGTGGCGGAGTCTCCAGGTACTGCAATGTACAATCCATTATTCGTGCACGGCGCGGTGGGGGTTGGAAAAACACATCTCATGACTGCCACGGGCTGGCGGGTGAGGAAGCTGAATCCGGATGCCTTGGTTATCTACATGTCGTCGGAGAAATTCGCCAATGCCCTCGTGGAAGCAATAGAAATGGATGCGGTAGAGGATCTCCGGAATAGGCTTTCATTGGCCGATGTCTTGCTCATAGATGACATTCAATTCCTTGCGGGACGAGAGCGCGCGCAAGAAGATTTCGTGCATATCTTTACCATTCTGGTTAATCAGAATAGACAAGTGATCATATCGAGCGACCGACCGCCAGGAGAGCTGACGACGCTTGCCGACAGACTTCGTTCCAGGTTCGAGACGGGGTTCGTTACCGATCTTCAGCTGCCTGAAGCCGCCATACGAGAGAGAATCCTTCGGCAGCAAGCGGATCGGGAGGGGCTTGACATCGGCGACGATGTGCTCAAGCTTCTTGCTGAGCATATCAATACTAATCTTCGGGAGCTTCAGGGGAGTCTGAAGAAGCTTGTCGCCCATTGTCGTCTCACCGATTCAGCCTTCACGCTCTCTGCCGCCGTGGAGGTCCTACGTTCCATCATGCCGGATATAGAAGTGAAAATCGACACCGAACCCGAGGAGGAGCATCTCCTTACGGAGGAGCGGAGACTTCTTGAAGAAGAGGAACGACTGCGTGTGGAAGAGGAGCGGCTGGTTGCGGAAGAAGAACGAATTTTGGAAGAGGAGGAACGTCTCGCGGAGGATCAGTGATATCAGAGGCCGGAATGGCCGGACTTTTCCATCAGATAATAAAGTCTCCACTAGTTGAGGATGGTAGCCATGCCTGAAGATCGAAAAGATATGGACCTGGAGGAGAGGAAGCGCCAGCTCGAAGAGCGGCGTCGAATCCTGGAGAGGCGTAGGAAAGAGCTCGGTCATCGAAAACACGATGAAAAGCGCATGACAAAGGAATCCCCGGAGCCGCCGCCTCGCCGGGAGCCGGAGCGCCCCAAGCGCCCCGTGACACGGCCGCCAATAACCCCACCAATAGCCCCAAAGGCGCCGCCGGTTCGGAAAGAGCCCATAGTGACACGAACCATAGAGCGGAAGCCGGTGACTCCGGCCATCGAAGTCCCCGAGAAGCCTACGCCACCACCCCCCAAGAAGGAAGCGGGAATCGTCAAGGCTCCGCCTCTGCGGCCAGCGCGGGCCGGGGCACCCCGGAAATCGACCATGCCTTTGGTGATCGGCCTTGGGGCGGTGGTAGTGATCATCATAGTTGTCATCGTATTCATCGTCGGCAACTCCGGAAAAGCCGAGAGGCGTGCGGCAGAGGCGGCGGCGCTGGCAGCTCGAGCGGATTCGTTGGCGCGTACACGGGTGGAGACGGCACGAAGGGATTCATTGCATGGAGAGCTCGAGCAACAATGTGACGATGCCATCGCCCGTTTGGAGACGAAAGTTGATGAGGCGCAAGGGTTGCAAGCCGCTGCCTGGTCTCCTAATGATTTTCAACAGGCGAAGGCCCATTTGGATCAGGCGATAGATGCAAGGGAACAGGGATTGTCCGAACAGGCAAAGACCTCGGCCGCTGCGGGGTTGGAGCGCATTGCCGCCGCCATAACCACGAGCCAGAGGATCCAACGCCGGGAGGATCAAGCTCGAGCCAATCGAGATCAGGCTTTGAGTCTCCTTCAGGCCAATGTCTCTGAACTCGAGGAGAGTCTGGCTGTGCTCTCCGGAGACGGAGCGGTTCAGTATGCGGGACGTTTATTCCACCGCTTGCAGAGCGCGGTGACATCGGCACGTGAACAGGCAGATGCAGGCAATATAGAAGAGGGGAACACCCAAGCGGAACAAGGGTTCGAGTTGATTGGGCAGACCCGGGCAGGGCTGCTGGATGGAAAAAGGCAGGAAGCTGAGGCCCGGGCGCTCTTGCGGATAAAGGAGCAGAAAGAAAGAGAGGATTCGATCCGTGCGGCAGAGGAGAAGCTGGCTCAGGAACGCCTGCAGGCAACCAGGGCAGAGTTGGTGAAGCTTCAGCCTCCCCCATATCCTCGGATGGCGGAGCAGGCCGGCATAGAGGGAGTGGTGACTGTCGAGTTCGAGGTTGCCGCTGACGGTACATCCCGGGATTTCAAGATCATAGGGAACGGTCTTCTTGGTGGGTGCAATGAGGCCGCCATTGAGGCGATCAAGAAATCAGATTTCAAGCCGGCAACCCAGGGAGGGCGGCCGGTGGCCACCAGGATGAGGCTCAGCATAAGCTTCAAGAAGTAAGCTGCGGAGAATTGACAGATGGCGGAGGTGCTAAGAGAGCGGCTTGGTGATGTACTCGTTCGCGAGAATATCATTACCGACGAGCAACTGCGGGACTCCCTTCGATATCAACGAAAGAAGGGAACAAGTCTCCCGCAGGCTTTGATTGAGCTCCAATATGTCACTGAGGAAGACATCGTTGTTGCTCTCGGCGAGCAGCTTGGCGTGCCCCATATCAAGCTTCGGTCCTACAACATCGACCACAACATCGTCCAGCTAGTCCCCGAGAGTACCGCACGTCAGTACCACCTTATGCCGCTATCAAAGGTAGGCAATACCTTGACCGTGGTCATGAGCGATCCGCTCAACATCTTTGCCATCGATGATCTGAAGTTTCTCACCGGATGTGATATCGAGGCGATCGTGAGTACCGAGAGCGACATCATTTCCGCGATTGAGAAGTACTATGGCGGCGGGCAAGCCGCCATTGATGGTCTTGTGGGCGAAGTCGAAGACGAGCGGTTGGAGATGGTGAAGACCGACGAAGATTCGGATGATCTCAAGAAACTGCAGGATGAAGCCAATGATGCCCCTCTGGTCCGGCTTGTGGATACCTTATTGCTCAACGCGGTGAAGGAAGGGGCTTCCGATATCCATATCGAACCGGAGGAGACCAGGGTATGTGTGCGCTATCGGGTAGACGGACGGCTACGTGAGGTTGCGAGTCCCCCACGTTCAATTCATGCCGCGCTTGTTTCGAGAGTCAAGGTGATGTCAAAGCTGAACATCGCAGAGAGGCGCTTGCCCCAGGATGGCCGGACACGGGTCAGATATCAGGGACGGGAAATAGACTTCCGCGTTTCGACACTTCCCTTGGCGAATGGTGAGAAAGTCGTCCTCCGTGTTCTGGACAAGGCGGCCGTGGTGACGAGTCTCGATAAGTTGGGCTGGGATGATGATAGTCTAGACAAGTTCAGATACGCGCTTGCGAAGCCGCATGGTATCATCTTGCTTACCGGCCCCACGGGGAGCGGGAAGACGACGACGCTCTACGCCGCGTTGATGCACATCAAAAGTCGAGAGAAAAACCTGGTTACTATAGAGGATCCCGTGGAGTACGAGCTTGACGGAATCAACCAGGTGCATGTGCGTGCGAACATAGGTCTTACTTTCGCCGCCGGCTTGCGGAGTATCTTGCGCCAGGATCCTGACATCATCATGCTGGGGGAGATGAGAGACACCGAAACCGCCGAGATCGCGGTGAAAGCGGCATTGACCGGGCATTTGGTGCTCTCCACGCTGCACACGAATGATGCGCCGTCGGCCACCACACGAATGATCGACATGGGGGTTGAACCCTTTCTTGTGGCCTCATCTACTGTGCTCATTGCCGCACAACGCCTAGTGAGGAAAATATGCCCACGGTGCGCTGAGCCTATTGAGGCAGATGAAGAGACCCTGAGCAGGCTTGACCTGAAACCCCATGAGGCGACGTTCTATACCGGTGTCGGCTGCAAACGATGCGGAGGAACCGGATACAAAGGCCGGATGGCTGTGCTCGAGGTAATGCTCATCACGCCGGAGATCCAGGATCTTATTGTGAACAGAAGGAGCAGTCAGGAGATCCGGGAGGTCGCCCGGGCTCAAGGTATGCAAAGCCTGCGAGAGAATGCCCTCCATTTTGCGATGCAAGGATTGACGACGCTCGATGAAGTACTTACTGTCACCGTCGATGAGACGCCGATTTTCAAGGTTCCAGGGCAGGAGAGAGAGGAGCATGACGTCATGATGGATCATCAAGAGACTATGGCCACAGGTCTTCGACGAATATGAGCAGGAGATTACTCGGGACGGCGCTGATTCTTTTCCTCTGTTCCCTTCCCCGCATTGATGCCCAGGAAGCACAGTGGTGGGACGGGGGAATGCTGGGCCCTCCGCACTATCGAATCTCAGTGCATCTGACCAATGGCAAATCCGCCAAAGAGGATTATCCTGTGACCACATGGGTGGATTTCACCGATAATCTCTTGAACCTTGGTGAGATCGGAGCCTTTGACATTGGTTCCATACGTCTTTTCCGTGAGCCTGAGGAAGGGAGTGCTTTCGGGGAGCCCGTATCATATTTGTTCGAACAGTCTCCGGATTACGGGGCCATCAGCAGAGCTCGAGGTTGGCTCTCATGGGTTGTGGCAGGACGGTGGGTGCCGGAAGAAGAGATTGTCTATCACCTCTATTTTGATCTTCAACAATATGGGATCAAACCCGAGGAAGTGGCTCTTCCGTGGGAAGCGATCTGCTATAGCCCCGCAAACAAGGTTCTTGGGGCAAGTCTCGAACCTGAAGCGGCGGTGATGGATCTCTCCCAGAGCTGCTGGAGGGGATGGGGAGAGGGGGGGCGACCTGATTCGACTTTTGCGTATGAGGATGGACATTGGGGGAGATGGTCGCTGGCGGCGATTCCTGGCATGAATTTCTTATGGGAGGCTCAGATTGGCCTCTTGGTCTCGGGCCAGCGCTACACCCTTGGATGCTATGTCAAATCCGGGGAGGGTGCCGGCCCGGGCAGCGCTCTGAAGGCAACCTTCGTGTCCGGCGGCGCGCGGCGTGCGACTTTCTCCAAGGATATCGATCTTGACAGGGTGCCAGGCTGGTGGCGAGAGGAAATTCCGCTTCCTGTAGCGCCCGACACATCCATTTTTTCCCTTACACTGGAATTCGTCGGCGCGACGCCTGATACGATGTGGATCGACGATCTGTTCATCCTGGAAGATCCCCCGATTGTGAGCCAGCAGCCGTGCATTAGGAGACCCGAAGAGGGATAACTGCGTTGGGAGGCAGCTTGTGACCACGATACACGACCTTCTCCAGGTGATGGTGGAGAAGAATGCATCGGATCTCCACATTGGCGTGGGGACTGCTCCTCTGATCCGGGTGGATGGTGAGCTCTATCCGCTGAGAGAGTATGGGAAGCTCGATCCGGAATCATGCCAGCGATTGGCCTATGGCATTCTCAATGATTCGCAGATCAAGCGATTTGAGGCGGCCGGAGAGCTGGATCTCTCCTATGGAGTCAGAGGGCTCTGCCGTGTTCGAGTCAATGTGTTCCGACAACGCGGCACTATCGGTGTTGCCATGAGGAACATTCCGTTCCAGATCCCCTCATTTGAAGAGCTTGGTTTGCCCCTTGCGGCCCGGGATGCGGCAGTTGTTCCCAAAGGATTGGTCCTGGTCTGCGGTCCCACCGGTCATGGCAAGAGCACGACGCTCGCCTGCATGGTGGATCAGATCAACTCCACGAAAAGCTGCCACATAGTGAGCATTGAGGATCCTATTGAGTACTTGCATCACCACAAGCAGGCATACATCACCCAGCGTGAAGTCGGCGACGACACGATGTCCTTCAAAGCAGCGCTCAAGTATGTTTTGCGACAAGATCCGGATGTGATACTCATTGGAGAGATGAGGGATCACGAGACAATCGAGGCCGCGCTGATGGCTGCGGAAACCGGCCATCTGGTCTTCGCCACGCTCCATACGACGGATGCCGCCCAATCGGTGAATCGTATCGTAGACGTCTTTCCTCCCTTTCAACAACAGCAGGCACGAGTTCAGCTCTCATTCGTGCTGCAGTATGTATTCGTGCAGCAGTTGCTGGGACGGGATGATGGGCCCGGCAGGGTACTCGCATGTGAGATTATGGTTGTCACTCCTGCGGTACGCAATCTGATCCGTGAAGCCAAGATCGAGCAGCTCTATAGTGTTCTGCAAACGGGCGCCCGGGAAAAGATGCAGACGATGAATCGTGCGCTGGCTGATCTCTACAAGAGAGGAACGATCTCGCACGAGAAGGCTATGCTGCATAGCCAGAATATCAAAGATCTGCAGCTTCTCATGGCGAAATCATTATAGGATTCAGGGGGGCGGACTGTGCCATTTTATACTTATGAAGGTCGGGACTCCAATGGGGGCCCCGTCAGCGGTACGGTGGAGGCGCGGAGTCGTGCAGCGGTCATTGCGATGATGAGGTCGAGGGGTTTCATCATTACCTCGGTAAAACAAAGGAAGGAGCGCGGCGATCTCGGTTCTCTTCTCGCTTTCCGAAAGAGAGTCAAGATCAAGGATCTGACGATCTTCTCCCGCCAATTCGCGACCATGGTGAATGCCGGGCTGCCCTTGCTTCAGAGCCTGGACATCTTGTCCAATCAGACGGAGAGTGAAGCGCTTCGCGCCACGCTTCGCAAGGTGCGGACGGATGTGGAAGTAGGGCTTCCATTATCTCAGGCCCTCTCAAAGCATCCTGCGGTCTTCAACAGGCTGTATTCTGATCTGGTGCGTGCAGGAGAGACGGGCGGCGCCCTGGATGTGATCCTGCTCCGTCTGGCGGCGTACCTTGAGAAGATGGAGGCACTCCGTCGTAAGGTGAAGGGCGCCATGGCGTATCCAACTACGGTCCTGATCATTGCTCTCCTGATCACCGTCGGATTGATTACGTTCGGGATTCCTGTGTTCGCCAAGCTCTACGAAGGATTTGGTGCGCAGCTCCCCGGGCCTACTCGTTTCTTGATGTTCTTGAGTGCCGTGATGCAGCGGTACATGCTGGTTATCATCGCGCTGGTGGTAGTCATGATCATCCTCCTGAAACGGTGGAGGAGCACTGAATCGGGCGCCATGAAGGTCGACGCCTTCTTGCTGGATCTGCCCGTATTCGGGCCGCTCATACGAAAGACTGCAATTGCGCGGTTTACTCGCACATTCGGCATACTTCTTTCCAGCGGTGTGCCTGTCTTGGAGGCGATGGAGGTGGTGGCACAGACCGCGGGGAACAAGGTTATCGAACGTGCGACTATGAAGGCCAGGGTCAGCATCAAGGAGGGCGCAACGATTTCGGCTCCCTTGGAGAGGATGGATGTTTTTCCCCCCATGGTGACACAGATGATCGCGGTGGGTGAGGAAACGGGCGAGCTCTCCGATATGCTGGTCAAGGTTGCCGATTTCTATGAGGACGAAGTTGATGCTGCGGTGGACGGTTTGACTGCCATGATCGAACCTTTACTGATGGTGTTTTTGGGCGTGGTCATCGGTTTCATCGTGATTGCGATGTATTTGCCTTTGTTCAATCTACCTCAGATGATCTCAGGGCAATAGACGCCCTATCCCGCATCGCTGACGGAGGGCCGTGACGCCCAACACTCAGCATTCTGAGTGCTGGGTTGTGTGTAATATTGGCCATGTGCTCTCACTGAACTCGATATTTCCTTAACTGAAAAGGGATCCCCGTCAGGAGCCGAATCCTCACGCGCCGAACAGTCATGTGCCAAGCGTGAGAGGGTTTCTGCGTAATGAGATCCCTTGCCTCAACCCGGACTCCTCACCGGGTCTCGTCGCGAAACGGGCCTGCGTCCGCCACGGGATTGCAGTAGATACTCGGTGAGAGATACGGGTCAGTCTTGTGTCGGACTTCGAACTCTGAAGCCCGTACCGGATCCGGGGCGTTCCTTCACGGAGTAGCATAGTGTTCAAGCTGAGATTCCATGGAGTCGCATGGCCAGGGGGTCGCCGTTCGGGCGGTAGACTGATCGAAGAGATCCACGTGAGCAGACGTGAAGTGTCCCGACGTTGTGTGATTTTCGCCATAGGAAGAGTCTCTCTCGCGGTTCTGCTTGTGACCAGTTTCATGACACTGCCGAGCCTGTGGCGATGCGCAGGTTTGAAAGGAAGCGATCCTGCTGATTGGGTGGGATTCATGCTCTGGTCCTATCTCGGCGTGACACTTGTTTTTCTGGCAGCCACGTTTCTCACATCCCGAAAGAAGCAACTCACCACGTTCGGGCTCTCCATGGATCTTGCCGCGGCGACCCTCATCGTCGGATCGACGGGCGGGGCGGAGAGCCAGTTCGTGATCTTGTATATGATAGCAATAGCTGGATCCGCGGTCATGCTCTCGACGGTTGTCGGTCTAGGAGTTTCCGTCGCCAGTGTGGCTCTTTTGGGTCTCGTACATCTCGGTGATACCTTGCGGTGGTGGGAGCTCTGCGCCGGAAGACCGGCAGAGCAGGGCAGCTTCTTTGGTTTCGTGGCGGTGCTCTCGTTTCTTGTACTCACTGCGTTCCTTTCAGGGTACTTGTCGTTGCGAGGAAGCAGGCTCATGCTGCTGAATGTTGAACTCCTCGAAAGCTTCAATGCCGGGACGGTGATCATTGACCTCGATGGTTCGGTTCAATACCTCAACAGAATTGGTGGAGGGCTTCTGGGAGTTGAACCTCAGCACGTTCGCGGCAGCCCCGTAGAGAGAGTGTTCGTCGTGCCTGGGATCAATATTCTGCGGGAATCCTTGGAGGCAGCCCAACCCATCTCAAGACAGGAGATTTTGTTCACCATGCCGGATGGCGATCAGCTTCCCCTTGGCATATCAACGTCCATCCTCAACGATCATAGGGGAAGAATGTGGGGTGTACTGGCAACGTTTGTGAATCTTTCCGAGGCCAAGAGACTTGAGGAGCGTGCGCGTCATGCGGATCGCATGTCAGTGATCGCGCAGCTGGCGGCTGGTATGGCCCATGAGATCAGGAATCCCTTGTCGTGCATCACAGGAGCCGTAGAGCTCTTGAAGGACATGATTTTCGACAATGAAGAACTTGAGGAAGTCACGGGATTCATGGTGAGAGAAACACAACGACTCAGTGCCATTGTTGAGAACTTCCTTGACTTGAGTAGATTGGATGTGCCAAGATGTACTATGTTTCCATTCGAGAACCTTTGGGAAGAGGTGGGATCGGTAATTCGTGCACGGTATGGCGAACTACTGGGATCGAAGATTGCTCTGCATGCCCAATGGAGACCCCATGACCTTCTGCTTTCGGCTGACCTGGGGCAGGTGCGGCAGGTGTTGGTCAATCTTGTCTTGAACGCGCTGGAGGCGTTTCCACAGCAAGGAAGGATTGATGTCGAAGCTCGATATGCTTCGAGGGATGCCGTGGAAGGAGTTGAGATCATGATTGAGGACGATGGGCCTGGTATTCCCCACGAGTTGCGGGAGAGAGTCTTTGATCCATTCTATTCGACCAAGGCCAGAGGGACCGGGATGGGCCTTGCCGTGGTGAAACGAATCGTGGAAGGCCACGGAGGGGACGTGAAGCTCGGAGAGACTGAGTATGGAACCACCTTCCGCATTTGGATTCCACTTCAGGCCTGTACCACAGGATAGGAAGGGAGGGCTGGGCTGTGGAACTGAACGTCAATACATATCTAAGGAGACTCGTCGACGAGGACGCTTCTGACCTCCACTTCAAAGTTGGGGCGCCGCCGGTGCTTCGCATCAATGGACAGCTTGTGCTGATCGAAGGGAATCGTTTGAGTCCCTCGGAGGTCGAGCAGATTGCCATGTCCCTGCTGCCGGACGCCAAGCGAGAGCTTCTCGAGAAGGGCATCGAAATCGATGTCGCCTACAGCGTTCCGGGACTCGGCAGGTTCAGGACGAACATCTTCAAGCAACGCGGCACTTATGCCGTTTCAATTCGGTATATACCCTCCAGCATGGAACTCACCTTCGAGGGGCTGAATCTTCCTCCGGTGATCAGGGATCTGGCCGAACAGCCGCGAGGTCTTATTCTCGTGACGGGAACCACCGGTAGCGGCAAGTCGACGACATTGGCCGCAATGATCCAGCACATCAACTCAGTAAGAAGATGTCATGTTGTTACGATAGAAGATCCTATTGAATTTCTTCATAGAGATAATAAAAGCATAATAAGCCAGCGAGAAATCGGCGAGGATACAAGGAATTTTGCAAGCGCGCTGAAGTACGTCGTCAGACAGGATCCTGATGTAATACTTGTGGGCGAGATGAGGGATGTAGAAACTGTTGAATCCGTGATTCAGGCGGCCACGACTGGTCATCTCGTTTTCAGCACGCTCCACACCACGGATTCCGTGCAGACGATCAACAGAATTGTGAATTTCTTTCCCTCGCACCAACACCAACAGGTCCGAGTCGATCTGTCGGCATGTCTCAAGGGTGTGCTCGGGTTACGCCTTCTTCCGAGGGCCGACGGGGCTGGCAGGGTGCCGGCCGTGGAAGTCATGGTCTCCACGCCCACCATACGTGAGCTGCTGCTCAAGGAAGAAAAAATGGAGGCGATCAAGGATGCCATGGAACAGGGTTCAATGCATTACGGGATGCAGACCTACGATCAGGCCTTGATCCTGCTCTACAAAGACGGCCTCATTCACTACGAGGAAGCGCTCAACCATGCGACAAGCCCGGGCAATCTTGCGCTCAAGATCAGGAGTGAGATGCCGGAGATGCGAAAACGAAGTTGATGAATTCTGCGGCAGATCCGTGCGCCAAGAAAACGAACCTAGTTGGGGAGATGTCTGAAGCACACATCTTGCTTGTGGATGATGAGCCAGGGATCCGGGAGACGTATGGGCGTCTGCTGCACAGGGCAGGCTACGAAGTAAGTGTGGCCGCGGATGGTGATGAGGCCATCAGTATGCTTGAAGAGCGTGACATTTCGGTGATGATCACGGACATCCTCATGCCGGGGATGGATGGGCTCGAACTCGTCCGCCAGGCACGAGAGCGCGATGATTCTTTGAAAGTCATCATCATGACGGCCCATGCTTCGATGGACTCAGCAGTGGAAGCGATCAAACTCGGTGCATTCGGGTATCTTCGGAAACCGTTTACCCGTGTCGATCTTTTTGAAGCACTTTCGAGAGCTCTCACCGTCAAGCGCGCCGAGCAGTCCAGCTCGCCTGAGGGGCAGGGCGAGGTTTGTGATTTCAGGGGCATTATTGGCCAAAGTGAGGCCATAAATGCGGTGTTTCGAATGGTGGGAAAGGTGGCCACCAGCGATGCGACAATACTGCTGACCGGAGAAAGCGGAACCGGCAAGGAGCTTTTTGCACGCGCTATTCACGCCAATAGCAAGAGAGCGAACAATCGTTTTGTATCGATCAACTGTGGTGCCTTGCCGGAGTCCCTCCTTGAGAGTGAGCTTTTTGGGCATGTGCGTGGTTCGTTCACTGGAGCAGTCAAAGACAAGGAAGGGATGCTCGTCTATGCAGACAGTGGAACATTCTTCATGGATGAGATCGCGGAAATGGCGCCCACTACGCAGGTGAAATTGCTGCGCGCGCTGGAAGAGCGGGAAATCGTGCCGGTCGGTGGAACTAGGCCAAGGAAGATCAATGTGAGGATCATTGCAGCGACCAATGTCGATCTTGGTCAGAGAGTCAAGGAAGGGAGATTCCGTGTTGATCTTTTTTACCGGGTCAACGTTATCCCCTTGGAAATCCCTCCGTTACGCCTAAGGCGGGATGATATTCCGATTCTTATTGCTCATTTCATCCAGAAATATGTCAAGCGCGCCGATCTTCGTTCTCGAGACTTCAGCGGCGAAGCCATGAAGATTCTGATGGATTATTGCTGGCCGGGGAATGTTCGGGAGCTGGAGAATGTGGTCCAGCGATGTCTCACGCTGGCGGAGAATGATGTCATTGGCCCCGATGAGCTTCCCGATTTCCTCCGCAATCCTCTGGCGCCATTATTGGACGGAGCTCGTCTTGACGAGGACATGACCCTCCAAGATTTGGAGAAGCGCCACATCATCACCGTTCTTGAAAGAACCGGCTGGCATAAGAAGAAGACAGCTCAGATCTTGGGAATCGATCCGTCAACATTGTACAGGAAGCTGGAACGACTGGGATTGAGTGGTTCGGACCAAGACTAGCCTGCAGCACGCTTGATGAGCCCACATCTGGTGCCCTGGCGATGAGCATTGGCTCGCCCGAGCTTGACATTGTCGATTGAATCGCTTAACCTAGATAAAGAGAATTGCTCAATCATGAGAAGAGAAACGAGATCCGATGGGTGATCTCTTTTCGCGAGGTTTTGGAGGACGCGATGCCACTTTACGAATACAAATGCGGAATGTGTGATCACCAGTTTGTGTTGCTGCGATCGTTTTCGAGTCGGTCGGATGTTGCGGAATGCCCCAAATGCCATTCGGAGGATTCGGAACCCCTCATTTCGGTGGTGGCGGCTTCATCCGCCGGTTCTTGCAGCCCAAACAGCAGCTTCACCTGAGGCTGATTTCTCCTCGCGTGCCGGGGAGCAAGCTCTTGGGAGGTCGGGGTCTCGCCTCCGCTAGCCCGGGTTATTCCGTGATCATGAAATGCGCTTCGAGATGAGGTAGGTTGACGCTGGTCAGGGAAATGTGGAGCGACGAATCAAGTGGTACATCAACGGGCAGATGGATCTGCGTTTGCAGTGCCAAAGCAGGCAATAGCGCGGTGCCATTATGTCCTCGCTTGTCGACCAAGACACCGATCCCGTCCCACTTCCCGTGTTGCTGGAGATATGCCAGGATCCAATGTTTGCGTGAACGAGAATCGACCCTGCGCAGGCTTCCCACCACTGCTTCCGCAGAGCCCACCCTTTCAAGCATTTCTTGGATTCCCATGAGCTTATCACCACGGAGGTATGCCCGGAGCTGCTGGTGAGCCACCAGATCCAGGTACCGGCGTAGCGGGCTGGTGACCTGCACGTATGCCGATAGCCCGAGACCCGCATGACGCCGCGGTTCGCCTCTATACTGCCGAGGTCTGAGACTGCGCATGCACGCATACATGCCGGACAAGCTCTCCGGCCAATCCTTGACCTCAAGGGATTCCTGGGTTGCGAAGGGGAGGGGAATGCCTCGTTTGACCGCAAAGGCTGCCACCGCTTCCCCCGTCATTATCATTGCCTCACGTACCAGAAGTCTGCTCCTTTGCGGCACAATGGGGGTCACAAAAACCTCGTTTTCCCGAACCGAAACCTTTGCCTCGGGTAGCTCGATGAAGACGCCACCATCACTGCGTCGGCGAGCCTCGTACAGGCGTGCCATATGATAGAGTCGATTGAATGGCTCCTCATCGAGGCGCGATTCGATCTCACTATATGTGTGGCGCGCAACGCGCACCATGCTAGGTGCGATCTCGACGCCAATGATTTGCCCATCTGTGCCGAAGTCCAAACCAAAGGAGAGCGCAGTGGAGACCTGGCCCATGCCAAGGCCATACGCCGAGATAGCGCTCTCATGAAGCATAGGGATAATGCGTTCAGGCAGGTAGAGACTGGCCCCTCGTCCACGTGCGTCCAAATCAGTGGCGCTGTCCGGCAATATGGACGCAGCCACATCGGCTATGTGAACCCAGAGACGATCGCCCTCAAGGCTTAAGGCGTCGTCGGGAGTTTCAGCATCCTCGTCATCGATGGCGTATGCGGCGAGGTGCGTGAGGTCGATCCGTTCTTCTTCTGGTGGTGCAAGGATTTTCAGGGTCGGTGGCGTGGTGATGACGCCAAAACGGCATGGATAGGGGTTCCTGGAATGATCCCATACACCGAGAGACAAGAGCAAACTGTGGGCGTTCTCCGGGTTTTCTGCACGGCCGAGAGCGCGCAAGACCCGACTTTTCGTGTGCTGCCCCAACGCCAGCGCCCCAACATCCTTGAGATAGCGGCCGTCATCAGAAGCGACCTGTCTGGAACGCACACGATCTAGAAATGCCTTCCATGCCTGTTTCTCTGCGGCCAGCGTTTCCCTTGCCTTGACCTTTTGGAGAACTTCCTGCTCCTCATGCACGACGATTCTCTCTGGAACGCCTTCGAAGTAGATGCCCTCACTGACTACCTGCCATGTGGCCCACGCAGTAGCCGGCGAGAAGATTCCATAGATGAGTTCCGCGAGTTCTTCCAATGAGGTGGTCCGACCGGAGAGGATCTCCCATGCAACCTCAATCTCACCCGCAGGCGTTGCCGGCATCTCACTGCTTCCTACAGGGCCCGGATGGAGAAGCATCACATCCTTCGGGCGCACGCGCAGTTTCTTGTGTGTACCAAGGACTTCTATCTCCAGCTTATCTCGAAGATGCATGATCCTTGCAGGATGATCCTTGTAGAGAACCAGACTCCCCTGGTAGTAGGCGTTCACAGGTTCAGAGTTCACCGTTTGGGCTCACCTTTCCTTGTGTTGCTTCTTGATAAAAGGAGGCTGCGGTCAAACCGCCTGTGATAGGTGGCAACCTGCCAACTGTCAAGGTTCGAGCTATTCCTCCCTAAGGCTGCCTCTGGCCGCAATCCGCCGGCTGGCGGATCAGAGATCATAATCAGAGGTCAGTCGGACAACTCTGTCGGTAGTCCTGCGCAGTAGCCGGGACTACGCAAGAAGTGTAGATGCTCGAATCAAGTCTCTCAAAACCAAGATCTGAGATCCGGTGAATGTAGCTTCTCAATAAGTCCGTGCATCCAAACGTCTCCCCCTTTTGCAAAGGGGGATTGAGGGGGATTTCTCCAATATCGCATGGACTTATTGAGAAGCTACCGCTGAATGCTGCGATATTCACGAGCCCGAATTCGTTGCCCCGCGGGACAGCTGTCCATTCCCGGTGACAGATGAGTTGCCAACCGGTGTTATTTATGATGATATGTAGGAGGGTAGCAACGGACCTTCAGATGCTGGGTTCGGTTGCCCGGGAATGCCATGCATCTTGGGAAAGGGGAGACAGATTATGTCGGTATTGGTATTGCTATTGGCTCTGAATATCGTGACAACCCCAACTAGTGCCTCAGAAGAGCAGACGCTCTTGCACGGGGAAATCGAGAATGGTGGATTTGGTGGGCTTGTGGTGAAGTGCACGGAGATCAGGGATGAGTTCGGTGTCCTGGTGGGATTCAGGGGAGGCTGGATCATCAACCACAGTCTTGTGATCGGTGGTGCGGGTTATGGTCTCGCAAGTCAGAATTATGATATAGATCCGACGGAGATCGGGGGACTGCCGGGCAGGGACTACTGTCTAGAGTTAGGCTATGGAGGAATGGAACTGGGGTTTGTTCACAATTCGCATAAGCTGGTTCATGTCGCCGTTCAAACATTGATTGGAGCCGGCGGGGTCTGCTATGTCGAGGATGATTGGCATTCAGACTCCGGCGACGACTGTCTTGATGGGGATGCCTTTTTCATCGTTGAACCCGGCATTGATTTCCTGTTGAATGTTGCAAGACCGTTTCGGATTGGTATCGGCGCGAGCTACCGATTTGTCAAAGACGTCGACTTGCCGGCGCTCGAGAATAGTGATATCGCAGGGTTCTCCATGGGAATCACCTTCAAGTTTGGACGATTCTAGCCAGGATTTCCCACCAGCCTCCTGCTCCAATCCCGCGGTGGACACAGGACAGAGGATACGCCTTCGACTAGCTTCGGTCGCAAGCCTTAGGGCGGGCTACGCCCGCATATCCCCTGAACGTAGTTTGTAGAATAGATCGCTGTAGGGGCACGGCATGCCGTGCCCCTACTTTCAGCTCTCAGCGACCGGTCCTGCGAAAGCGTGGCACCTCACTCGTGCCGCAGTGCATCGATGGGATTGAGTGCGGCAGCTTAGTCCTCGCCAATCAAGCCTGTCCAGAGCTGTCTCGAGACGGGTCCCGGATTTCGTCCGGTCGGGCATCTCCATGCAGATAGCCCAATCGGCTGGACATAGCGATGGTTGCCGATCTCGAGCACGTACTCAAAGGGCTCGATCTGCAGGGAGCCGATGTGCCACTGGGCCGGATCGTCGAGTACCGTCTGCGCAGCGATGGTCTGCAGCCATGCAGCATCAGCAGCGGAGAGCCCATATGGGAACCATGCCTCTACAGGGCTCTTCTGGAACAATGTGGCGTAGAACACACACGCAGCCAGATACGTCCCCGCGAGACTCGCGTGGTAGCCATCGGAGTTGAACAGCTCCACTGGGTCGCCGCTCTGGATGGATAACTTCCACGCAACACCCACCGGCGCCACAGGCACGTCGAGTTCATCCGCGATCCTCATGTAGGCCACCGTCACCGAGTCCTGCATCTCGGCATAGCCCGAGAAGTCAGGGCTGGCATAGCCGTCAAACCATTCCACACCGCCCTGGTTGTGACCCCAGGTCATGTAGAGGAAAGTCCTGGTGCAGGGAGCGGGCGCACGCGAAAGCGAGTCGAGGGTGCGGATGCCGGGGTACATGTAATTCTCGCGGACGTACTCGATTACCGGAATCTGGCTTTGCTCCTGGAGGATAACGTAGTCCCATCCCCCCTGGGCGATCAGCGAGAGGGATGTCTCGCTGTAGAGGTGTGCATTGGGCGGGTAAGCCAGCGTCCAACCGCCCGGGGTGTGGGCCTCATACAAGAGTGTGTCCTGAGTGCCGAGCGCCATGCTGGCGGTCAAGCCAGGGAGGTCATTCACGTAGGTGTGACTATTCCCCAAGAACAGGACGGAGAGGGTCGTTGTGTGAGAGGTCAGCGGCATCAGCAGGACCATGAGTAGCCATCGCATCACATAGCCTCCAGGGTGCGGGGATGTGTCAGCGGCACACGGAGCGGATGGACCTCGAGAAGCCGGCAAGCCCTATCCCTTACGGCCTCGATCGCTTTGATTTCGTAAACATTCTCGAGGATTGTAGTAAGGCGGGCTTTGGCATGTCGGAAATCTACGTCGGCCAAGACACCTTCTCTGTTACAACAACACAGCGCGCTCATCACCTCGACTCTGATTAGGCACCAGACGAGCATCTCTTGGTCTTCAACCAAAGACCCAAGGCTGTAGTCCGTTTGGCTTTCGTCAACAAGGAGGGTGACAAGGGCGGAGGTATCCCAGAATCTCACCATCCGCTCTCTCTCTTCCAAGAGGGCCTTGAGGACTGCGTTCCTCTTCTTGGTGCCCGGCACTCTATCCCGAGAGAAGATACCAATCGAGAACCCCGTCTTCCTGGGAGGTGTGACGATGCCAACCTGTATCATTTCTTACCTCAGCTCCAGAGCTGGAGTTAAAGGCCAATTTGAAATAGCCATATTTGAGATGATAGTCAAGAGATATGATAATCCGGGGTAGCCCGAACTTCTCACCAACTTTCGGCTGCAACAGCCGATATGGCACTGCCTGCTTTCCGCCAGCTGGCGGACTTCATCGGCCTCCTCGATCCGCCAGCTGGCGGATCGAGGAGGCCAGTATCGGCACCAACGGCGGCCATGACAGAGCATCGAAGATCCGACAACCGGCGGATGGCCCTCCAGTGGATAAGTAACAGTTTACTCGTTTAGGGGCGGGTTTCACCTTGTATGGCAAAGGGATTGCCCCGCGTCCATACTCAATGAGCGTTTTGAAGAAATGAGAGCCGCTTGCGTACTGAGTTGCAGATGCCAGAAGGTGAAGCGGCATAATGGATCAGAAGCAAATCTGTGCGTCACTGTGCTCCATGCCTCCTCCGGAACTTGTTCAGTCCCCTTTCCGCACACCTCCTTGCAGCAGGAACTCTTCGAGGGTGATTGCCACTACGCCACCGGTCCGATATCCTGTTCGGCTGATCACCTCAAGGCTCGCCTTGGGAAAGGCCTTCCTGAACCAGGCAAATTCGATAGGCGTTGTCCTGCCCGACTTGACTTCAAGGAACCGCTTGCCGTCAATTACGAAATCGATTTCGTGTTTGTCGCTCTGCCAGTGAGACATTTCTTCAGGAAACTCGACGCCTGTCAACGCCGCCTGTCGCCACAGCTCCTGGGCAACTGCCCATTCATACCACATACCCTTCAAATCCGGAGAAAGACACTCAAAGTCAGCCACCGTTCTGATCGTGGCCGGATGCCAGGCAAGTGCCACCAACGTATTGCAGAAGTGGTACTTGCAGGGCTTCCTCCGCAGCTTGATCTTGCGCGACGGATCCCAGGCGAAGCTGGAAGAGACACACATCAAGTCTGCAAGTAGTTGGATATATCCCGACGCCACCGTGTTGTTTGCCAACCCAGCCTCCCGGGCGAGCTTCGCCTGCCCCAACGGCGCACCTCCATACCGAATCAGGCATTCCATCACTGCGAGCAGAGACGATCGTTGACGTCCTACGTATGCACACTCACCATAGATCCAGTCCTTCACAGCCTCGACGACATATTCGGGCAGCCGACCCTGAGCAATGTGTGCGCAGGCGATTGGTGAACCGCCTGTCAGCAAGTAAGCATGAAGGGTTTTCTCGCCGAGCCTTTGGCCGCAAACCCTTCGGAACTCGCGGTATGAGACTGGTGTGAACAGATAGGTTGTTCGACTCAAGCGCCCCTTACGGCCTGGGAGTCGTTCACCGCCACGGCGCAAATCAGACGCCTTCGATCCTGTGGTGACGACAAGCACGCCTCGCAATTCGCCGGCGTCAACTAGCCCTTTCAGTACTCGTTGCCAGTTACGAACCGCGGTAATCTCGTCAATGAAGATTCGCTGTACCCTGGCATCAGTGCCGAAGAGCGGCAAGAGCTCACGAATGGCATTCTGCAGCGCTCTTTCGTTTACGATCTCATCGCCGTTCAGGTAGTAGGCACTGCCCGGTCCGAATTCACGGACGGTCTGGAGCAATTGCTGTTCAAGCCAGGTACTTTTTCCGTACTGACGTGCTCCTCGAATCAGAACAATACCTGGCTCCATCGGTAAGACGTCGAGACCGAAGTCGATCTTGAACACATAGGGTACAGTCTTCAAGTCTTCTATATGGGGGAAAAGCCTCTCATCGAAGCCGCCAATGGAGAGCTGTTTGTTGATCTCTATAACGTTCATGGCGTTAAGATACCTAACGTTCTTGACGTTAGCAATGACAAAAGATCAATTGGTAAGGTAGAAGGTCAGGGGGCACGCGTGAGCAGCCTTTAGCCCGCATTTCTCACCAGATTCCTGCCGGGAGGGACGATATGCCAGTGTCTGCTTTCCGCCAGCTGGCGGACTCCGCCGGTCTCCTGATACTTGACGCTCAGCATCCCGCATCTGACGCGGGACAGAGGATACGTCTCCGGGCTTCCGTCTCCGTTCTTCGAGCTTCGCCGGGATAGGTCGCCACGGTGGCTTGTCACGGCGTTGTCATACATAGACGGGAGCCAGGCTACGCCCTGGCAGAGCCGGGGTCCTCAGTCGTCCCGCACCCAAAGCCTTGGGTGCGGGACATTCAGAACCATCTCGGCGGCTTCGCCCTTCGGCAGGCTCAGGACAGGCTTCGAAAGCCGGTGAGAAGTCCGGGCTAAGGATGGCGGAAGAACAGCTGGAACGGAAGACGCGGCTCAAGAAAGAAGGCTTCGATCTGCGCGTGGCTGCGGAACGGGCTGCTGATCTGTTCGATGTTCGTGTGGAAGATATCCTTCACCCCGGGAAATCACCTCTGAGATCGCAGGCACGCAGCGTTTTCTGTTACTGGGCTATTCGAGAGCTCGATCACACTGCAAGCTCAATCGCCCCAAATCAAGGGCAATGTCAAGTCGGCGCAGGTTCCGCTGAGTATTTGCTTGCGACCTCCGCTATCCGCACGACAAGTCGCAAAGCTTCATTTACAGCCTCGTCAGTCGGAAAGGCTTGGACAACATCTGGTGCGAGCAGAACTACATTCTCTCCCACCCGCCGATCAGGCGCATATCTGCCCTTTGCGACGATAGTCATCCTGGCCAGGTCGTATTCGTCACGCAGTTCGTAATCGTCGGGATCACTCGGCTTCTGCATAAAACTGCTTCTCAAGGTTCTTAACAGCCTTGTTCGAGTCCCACTCAAACTGAAGTTCTGTCATCAAAGTGCTGTACTCCCTCTGTGAGGTCTTCCCGCCGCCCAGCGTCTCGTGGTTCACGGGCGTCCGCAGGAGCGGACGTCCGTTGCAACCGCTTGGTGGCCGGCGCTTGGCGCCGGATGAAAAGGGGGGCGTGAACAAGTTATTCTTCGGTTTCCGGATACCACCACTTGGTTTCGAGAGTTGCCATCGGTCGGCTCAGCAGCCCGGGAGTCTGGCGTGCATCACACGACAACGCCCTAGGCCTCAACACTGTGCGTCATAATCTAAGATATGTGCTGTTTGCGGATCTCACAAGCCACACTCCGCATTATTCGTGGATATCATGCTCGGCAGAAGAATACCCAATCCTCCGGAGATCGGCTGAATGCGAGAGATTCGACAGCGATAGTGACACAGTTCGAGACGCGGTGGAGGACAGAGCAATTGCGCCAGGCGAGTGTGGGGGCTACACAAGCTCTTTCCAGGCAGGATATCAAAAATCAAAGATGTGATAATCATATAGAGGGCCTATCCAATTTGACAGATTGGTGGTAAGGGCTGAGATTGTTCTGGTAGTAAGGGAGGTGTATGCTTCACTTATCCTGATTCGCCTATGCCGTGAGTCCGCCAGCTGGCGGATTGGTTAATAACCACAAGGTCTGATACAAACAATTGAACACGGCATGGAACCGATATCCGCTTCCTTGACATGACAA